>NZ_UFRM01000001.1:72500-435625 GCF_900444945.1 Actinobacillus lignieresii | reverse complement strand
GTGAGCATTCTGCGCTTAGCGTTCGCAGCAGGCCCGATTGCCGTATTCCAAACGGTATTTTCAGCGGCACTTACCGCAGTGAAAGTCGGTTTCTTAGCGCTTTTTAGCCCAATGAGCTTATTTGTGGCCGCATTAATCGGGATTGGGGTATTTATTTATAAGTATCGCAATAATTTTGATGATTTCTTTGCGGGTGTGAAAAAAGGCTTCGGCACATTTTCAGAGCATTTAAGCCCGCTTTACCGAGCGTTCGATATGCTGAAAGCGGCGTTTAGCCGAGTGATGGAAACTATCGGGCGCATTACAGGCAATTTAGGTGGCGCAACGGACGCAGCGGAAACATTCCGCAGTGTTGGCGAGACGGTAGGCGCATTGCTTGGTGTGGCATTTGAAGCGGTAATTGGCGTAGTAGAGCTGATTGCGATCGGTATTAGTGGCTTAGTTGATGTATTTGCAGGCGTTACAACTGCGATTCTTTCACACTGGGACGCACTCGTTACAGCGTGGACCAATAATGATTGGCTTGGCTTGCTGGGCGAAGGCTTTAAGTTACTTGCAGATATTGCAATTTCAGTCTGGGAGGGTATCAAAAATACATTCCTGGGCGTGGTGAACTGGATTATCAGCAAATGGAATGCCGTCTCAAACACGCTAGGGCTTGGCATCGAAATTCCACTGATCGTAAACGACAGCCAACTCAAAAATTTAGATGTAGGTAAGTCATCGTTTATGAGCACTACAAATATGATGCTGAAAGCGGCAAATGTTGCCACCGTGCCAGCAAGCAATACACAACTACCCGCTTCTGTTCAGCCAAACGGCGGGACAGTGAAAACAGGCACAGCGGCATCTTATGTAAGCACTAATAAACAGAACGTCACTTACACCAATACTTATCATTTTAACGGCATTACGTCCGAGAATGTTGTTAAACAAGTAAGTGCAGCAGTAATGCAACAGCAACACGACAATAATCAACTGAAATGACGGAAAAGCTATATTTAGATTTACTCATTACCGATGGGGATATAACGCTAGATAGCGGAAATATCCCCACTATTTGCGATAACAGAGTATCTATTGCGCAAGATATTAAACATGCGCTAATGGAAAGCGGTTTAGTTACGGCATTAATCGCTGAGCGCTCGCCCGTGCTACGTAGCGATATTTTTTTGCAGATGATTTTGCTCGCTGAAGAAGATGAGCGATTAGTACCAGGCACGATCGCTATCGAAGAAGAGAAACTCGGGAAATTATGGCTTACTGCTGAGACAGTAGATTTTGGACAAATAGACGCACTGGAGATAAGTTATTAATGAGCGAAGAATTTAAAGAACTGCTGATCGATCAGGGTTTGCCCGTTGAAGAAAGCGAAATTAAGCAACAGTTTGAAACGCTAACAGAAGAAGCGGGATTAATTACCAACACGAGCAAAATGTCTCCATTCTGGCGCTTAGTGACTGCAATTGCCGTCGCCCCCGTGAAATGGCTCACGGACGTGCTGATCGAAGGTATCTTGCCAAATTTATTTGTGAAAACTGCAAGGGGTAAGTGGTTGGATTTACTTTGCTCAGCAGTTGGCATTGAGCGATTACTCGCCACAAAAGCCGAAGGGTATATCACTTTTACAAAAGAAAATGCAGATATATCGATTCGAGTCCCAGCGGGCACTATCGTACAAACAGAGCGAATTAACGATATTACATACAAATTAATCACTCAGTTTGATGACGACATCCCCGCAGGAAAAACAAGTAAAAACATCAAAGTCATTGCCGAACAAACGGGAGCGGATTTTAACCTTGCTGATGGGTACTACAAAATACTCCCTGTTGCGATTAACGGTATCAAGTCTGTAGAAAACCAGACGGATTGGTTGCTATCGCCAGGCACTGATAATGAAAGTGATGAAGAACTAAGAGAGCGTTATCGAGTGGTTTTTTCCAGTGTTGGCGATCATCATATTGATAGCGTGTATCGAGCATTGGTAGCGAAAATTGCAAAGCTCCCTGTAGATCGAATTTACTTTTTACATGACGCACCGAGAGGCGCAGGAACAGCAAATATTTATTTGTTATTGGATACTGGCGTGGCTGCGCAAGCATATATCGATCGTATTAATCAATATTTAATGAATGATGGTTATCACGGCCATGGCGATGATATTAGAGCATTCCAAATGCCAGAAGTAGATTGCGATATTAGTTTAAGTGTTTATTTCTCTAATGAAGAATTAGATGCCGTACAAAAACAAGAACTCTTATTCAATATAGCGCAAATGATCCGCTGCGCATTTAGAGAAAATAACAATTATACCGTTACGAAAACTTACCCTTATAGCCGTTTTTCTTGGTCAAAATTAGGTGAAGAAATTCATGAGCAATATCCTCAAGTTAAGTCTTTAAATTGGGGGCAAGATGACGTAATAACAGATCTATCAATCCCTAGAATTAAACAATTGCAGGTGCGTGAAGATGATTGAGATTAAATTACCTTTTTGGATGAATAAAGGTGAGCTGAATAAACTGGCTACACTTTTCAAAAAATGGTGGGATTTAACGTTTAAAACGCTCGTGTTCCCTTTTCAAATTTTTGATGAAGAGAATTGCCCTGTTTTTATTTTAAATTTAATTGCTTATCAGCGTGATATTAATCGATTCGATAATGAGCCATTAAGTTTATATAGAAAACGGGTTAAATACGCCTTTATTAACGCAAAGGAAGCAGGCAGCGTAATTGGTTTTAAAAATATTTTCGAACGTTTAGAGATAGGGAAAGTAGAAATTAAAGAACGATTTGAAGGGCTTGATTTCGATATTATTCACTTAATTTTAACCGACGGACAATTATCGCAAAACGATCAACTGATTTATGAAATTATTCGTAAGTACGGCAGAACTTGTCGGCGTTATTCGTTTTTGACCGAGAACACCATAGAAATTTATTTGCATTATGCAGAATTTGGTCACACTTATTACTGTGACGAACTTGAAATAAAATTATAACAAAAAAGGATATTAACATTATGACAATGTTAGCCAGTTCAGATTTTGAAAAATATGTTGCACAGCAAACAGCAAAGAATCAACCGGTAGTTTTTGACCAAATGATTTTTTGTAATATCAGCGGATTAACTGCTGATAACTTGCATCGTTATTTAACGATGCCGACAGAAATTGCACATCGTGTAGATATTAGCCGTGCCGGCTATATTGACGAAAATAAAGTTGTGTACTCTGCTGTACTTGGTTCAAATGTCGGAGATTTTGAATTTAACTATATTGGATTAATCAATAAAAGTGAGAATATCCTAGCTGTTGCTTGTTTTACCGATACTATTAAAAAACGTAAAAATAAAGGTAAAACATACGGAAACTCAATGACCCGTAACATGATCTTACATTTCACTGGCGCAAAAGCATTAACACAAATCAATGTTGCCGCCGAATCATGGCAAGTGGATTTTACTAATGAGTTTGTAACCATTAATAACAAATTTGAGATCGTTAACAATCAATTTGAATATATTAAATCTCCTGTGGGGTTTAATGCAATTGGTCAATGCGAATCAATCGCCGAACTCCGCACAATTGAGCCAACAGAAGACAATCAGCGCATTTTAGTGCGTGGTTATTATGCCGGCTCAAATGTGGGTGGTGGGGAGTTTTATTCGGATTTGAATGATAAAACGACCGCTGATAATAGTGGTACTGTGATTGTGACAACAAATGGGCAAAGATGGAAACGAGTTTACCAGCAAATTACACCTTTCGATTTTGGAGCATTTGGCAATGGGAAAAACAATGACACCGAAGCCTTTAATGCACTAGAAAAATTAAAAGTGAACTATGTTAATTTATTAAATGGAGTCTATTTTGTTGATGCCATCCCTAAAGTGAAAATTTACTTTAACGGTACATTTAAAACTAAAAAAGATACATTAGATTTAACATTAGATTTATTAAACTCTAATGTAACTGTGACAGTAGGGAATCAAGGAGATTTCGCAACAATTAACGATGCTATATCATATTTGACCAATAATTTTTCGAAAAAAACTCATAAAGTGGGCGATAGTACAAATTCATCCAAGTATACTCCCGATAGTTTGTCGGCAACAATAAAAATACTTAGCGGTTTTGTAATGCGTGAGCAAGTTATTTTAAGACAATCAAAACTAGGCTGGATAAACCTGATCGCAGAAGACCCTGAGGTCATTATTAGTCGGGAGTCTTTGACTAAAATTGCTTACTTTGAGGGTACATCTTCCGAGATGTATCCAGCATTTTATGCCGGAGATAATTCGGAACAGTTATTACTGGCTTGCCGATTTAAAATGGATGAAACAGGCGATGGCACAAACAGACATGGATATGTCTGTAACAGAAACTCCACCGGTCATATTTGGAGTAATTGCGGTATCAATAATGCCGGTGGTTATGGTTGCTTTGCTCGAGAAGCAAGCACAATTAGTTGTCGCATCACCTATTTTGAGGGCGCTGGAAAAAGCGGTTACGCTGCTGCTGGAGCATCAAAAATGAACGCACAAGGTGGACGTTGTGCTGGTTCTCATGATGGAGTATCAGCATTTGGTTGCTCAATTATAAATTTTGAAAGAGGTGTAGCAGATAACTGCAAAAATGACTCGATTGTCTGCTTATCGTCTAGTGCAATCGGGTGTGACTACGCAGAGCTGAACAACGCTAATCGATATGGCATCAGATGCCAAGAAGGCGGAAGGGTCGGAGGATATCAAATAAATATCCAAAACGCTAAATCCGTCGGAATTTACTGCTTAGGAGGAAGTGTATCTTTCACAAAAGTTAATTTAAATGATTGTAATCAAGGCATACTGGCAGATAGATGTGCGATAGTGACAGTTAATCAATCAAGCATCATAGCGAAAAGTAAAGGTATACATGCAAAAAACGGCTCAAAAGTGGACGCATCTGACTCATCTGTGATTTGTGGGTCAGAATTTTCAGTTAATGCTAATTTTGGTTCTTCTGTAGTCGTAACTAATGTCGACTGTAGAAGCAATCGTAACTCAGACGGTCATAATGACCTTCAGTTCTCAAATGGGAGTTTTATATCTGCTCGTGACGCAAAAGGCGGCATTGCAAATGGCTTGTTGTTTAATCAGTTATATCAAAATGGTGCTGTTTTTAAGTAGGTGGATATATGTATTTTTATGACTTAGATAAAAAATCATTTCTGATTGAAGAGATTAATATTATACCCGATTTGGCTTTACCTATTAGCGAAGAACAATATAAACAATTTACCGAAGGTTTAGAAAACGGGTGTGAAATCATCTTTGAAAATAACATGCTTACATTAAGCAAACCAAAACCGGGGATAGCTTATATTTTTAACGGTAAAAGCTGGGTGCTAGACAAAGATAAACAACAAAAATTAATCAACGAACATAAACAGCACGTTTGTCAATTAATTAACGCTAAGCGTGATTATTGCGTAAATGGTGGCGTCTATATCAAACAAATCAATAAATGGGTAGATACAGACAAAACCGGTCAAGATAACTTAGTGCAAATCAAAGCTGATTTTGACTTAAACGGCAAAGAGCAAAGATTTAGTTTAATCTGTGCAGACAATACAGTTTATCTACTTGATTTTAATGATTTTATTGCAGTTTGGAATGCCGTGCGAGATTTGAAAACAAGTATGTACGAAAACGCTTATATGCATAAAGTGCTATTACAAAATAGCGATAACCCGATAGATTATGACTGGTCTATCGGTTGGTCAAAAACTTACGCAGAATTTTTAGAGGAAAACAAAAATGAAAAATAAATACTTATATCATTTATTGATTGCTCTTGATCAACTCGTTAACGCAATCTTTGCTGGAGCAGCAGACGAAACAATCTCAAGTCGTTGTTACCGTGGTGCAATCTTAGCAAAGGAACCGAAACTCAAGTGGAGCATTGCTTATAAATGTGTGAATGCTCTATTTTTTGATGCTGCGCACTGTAAAACGGCGTATCAGAGCGAGATTAATCGCAAACAATATCCGCAGGGGTTCGGCGAGAATGTGGGCTAAGAAGAAAATAGCATTACCCGCATCGGTTCGCCAAGCATTAGCAGATAATCAAAAGGGGCGTGCTACGCCCCTTAATTTTACGCTTACTGGGGTGAAAATTGGGGTGCACAATTGGTCGCACGGTGTGCAAGAAAAATCGAACAAGTATTTATCGCCCGAAAATGCCGTCAAAGCATTCTTTTCAAAGCTCACAGATTACAACGACACAAACCGCCCAAGCGGTACGCAAGACGTAATTTGCGTGATGGTAGCTTCGCCGACTTCTGATGATTTTGTGCAAAAAATATCAGCACTTGCTGAGCTATTGCCCGAACCGACTTTTAAACAGGCGTTAGATTACGCAAAGGCATCGGCAACGATCGAACAGACGAAGATGGTAAAAACAACTGCGCTTGCTTCGCCCGCATTTGCGAAAGAGGCGGATATTACGCCTCAATCTGCACGCACGTTGCAAGGCGTAATACGCAATGCTCTCGCCACAGCGAGTGCAACAGCATCAAGCGGCATGAGCGATATTATCAATGCGCTCAAAGCGAAAAAGGTTGAACGAGATCGTAAAAATAACGAGAAAACTGACCGCTTGTTATCTGCTTCTGCAGAAACTTACGTATTCGAAATGCAGGCAGAATTGACGCAGGTCGCAATGCAGTTGCAAAACGGCGTGCCCGATGCAAGCAATGTGTTTACCGCTGCCGTGATGTTTATTGGCAAAGACTTAACAAACTTAAGGGGGATGATTAATGGGTTGGATTAGTAGCTATTTACGCGAATCGGCACGAGATGCACAAGATGAACTGCCAATGCAGGGCAAGCAGAAGCGTTTGCCGTCTGTGCAACTATCATTAAATGGTTCGCCAATTTATATGCACAACTTCCAGGCGACAGCAAGCATGAATCGTGAGGAAGAAGATATGAGCGGCCAAGAAAGTTCAACGAAGCGCAGTGATAAGGGAGTAAAATCAAAGGAACTGCGGGTAAATGGATTGATTCCGTATCGTGAAAAAGAATGGCTAACGAACATTTTCAAGCTTGCGGAAGCAACGGATAAAAAGGGCGAGCAAGTCAAATATCGTATCAGCAATATTACCGCCGAAGCGGCGAATATGCGTGAAGGGGTATTTAGTGGCGAAGTGTCGGCTAGTGAAGACTATGTGCTGGGTTGGAATATCAACTTTACACTAAAAGAGGTTAATTCTGTTAGTGAGAAAAAAGCCAAGCAGAAGAAAAAACCGAAAGCGAAGGTGCAAAGCGAAAAAGCAAAAGCATCGACTTCTTCGGCAAGCGCCACGGTATCAACAGCAAGTCAGAGCGCAGCAAAAACAACGCAAACCACAGCAACAGACAGCAAAACGAAAGAAATTGATGACAGCATTTGGGCTAAAATCAATAATGGAATCGGCGATTAGTGAAAATCATTAAGACAGTGCTACTAGATGGCACAGAAGTTCCGTTAGCAAAAGAACAAATTATTCTTGAGCTGAATAACGCTGGCCGTGGCTATATCACTGTAGAAACAGAAGCGGAATGCACCGGGAAAGCGGTGGTATTTGAGCTCGGTGAGCATGACGACTATTACAAATGGTTTGACGGCTACGTAGAAAGCGAACAATCAGCACAGCCAGGCTACAAAAAATTATTGATTAGAGAGCGTGCGGCAAAATTTGAAAAACCGCTTAATTGTTCGCACCGACACATCACGCTAAAAGAGCTTGCGGAGTGGATTACTCATCAGACGGGCATTGTGTGTAAAGTGCCTGATAAAGCATATTCAACCGAACCGATTGCGCAATTCGCGCATAGCGGTAGCGGTTATCAGCTTCTGACGAATATCGGCCGTCAGTTCCAAATTCCGCATTTTATCTGGCAACAGGCGGCAGACGGTTCGGTATTTATCGGGAGCTGGCTAGATAGTCAGTGGGCAACATCTCCCGTTGAAGTCGATCATGACAGTACTCTGCATCAAAGCGGTAGCCGAATTACACTCCCGATTTCTGCAGCAATTCGCCCGGGCGCATTAATCAATAATAAGCGCATTCAGAAAGTAGAACTGAACGGCGATAATTACTACTTAGACTGGGAAGAACTGGACGAAAACGGCAAGCCAACGCAAACAAACGCAGAGCGCCGTCAGATTGAAAAACAATTCCCCGAGTTAGCAGGCGGTTATCACTTGCCGAAGCGTGGTAAAGTCGTTTCTATTTCCGACCCATCTAGCGCTGGGGATTTGAATAACCCGTTCCGCCCCAAATATGCGGTAGATGTACAGCTACTGGATGAAAACGGTAATGATGATTCTAGCGTGCCAGTTTACAATGCCGTGCCGTTGCCAGTGACGAGCCCGTCATCGCAAGGCGGTGATTTCTGCTATCCCGAAATCGGCACGATTGTTGAAATCGGGTTTCATAATGGGCGCAGCGATCAGCCGTTCGTGCGTTCGTTTTCTGCAGAAGGAAAAACAATGCCCGCAATTGCGCCAGGGGAGATGTTAAGGCAGCAACGGCCCGAAGTGTTTGAGCGCACCGACCAAGCGGGCAATATGCACAAAGAGACAGACCAGACGATCAGCGAAAAGAGCTATCAGCGGAAAATCGAAACGGACAGCGAACATAAAACGCTAGGCACAGCAACGAAAGACGTTGATTCAGATAATACAGAAACAGTAGGCGGGAATAAGAAAACGCACGTTATCGGTAATATCGAAGAAGTAACGGCAAGTAATAAAAACGTTGGTGTAGGCGGTAATCTTGAACAACATATCCAAGGCGTATCAAAACAGATTTCTGATGCGAAAAATGAACTCATTGCCCCGCTTTCTCACGTGGGGACAGCAGGTCAGAATATTTTCAGAATACTGGAATCGCTACTACAGATTACGGCGGACTTAGCAAAAGCCGTAGCGGAACATAATCATAACGGTGGCCCTACTCCATCAAATAAAAGCACTATGCTCACACTGAGCAACAGTGCAACAACAGAAAAAGGCAAGCTCACGCCAATCATCGCATAACTAAAGCCCGCAATTGCGGGCTTTTTTGTGCGTGTTGCTTGTAAGTTAGCTTGTAAGTTAGCTTGTAAGTTACCTTGTAAGATTGCTATCACGTAAACGAAATACGTACGCGTCCACGCCACGTAAAACGCACTCACCCACCTGCAAAATTTTTATATAAAATTGGTTGTTTTTCAGTTAAATTTCACTTAAAAACACGTGTGAAGCCTTATGTAAAGCCGATCTGTAAGAGGGATCAAATTGTAATAATTTCAGTTTATTTCAGTGTTTTTCACGTAAGAGCGATCTAAGCGTTTTGTTTGATTTGTCGTAAACAAAGGTGTACCAATGGTTTGAGCGGGTTTTACGTGGCTTATTTTGCAATTTGAAATTTACAAAATAATAAAAAGCGATCTAAAATCAAAAAAAGTGACGGTAAAAAGCAAATCAAAACAGCCACTTTGTCGCCACAAAAAACAAGTAAAAAATATAACATATTGAAAACAAAGGACATTCCTGTGAAAACAGTTATATTTACGATTTTAACAAATAAAAGTGATACTTTGGTGTTAAATTTTTTATCGAGATAAGACTATGCAAAAGACGATTGTAATTAAATTTGGTACCAGTACTCTCACGCACGGCGGAAAAAGTTTAAGCCGTCCTTATATGCTGGAATTAGTTAAACAAATTGCTCAACTTCATCAACATCATCGAGTAATTGTCGTCACCTCCGGAGCCGCGGCAGCCGGCAGAGATTATTTAGGTCATCCCGAGCTTCCCAAAACACTCGCCTATAAACAAATGCTTGCTGCAGTCGGGCAAAGTCAGCTAATCCGTACCTGGGAAAATTTATTCGATATTTACGGCATTCATATCGGGCAAATTTTATTAACCCGTGCCGATATTGATGATCGCGAACGTTTTTTAAATGCGCGCGATACCTTAAATGCCTTGTTGGAGCAAAAAATCATTCCTGTGATCAATGAAAACGACACGGTTGCCACCGAAGAATTTAAAGTCGGTGATAATGACAATCTTTCCGCATTGGTTGCGATTCTAGCGCATGCCGATCAACTTTATCTTTTAACCGACCAAGAAGGCTTATTTGATTCCGATCCGCGTTCAAATCCGCAAGCGAAATTACTGTCCGTCGTGGAAAAAATCACGCCTGAAATCCGCCAAATGGCGGGCGGTAGCGTCACCGAACTCGGCACCGGTGGCATGAGTACTAAAGTTACCGCCGCCGATATTGCTACGCGTTCCGGTGTCGAAACCGTTATCGCTTCAGGCTCTCGTGCAAACGTATTGGTCGATTTAGCTAACGGCGAATCCATCGGTAGTAAGTTTTTAGTACAATCCGACCGCTTGGAAGGTCGTAAACAATGGTTATTCGCCGCTCCGCAAGTCGGCTCGCTTGTGGTGGATAAAGGGGCGGAAGCTGCATTATTACAACATAAATCATTACTGCCGGTCGGTGTTTCCGAGATTAACGGCGTCTTTAGCCGAGGCGAAGTAGTGAAAATTTTTAACCAAGAAGGTAAAGCGCTTGCTTTGGGGCTTGCTCGTTATAACAGCGATGCGTTAATTCGTATTAAAGGAAAAAAATCGAAAGAGATTGAATCGCTGCTCGGTTATGAATTCGGTTCCGTCGCCGTACATATTGATGAGATGGTCATTTATTAAAAAAGGATATTTATGGAACTTTCGTTTGATGTTTTAGCGATGTTATTCACGATAGCAACGATCGCCGGCTTTATTGATGCGATAGCCGGCGGCGGGTTACTCACGATTCCCGCTCTGCTTTCCGCCGGCATACCGCCGACTATGGCGCTCGGTACCAATAAATTACAAGCCTGCGGCGGCTCGTTTTCCGCTTCGCTTTATTTTGTGCGCCAAAAAGCGGTTAATCTCAGACAAATTTCCCTATTGATTCTATTGACCTTTATCGGTGCGGCTTGCGGTACAATCTTCGTGCAAATGATCGATGTCAATTCACTTAAAATGTTATTACCTTTTTTAGTGTTAATTATCGGCGTTTATTTTCTATTTAGCCCGACGGTCGGCGATGAAGACAGAAAACAACGTATCAGTTTTCCGTTATTTGCCTTTAGTGCCGCCGCCGGTATCGGTTTTTATGACGGTATGTTCGGACCGGCAACCGGTTCGTTTTTTACCTTAGCCTTTATCTTATTACTCGGCTTTAATTTACCGAAAGCGGTCGCTCATGCCAAAGTACTGAACTTTACCTCTAATTTTGCCTCACTCATCTTTTTTATGTTGGGCGGTGCGATTTTATGGAAAATCGGTTTTATTATGATGATTGGTCAATTTATCGGCGGCACTTTAGGGGCGAGAATGGTGGTAACCAAAGGTAAAAAACTGGTACGTCCGATGTTAGTTACCATGTCATTTCTTATGGTAATCAAAATGTTATACGAACAAGGATTCTTATCTTTTCTAGGAATATAAATGAATCAAGCAAAACGAATTGAAATTTTAACCCGTTTACGCAATGAAAATCCGCATCCGACCACGGAGCTGAATTACAGTAATCCGTTTGAATTACTGATTGCGGTTATTCTTTCCGCCCAAGCAACCGATAAAGGGGTAAATAAAGCGACCGATAAATTGTTTCCGGTCGCTAACACGCCGCAAGCCATTTTAGATTTAGGCGTGGACGGTTTGAAGGAATATATTAAAACTATCGGGCTTTTTAACAGTAAAGCGGAAAACATCATCAAAACCTGCCGTGATTTAATTGAAAAACATAACGGCGAAGTGCCGGAAAATCGTGAAGCCTTGGAAGCGCTTGCGGGTGTCGGGCGTAAAACCGCAAACGTCGTACTCAATACCGCCTTCGGTCATCCGACCATTGCGGTCGATACGCATATTTTTCGCGTATCCAACCGTACCGGATTCGCTCCCGGTAAAGACGTAGTCAAAGTGGAAGAAAAATTACTTAAAGTCGTCCCCGCCGAATTCAAAGTGGACGTACATCATTGGCTAATTTTACACGGCCGTTACACCTGCATTGCTCGCAAGCCTCGTTGCGGTTCTTGTATTATTGAAGATTTATGCGAATACAAAGAGAAAAGCGAATAACTATTCTCTGTCTTGCGTAACAAGCGGTGATATTTTCCCGAGGTTTTGCAAAATATTGTGAAAATATCATCGCTTGTCGTATATCATTTCACTCTGCATAACTTTAGCATTCGTGCGTAGTTCTTTTCTTATGCTTAATCTATTTTCAAACTAACAATGCTACAATGTTATTTTCCAATTCCGACTTTCCACTCGATTAAGGACAAATCATGCCGAATCAGCAGTTACTGACAACCAAAGGCGAGCGTGTTGCAATTGTATCCGGACTGAGAACACCGTTTGCGCGTAAAGACACGGGCTTTAAAGATGCTTATGCGACCAGTCTTGGTACGATGGTAACCAACGAATTACTTAGCCGCACGGCGATTGAACATCACGAAATCGAACAACTGGTATTCGGGCAAGTAATTCAACAACCCGATATTCCGAATCCGGCACGAGAAATCGCCTTGGCACTGAATATGCCAAAACTGCAATCTTACAGTATCAGTAGCTCCTGTTTATCCGGCTTGCAAGCGATTGCCAATGTCGCCGGCAGCATTGTCAGCGGTTCGATTAATGCCGGTATTGCCGGCGGTGCCGACTCGATTTCAAATGCGCCGTTAAGTATCAGTCCTCGAGTGATCTATAAATTAAAATCCATTTTTAGCGCGGAAACGCTCGATGAAAAATACCGCCGTTTTCGCCGCTTTTCTTGGCGCGATCTGAAACCGCACGGGGTAAATTTACGTGATTTCACCACGCAAATGTCGGTAGCGGAAGTTTCCGAACAAATGGCGCAGGATCACAATATCAGCCGAGCGGAACAAGACGAATATGCCCGATTGTCCAATCAAAGAGCGTCCGATGCTTGGAAAATCGGTTTATTAAAAGAAGAAGTGATGCCGTCTTTTCCTCGCCCTTATAAAGATTTTGTCGTTTCGGATACATTAATTTCCGCGGCAACTCGAGCAAGCTATTACCAACGTTTCTCGCCGATTGTCAATAAAGAATATGCCACCGTCACCGAAGCCAATATGCCTCAACCGATGGACGGAGCCGCCGCCGTGCTGTTAATGAACGAGTCGAGAGCTAAAGCACTCGGTTTAATGCCGTTAGGCTATATTCGCAGTTATGCGATTACCGGGAACGATATTTGGCAAGATATGTTCGCCGGTGCAACCATCGCCACCGCGCAAGCGTTGGATCGCGCCGAATTAAGTTTGTCCGATATGGATTACATTGATATCCACGAATCGTCCGCCAGCCAAATATTAGCGAACATTCGCTTTTTCGAATCGGACGACTTTGCAAAAAAACAGCTAAATCGAACCGCTTGTTTAGGTAAAATCGATATGGATAAACTTAATCATTTAGGCGGCTCCATCGCTTTCGGCAATCCTCGTGCGGTAACCAGTTTGCGTACCGTGATTCAGTCACTCTATGCGCTAAAACGTAAAGGCGGCGGTATTTCATTAGTCGCCTCCGGCGGTTTAGGCGGCTTAGGGGCGGCAATGGTATTAGAAAGCGAATAAGGACAATCCATGACAGAACAACCCATTCAGCAACCGATGTTTCAAGTCGAAGTAGATGAAAATCGGATTGCCATCATTCGCATTCACTCTATTGATAATGATGAAAACTGGCTTCCCGAAAATTTTGCCGGCGAATTAAGAGAAGTTATCGGTACGCTGATTTATCGTCAGGTACAAGGTGCGATTTTTATTTCGACACGGGCAAATCATTTTATTCAGGGCTTAAAACCGAGCCTTTTCAAAAACAAGACAAATGAGCAATTACTTGCTTTTTCCCAAGATGCGCAAGCGATTATGCGAGAGTTAAATACACTGAAAATGCCGATTGTCGCCGCTATCGACGGGAATTGCTTTAGTGTCGGTCTGGAACTTTCCTTAGCTTGCGATTACCGTATCGCCAGTGATGAATCGCATACTTTCTTTGCGATGCCGCAAGTCCGTTCCGGCTTATTACCTTTTGCCGGCGGTACGCAACGTTTACCGCGTTTAATCGGTTTACGTTCCGCGCTACCGTTAATGTTATTCGGCGAAAAAATAACTGCCGAAACCGCCAAAGGATTGGGTTTGGTTGATCGATTGGTGCCTAAAACTCGTCTTTTAACCGATGCTTATCAACTCTTACTAGAGAAGAAAATTCAAAAAGCCAATCATAAAAAACCACTTACTTTCTTTAAAAAATGGCGTAAGCAAATCGAAGGTAATCCGTTCTTACGCGAAAAATTGCTTGATCGTACGGAAAATGCGATTTGGCTTAAAACGTTCGGCAATTACCCTGCGGTTGCCAAACTGATGGAACTACTCAAAGAGCCGCACTTTAAACAAGGGTTAATGCTCGAACAACAAGCCTTTGTCGAATTGTTTAATAGCGCAACCTCACGAGTATTAATCGAATTAAAGAAAACCGAACGGGCAATGAAGGATAAATATCGTATTCGAGGTAATGTACGTGATATCGCTCAAGTCAGTATTTTAGGTTCGGGCTATATGGGCACCGGTATTGCTTATTTAACCGCCAACAATGCTAAAGTACCGGTTCGCATAAAAGATATTCATCCGTCGGAAATTCGTAAAGCCTTACGTACCTGCTTTGAATTAATGCAAAAAGCAACGGATAAAAATCAGCTTAATCACGGTGAAATGATCCAACGTATGAATCTGATTACCGGCGGAGAGCGATTAGTGGCGGCAAAATCAACCGATTTTGTGATTGAAGCGGTGTATGAAGATCTCAAACTTAAACAACGGATGTTAGCCGAAAGTGAAAGCTACTATAGTGAACAGACCATTTTTGCAACGAATACTTCAACCTTTGCGATTAAAGATATTGCGGCTTGTGCGATTCGTCCGGAAAACGTAATCGGGCTACATTATTTCAGCCCGGTTACCACGCAAAAAATGGTGGAAATCATACCGCATAGCGCAACCGGCGAACATACGATTGCGACGGCGATTCATTTTGCCATTCAACAAGGCAAAATCCCGTTGTTGGTTGCCGATAAGCAGGGCTTTTTTATTAATCGAGTTTTAACGCCGTTACTGCTTGAAGCGGTACAATGTTTAATTGACGGCGAATCGATTGAATTTATCGATCGTTCGTTACAAGAATTCGGTTTTAAATTAGGCCCGCTTGCCATGATCGACGAAATGGGGCTGGATGTATTGGTCAAATCGAACTCGGCTTTAGTCAGCGAATTAGGCAGCCGTTTCAGTTTGCCTCAAGCGGTTGATTTATTGTTCCGAAATGAACGTAAAGGCTGTAAAAACAAACGCGGTTTCTATATGTATGATCGCTTCGGAGAACGTTTACAGGAAGATAAAAGCATTTATCACGTGATGGAAACCATTGCCCGTAACGATTTGGAATCCGAACAGATTGTCCGCCGTTGCCTGTTACGTATGCTCAACGAAGCGGCTTGGTGTTTACAGGATAAGATTATCGCCTCGACCGACGAAGGTAATGTCGCTTCCGTTCTCGCAATGGGCTTTCCGGAGTTTCGAGGCGGTATCTATGCCTATATCGAAAAAATCGGTGCAAAAGAAATCGTACGGCAATTACGCTTACACACTAAACAATACGGTAAACGTTTCGAACCTTGCGAATGGCTAATCCGACAAGCCGAACAATAAGATACTTGACTAAAAAACCGGACTTTTACAATCGTCCGGTTTTTTATTAGAATCTAGCTATCGTTCCGCGCTTTCTTTAAGGATTCTATAATGAAAAAATCAACAATGGCATTGTCCGCGATTGCGGTATTAGCCGCTGTGACGACCGGCGGTGCATGGTACACCGGTAATCAAATCGAACAACGTTATCCTGCCTTACTTGAGCAACTTAACGACAGCTTAAAAGGTTTAAATCTTTACGGCGTAAACGCCGAGATTAGTGAGGTGAAACTCGCTAAAGGCGTTTTTAGTTCCGACGTTCAATATAACGTGAATATTAAAGACGGAGAAAAAACCTTTACGTTTAAAGGCAACGATAAAGTTTATCACGGTCCTATCCCGCTAAACCGCTTATTAAAAGGTAATCTAATGCCAATGTTATTAAGCGGCGAATCTCGTCTTTCCGCCGTTGATGAGCATATCAAAACCTATTTTGCCAATCATGAAATTTTGGTTGCGACCACGAATGTAAATTACGCCGGCGAAGTCGCCGGTAACGCGACGTTGAATCCGGTCAAATCCGAAACCGTCGAAACCTCAAAAATTCATTTTGAAGGCGACTATACCGGTTTCGGTAAACAGAAACTCAATGCGGATTTTATTAAAATCAAAAGTCAGGAAAATGACGAGAAAATTGAAATTACCGATTTAAATTATGATGCCGACTATATTAAAGATACGAAATATCCCGAATTAAAAGGCATCGGCGATTACCAAATTTCATTTAAAAAACTTGCCTTTGCTAACGATAAAAATCGGATTGTAAACCTCAATGAGTTTACCTCTAAAGGTACCAGTAAAATAGCCGACGATCGTATGCTAAGCAGCGGTAATTTTTCGATTAAAACGGATTGGACCGAAAGTAACAAAACTGCGGATTTAGGTAAATTCCAAGCGGATATCGCAATGGATATTGATGCCAAATCGTTTAATGAATTAATGTTACTGTCGGATAAATTGGAGAATGAATCGCCGGAAGTAGAACAACAGATTCAATCGGTCGTAATGGCATTGGTAAGCCAAGCACCGAAATTAAAAATCAGTGAGCTTTCGCTTGAAAACGCTAAAGGTAAAAACACCTTCAACCTTAACTTGGATTTGGATAAATTTGATATCGCCCAAATGTCACAAGCGGGTTCTATTCAAGAGATGTTGAAAATCTTTAAGCCGTCCCATTTAAACCTCAATTTAAATCTTGCGGCAAGTGAAGAATTTGCAACCCAATGGCTATCCGTTTCAGCGGAAGATTACGTCGGCACGCCGGAAGAGAATGCAAAACTGCTGGTACAAGAATTGACGAACTCCGCACAACAATCAGCTTTGGCAACCGTTGATGCCGAGAATATTAAAACCGCACTGAGCATTGAAAACGGCAAAGTGATTTTAAACGGCAGAGAGGTTTCGGAATCGGAATTGCAAATGGCACTATTCGCCATTATGTTCGGCGCCGGCAGCTTAGGTCAGTAACAACTGAAAAGCCGTAAACAAGCGGTCTGTTTTAGAAAAGTATTTGCAAAATATTTCACAAAACAAACCGCTTGCTTTTGCCTTAAAGCCACTGATATAAGGCAATAATCAACGGCATCGTGAATACACAAAGCAAGGTGGTTACGCCGTAAATCGCACTGGCTTTTCTTGCATCTTGCTTATACACCACCGCCATTTGGGTAACGGTTGCCGCCGAAGGACTGGTAGTTGCTAAAAAGCTAATCATCGCAATAGTCGCGCCGTTTTCCGCCACCCAACTGCCAAAGTCGAACGTTTTCACAATCACTAATAAAATCAGCGGGATAAAAATCAAACGAAGAAACGAAACCAGATAAATACGCTTATCCGCCATAATCTCTTTAACCGGAATCGATGCAATCAACATTCCCGCCACTAACATCGCCATCGGTCCGATCATATCGCCGAGCCAAGCCAAAGTACCGCCAATCACATTCGGCAATTTTATTTGTAACAGGAACAACAACATACCGATCACAATCGCAAGAATATTGATATTGGTAACGATCTTCTTAAACGACACTTCGCCCTTACCGCACAATAACATCCGTAAATGCGACCAAAACAAGAAATTCTGTACCACCATAAAACCGGTGGCATAAATCACCCATTCATTGCCAAATAGCGAAGCGACCAGAGGAATAATCAAATTTCCAGAATTGGAATAAATAGCGGTGGCGTGTTCCAAATTACTTAATTTGAAAATCGGTTTTAATATTTTGCCGATTAAAATCAGCAAACCGCTTAACAGAATCGCCATACCGAAAGACAGATATAAACCGTGTAGAATGGCTTCCGAATATTCGATTTGAAAAGCAGTAATCAACATAGATGGGCTAATAATATACAGCCCGATAACCGAAATCGGATAGCTTTGTTCCGAAGTCAGCAATTTCAGCTTCACCAACAAATAACCAAGCAACACAATGATGGTTAATTGAGCGATTTTCTCTGCTAATAAGAAAGCGATTTCCATATTATGCATTCTCCAAGAATAAACGTTTCTCTCCGGAATACACAGTCGCTTTTCCTTTGCGAGTAAAAGCGCTCAAGGTAAAATCATGCGCCTGTGCAATTTCTACCGCTAGTGCGGTTGTTGCGGAAATTGCACATAACATTTCAATTCCGACCGCCAAACATTTTTGCACCATCTCAAAACTGGCGCGGCTGGTCACAAACACAAAACCGAGCGGTTTACCCGCTTTCGCATACCAACCGATCAATTTATCCAACGCTACGTGTCTGCCGACGTCTTCTCGAATTGCAAGCAATGCCCCCTGCGGAGAAAAAAATGCCGCCGCATGGCTTGCACCGGTTTGTTGAGCCAACCATTGCGCTTGCTCGAGTTGCTGTAAACAAGCATCGAATATTTGCGGATTTACCGCTTGCAAGCGGTCGTTTTTTTGCAAAAATTTGCAACTTTGACTGACTTGTTCCAACTGCTCTACCCCGCAAATTCCACAGCCAGTTCTGCCGGTCATCGAACGGCGCTTTTCTTTCAATGCCACAAATTGGCGAGTAGCGATCTCCATTTGTACTTCAATGCCGTTGCATTGCTCAATCACATCCAAGCCGTATAGCTCTTGTTTATCGGTTAAAATACCTTCCGCCAATGAAAAACCTAATGCAAAATCTTCCAAATCTTGTGGAGTCGTCATCATTACCGCATGAGAAATCCCGTTATATACTAATGCCACCGGTACTTCACAAATAAGGTTTTCTTGAAATTCGGTCGTAACAAATTGCTGTAATTTAACCGCTTGTGTTTGTGTGATTATATTCATCACTTATCCTATCTTTAATACGCTAATACCATATTATTTATTTTACAATTTTTTTATGAATAGAAATATATAGGTTTTATTACAGTCTATACTCACTTTATTTTTCGCACAATAAAAATCATTCTCATTAATTAACATTTTTTTAACATTTTTGCGATTTTTTCTTGTATTTACTAGGGAAAAATTGTTAAAAAATTGAAAAAAGCCTTATAAAATTTTCTGATTCTGATACTATTACACCGAATATTTAAGTTATATCAAATCCAGTGTAAATAATGCTGTTTTTACTTACGATGAGGTATGGCTTATTATCTTTAAAGGTAAATAATAGCCTTTACTTTAAATGTATTGCGATGCAGTTAAAGTGTTGGTTATTTACATTAATTTGTGGTTAATGTTCTATTTTTAGGAGTGATTATGCAGATCTCAAGACGTAAGTTCTTTAAGGTCTGTGCAGGTGGTATGGCGGGTACTTCTGCGGCGATGTTGGGCTTTGCCCCGGCAACCGCATTGGCAGCCCCGCGCGAATATAAACTTTTGCGTGCAAAAGAAACTCGCCAAACCTGTACATACTGTTCTGTCGGCTGTGGTATGTTGATGTATAGCCTCGGCGACGGTTCAATGAATTCAAGAGGAAAACTTTTCCATGTGGAAGGCGATCCTGACCATCCGGTAAGTCGCGGCGCACTTTGTCCTAAAGGCGCAGGCGTATTAGACTATGTAAACAGTCCGAATCGTTTACAATATCCTGAATACCGCGCGCCGGGTTCGGATAAATGGGAACGAATTTCTTGGCACGACGCGATTCATCGTATTGCAAAATTAATGAAAGAAGACCGTGATGCGAACTGGCAAGATGTCAATGAAGAAGGTACAGTCGTCAATCGTTGGACTACTACCGGTTTACTTTGCGGTTCTGCAACAAGTAACGAAACCTCTCTTATCTCTCAGAAATGGGCGCGAGCACTCGGTTTAGTTGTTATTGACCAAGTAGCGAGTACCTGACACGGACCAACGGTAGCAAGTCTTGCTCCAACATTTGGTCGCGGTGCCATGACAAACCACTGGGTGGATATCAAAAATGCGGACGTAGTGGTAGTAATGGGCGGTAATGCCGCTGAAGCTCACCCTGTCGGTTTCCGCTGGGCAATCGAAGCGAAAAAACAAAACGGTGCGAAGTTAATGGTGGTTGATCCACGTTTTAACCGTACGGCATCCGTTGCGGATTTCTATTCTCCGATTCGTTCCGGTACGGATATTACGTTCTTATCAGGCGTAATTAAATACCTACTCGATAACGATAAAATTCAACACGAATACGTTAAACATTACACTAACGCAAGTTTCTTAATCAACGAAGGTTTTGGTTTTGAAGACGGTTTATTTACCGGTTACGACGAAGTAAAACGTAGCTACGATAAATCGACTTGGACTTATCAGCTTGATGAAAACGGTCAGCCGAAACGTGATATGACGTTACAAGATCCGCGTTGCGTTATCAATTTATTGAAAAAACACGTTGAACGTTATACACCGGAAATGGTGGAGCGTATTTGTGGTACTAAACAAGACAAATTCTTAGAATTTGCGCAAACTATCGCATCAACGGCTACGCCGGAAAGAACGACAACATTCTTATATGCGTTAGGTTGGACACAACATACTGTCGGTTCACAGAATATTCGTACGATGGCAATTATCCAATTGCTATTAGGTAATATCGGTATGGCAGGCGGCGGCGTAAACGCATTACGCGGTCACTCGAACGTACAAGGTACGACAGATATGGGCTTATTCCCTCATATGTTACCGGGTTATATTCCATTACCGACGGAATCGGATACGACGCTTGAATCGTTCTTAAACCGTATTACACCGAAAACAGCGGTGGAAGGTCAGGTAAACTACTGGCAAAACACACCGAAATTTATGGTGAGTATGTTGAAATCGTTCTATGGCGATAAAGCGACTAAAGACAATGAATTCGGTTATCACTATTTACCGAAACAGTTGAAATACCGTTTAGATCATTTCCGTTTTATTGACTTGATGGATCAAGGTAAAGTCACAGGTTATCTCTGCCAAGGTTATAACCCGTTAGCGTCTTACCCTGACTCGAACAAAATTTCAAGTGCGTTACGTAAATTAAAATTCTTAGTCATTATGGATCCGTTAGCGACCGATACGTCGGAATTCTGGAAAAACCATGGTGAATTGAATGATGTGAATCCGGCGGAAATTCAAACCGAAGTATTCCGTTTGCCGAGTATTTGTTTTGCGGAAGAAGACGGTTCGATTGCAAACTCAGGTCGTTGGTTACAATGGCACTGGAAAGCATCGGAACCACCGAAAGAAGCAAAACCGGACGTAGACATTCTTGCAGAAATCCGTGAAGTGATGATGGAAATGTATCACAAAGAAGGCGGTAAAGGCTTAGAAAGCTTTGAAGCGATGAGCTGGGATTATGCAAATCCGCTCGAGCCGAAAGCGGATGAAATTGCGAAAGAAAATAACGGTTACGCATTAGAAGATCTGTACGATACCAACGGTAACTTAGTAGCGAAAAAAGGTGATTTACTTTCAAGTTTCGCATTACTTCGTGCTGACGGTTCAACCTCTTCCGTTTGCTGGATCTATACCGGTCAGTGGACGCCAAAAGGTAACCAAATGGCAAACCGTGATAATTCCGACCCTTCAGGTTTAGGTAATACGTTAGGTTGGTCGTTTGCATGGCCGCTCAACCGTCGTATCGTATATAACCGAGCTTCGGCGGACTTAACGGGTAAACCGTGGAACCCTAAACGTCAGTTACTAAAATGGAATGGTAAGAACTGGAACTATATTGATGTAGCGGACTTCGGTACTGCGGCACCAAATAGCCCTGTAATGCCGTTTATCATGACAAACGACGGTGTATCGCATTTATTTGCACCGCAATTGGCTGAAGGACCGTTCCCGGAACACTATGAACCGATTGAAACGCCGATTGGCACGAACCCGTTACATCCGAACGTGGTTTCAAACCCGGTTGCGCGTATTTTACCGAGAGATAAAGATCGCTTCGGTACGGCGGACGAGTTCCCATTCGTAGGAACGACATATCGTTTAACCGAGCATTTCCACTGGTGGACTAAGCATTCGCAACTAAATATGATTGCGCAGCCTGAGCCGTTTGTGGAAATCAGCGAACAACTTGCCGCACTGAAAGGTATCAGCCATGGCGATACGGTAAAAATTACTTCAAAACGCGGTTATATTAAAACCAAAGCGGTAGTAACAAAACGTATTAAACCGCTTATGGCGGACGGTAAAGAAATCCATACGGTCGGTATTCCGATTCACGGCGGATTTAAATCGGTAGGTAATAAAGGTCATCTTGCTAATAAACTTACAGGTCGTGTAGGTGACGGTAATACTTTAACGCCTGAATATAAAACATTCCTTGTGAACATTGAGAAAGTTTCGGAGGTGGCATAATGTCAGCAGTTCAAGACCAAAACATTATTAAAATCTCAGCAACTTCCTTCGTCACGCCACCGCCACAGGCGCGTGATAATGTGATTGAAGTTGCAAAACTTATCGATGTTTCGACTTGTATCGGTTGTAAAGCCTGTCAAGTGGCTTGTTCGGAATGGAATGATCTCCGTGCGCCGCAAGAAGAATGCGTAGGGGTTTACGATAACCCTCGTGATTTAAATGCCGAACAATGGACGGTGATGAAGTTCAACGAAGTGGAAGAAAACGACCGCTTGGAATGGTTAATTCGCAAAGACGGTTGTATGCACTGTGCGGAACCGGGCTGCTTAAAAGCATGTCCGGCACCGGGTGCAATCATTCAATATGCTAACGGTATCGTGGACTTCCAATCCGATAAATGTATCGGTTGCGGTTACTGTATTGCGGGTTGTCCGTTCAACATTCCTCGTATGAATGACAACGATAACCGTGTGTACAAATGTACCCTTTGCGTGGATCGTGTGAACGTAGGTCAAGAACCGGCATGTGTGAAAACCTGTCCGACAGGTGCGATTCGTTTCGGTTCTAAAGAAGAAATGCTTCACTACGGTGAACAACGTGTTGCGGATCTGAAAAGTCGCGGCTACGAAAATGCCGGTATTTATAACCCGGAAGGTGTGGGCGGTACGCACGTAATGTATGTATTGCACCATGCGGATAAACCTGAATTATATTCCGGTTTACCGAAAGATCCGGGTATCGACCCGACAGTTACACTTTGGAAAGACGTCTTGAAACCGGTTGCGGCTATCGCAATGGGCGGCTTGGCACTTGCTGAAGTTGCACACTATGTAACTGTTGGTCCGAACATTGAAGAAGATGTTGAAGATCACCATGAGGAAGGAGAAAAACATGAGTAAGAAATTTGAAATTACGAATGATACCAAAATCGTTCGTCATAAACCGCTTGCCCGTGTCAGCCACTGGTTCTTGGTTATCTCGTTCTTCTTAACCATGTTTACCGGTGTGGCGTTTTTCTTCCCGGATTTCGCATGGCTAACCGAGATCTTAGGTACGCCGCAACTTGCACGAGCGATCCATCCGTTTACCGGTATTGTGATGTTTATCGCCTTTATTATTATGGCGATCATTTACTGGCATCATAATATCCCGGAGAAAAACGATATTCGCTGGGCAAAAGGGATTGTTGAAGTATTAAAAGGTAACGAACACGCCGTTGCTTATAACGGTAAATATAATCTCGGTCAGAAAATGTTGTTCTGGACCTTGATTTTGGCAATGTTCACCCTTTTAATTACGGGCATTATCATGTGGAGAAAATATTTCTCCGATAACTTCTCAATTCAAACTTTACGTATTGCGATCTTGCTTCACTCTGCTAGTGCCTTCGCATTGTTTACCGGTATTTTGGTACATATGTATATGGCATTCTGGGTGAAAGGTTCTATCCGCGGTATGGTTGAAGGTTGGGTAACCGTTCGTTGGGCGAAAAAACACCATCCGAAATGGCTTAAAGAAGAAGTATTACCCGAGCTTGAAAAACAAGCGAACAGAAATAACTAATTCTTTTTAAAGATACAAGTGCGGTAAACTTACCGCACTTTATTTTTAAATACTTGCTAAATTTCTTTTGACTAAGGGAATTTAGCAAGATTTAACGAGAGAACATAATATGAGTATCCGAATTTTACCCGAAAACGAAATTAAACAAGCTGCAAGCTCGTTTCAAAATCCGCCTTTATTATTCGCTAATCCGAAGAACCTATATTTTCGTCGCGCCAAACGATTACGCCAATTGGCTGAAAATAATCCGTTCGGCGATTACTTGGAATTTGCGGCGAATCTTTCCGAAGTACAGTTAGATTTATTGGAAAATCATCCCATTGCAAATTATACGGAAAAATTAACCGCTTGCATTGAAGAATCAAACGGACAAAAACCGCTGAATACCAAAACCTTTAAGCGTTCAAGCGAATGGCGCGAATTGCTTTTGTTATTAACTGAGAAATTTAAACCCTATGCTAACGACACGATGTTGGCAACGATTGAGTTATTAGAGAAATCATCCACTTCCGAACTGGAAGCGTTAGCCGACGATTTACTTAATGAACGTTATGAAGCTGTCGGTGCGGATAAAGCGGTATTCTTATGGGCGGCGTTATCGCTTTATTGGACGCAATTAGCCCAACAGCTACCGCGTAATACGCAAACGGAAGTCGGCGAACGTCATACTTGTCCGGTTTGTGACTCTGCGCCTATCGTAAGTGTGGTACATTTTGGCGATACGCAAGGCTTACGCTATTTACACTGTTCTCTATGCGAAAGCGAATGGAATATGGTGCGTTCGCAATGCTCCGTTTGCGATCAAAGCGGAAAATTGGATTATTGGAGTATTGATAGTGTAGATGCGCCAGTAAAAGCCGAAAGTTGCGGCGATTGTGAAAGTTATTTGAAAGTGCTTTATCAAGAAAAAGATCCGCACGTGGAACCGGTTGCGGACGATTTAGGCACGCTATTCTTAGATGCGGAAATGGAACAGAAAGGCTTTGCGCGCAGCGGCCTAAATCCGTTCTTATTCCAAGTCGAATAATCCTTTACTAATAAGCGGTCAAATTTGACCGCTTATTTTTATCTAAAAACATTAAATTTCTCAACGCAAAATGCCGTATATCAATACGGATGCTTTTCACATTTATGCAACGCATAAAATATACCGGTACAAATAGGTTACAAAGCACGTTTTATGTAGCAAAATAATTTATGAGACTTAAGTATAACTGATTGAAATATATAGAAAAGTAATGGCACGCCCTAAAGGATTCGAACCTTTGACCCACGCCTTAGAAGGGCGTTGCTCTATCCAGCTGAGCTAAGGGCGCAATGGGATAAATATATAAGGAAGAAATATTTATGAAAGAGTAAAGTGGTCGGCGAGATAGGATTTGAACCTACGACCCACTGGTCCCAAACCAGTTGCGCTACCAAGCTGCGCTACTCGCCGACGAAAAGTGAGATTTATTATAGACTTATCTTAAATTTCGTCAATCTCTTTTTTAAGTATTATCGTTTAACTGTTTGAACTTTAATCGTATTTATACATAGCGATCTTTAACTTACCTACTTGCAAATCAACCGTTTTCTGACAAAATAGCAAACGTTTGCAATCTAATCGAATCAAGGGAGATACAATGACGGCACACATTATTTCAGGCACGGCAGTGGCAAAGCAAGCTAAAGCGAATATCGCCGAACAAATTCAAGCCTATACCGCACAAGGTAAACGTAAACCGGGATTAGCGGTGATTTTAGTGGGAATGGATCCCGCCTCTCAGGTGTATGTGAATAGTAAACGAAAAAGCTGTGCCGAAATCGGTATCGAATCAAAATCGTACGATCTGCCTGCCGAAACCGGTGAAGCCGAATTACTTGCGATTATCGAACAATTAAACCATGACGATTCGGTGGACGGTATTTTAGTGCAATTACCGCTTCCAAAACAGATCGATGCGACTAAAGTTACCGAAGCGATTGTGCCGCATAAAGATGTGGACGGTTTCCATCCTTACAATGTCGGACGTTTATGCCAAAAAATCCCGACTTTGCGCTCTTGCACCCCATACGGCGTAATGAAATTACTGGAAAGTACCGGCGTGAATCTCGCCGGATTACATGCCGTTGTTGTCGGCGCTTCAAATATTGTCGGTCGTCCGATGGCAATGGAACTACTGCTTGCCGGTTGTACCGTTACCGTCACACATAGCCGCACTAAAGATTTGGCTTATCACGTTTCGCAAGCGGATATTGTGGTTGCCGGAGTCGGTAAACCTAACTTTGTAAAAGGTGAATGGATTAAACCGGGTGCGATTGTGATTGATGTCGGCATTAACCGAGTGGAAGGCAAATTAATCGGTGACGTGGAATACTCCGCTGCGGAAGCTAAAGCGAGCTTCATCACGCCGGTACCGGGCGGTGTCGGTCCGATGACGGTAGCGATGTTAATGCAAAATACCTTGCAAGCCTATCAAGTTCATTTACAAGCGGTCTGATTTTCAATTTATTCCGCAATTAAGCCTCTTTTGAAAAAAGAGGCTTTTTTTACTGAATACTCTCTTACGCAAACGTTTGCGCAAATGATTTTTGCTGTTATAATTACGTTAAATTATTGTTAATAATCTCTAAATGGAGCATCCATGTCATTCTTAGATCGTGAAAAAACCATTGCGCCTTTGCAATTTAATCGTTGGTTAATTCCTCCCGCCGCCCTTGCCGTACATTTATCTATCGGACAAATCTACGCTTACTCGGTTTTCAATGCACCGCTCACTAAAGTTATCGGTATCACTCAATCCGTAGCGGGCGACTGGAAACTGACCACCGTCGGTTGGGTATTTAGTATCGCACTTGCCGTATTAGGAGCTTCCGCCGCATTATTCGGTACATGGATGGAACGTGTCGGTCCTCGTAAAGCGATGTTCGTCGCAACCATTTGCTTTAGCTTAGGTTTTCTTGTTGCGGCATTCGGCGTACATACCCATAATTTATGGCTGTTATATTTAGGCAACGGCGTACTCGGCGGTATCGGCTTAGGTCTAGGTTATATCGGACCGGTTTCAACCTTAATGAAATGGTTCCCGGATAAACCGGGGATGGCGACCGGTTTAGCCATTATGGGGTTCGGCGGCGGTGCAATGCTCGCTTCTCCAATTTCCGTGGCGTTAATGAACTTCTTCAGTAGCCCGACATCGGTAGGGATTGTCGAAACCTTTATCGTATTAGGTATTTTCTATTTCATCTTTATGATGTTCGGCGTCTTCACTATTCGCCTACCGCATCCGGAATGGAAACCGAAAGGTTTTGTGGAAAGTAAACCTAAGAATAAATTGGTAAGCTCGCATAATGTCGGTGTGAATAAAGCGATGAAAACACCACAGTTCTGGCTACTGTTCTGGATTTTATGTCTAAATGTTACCGCCGGTATCGGGGTTCTCGGTCAGGCGTCGGTAATGATTCAAGAATTATTCTCGGAAGTTTCCGTCGGTAAGCAAGCGGCAATCGGTACCCTAGCGGCAGCCGGATTTGTAGGCTTACTCAGTCTGTTTAATATGGGCGGACGTTTCTTCTGGTCGAGTATTTCGGACAAAATCGGACGTAAAAATTTATACTCTATTTTCTTCTTACTCGGTTCTGTGCTTTACTTTATTATTCCGTCATTAGGCGAAAGCGGCAACAAAGCACTGTTTGTAATCGGCTTCTGTGTGATTATTTCCATGTACGGCGGCGGTTTCGCAGCAATCCCTGCTTATCTTCGCGATTTATTCGGTAGTTATCAAGTCGGAGCTATTCACGGACGCGTATTACTTGCTTGGTCCACTGCCGCAGTCATCGGCCCTGTTCTAGTAAACTATATTCGCCAAATGCAAATCGATAACGGCGTACCGGCGGCACAGGCTTACAGTATTACGATGTATATTATGGCGGCATTATTGATTATCGGACTTATCTGTAATTTAAGTGTGAAAGCGGTACATGAAAAACATCACGAATTACCGTTGAAAGACGCGGCGCACAGTGCGGAACCAAGTGATGAAACGGTCATTTCGGATACTTACCTCGTTGCCGAAGAAGTCGCACACGGCGGCTGTATGGTGTGGTTACGTTGGATTATCGTTACCGTACCGCTTGCTTACGGTGTTATTATGGTATTTGCCAAAGTCGTTGAGCTGTTCTAAACAAATCGTTACAAATTTTTCGGTAAATTTAACCGCTTATCTAACAAAAAACCCCGTTATATCACGGGGTTTCTTTCTTTATCGTGCTAACAAGCGGTTAAATTAAACCGGCTTTTTGTAATGCGGCTAATACGGTAGGTTGAGCCGCTTCAGATAACGTGGTTAATGGTAAACGTAAGTTCGGCTCGCTGATTAAACCTAATTTATACGCCGCCCATTTTACCGGAATCGGATTCGCTTCGATAAATAAATCGTGGTGTAACGCCATTAAACGTTGGTTAATCGCTTCCGCTTCATCGAATTTACCGGCTAACGCAAGCTCGCACATTTTCGCCATATCGGCTGCCGCAACGTTATTCGTAACGGAAATCACACCTTGACCTCCGAGTTTCATAGATTCTAGACCCGTCGCATCGTCACCGCTTAAGAAAATAAAATCTTCTCCGGCTAATTTTTTGATTAGAGGCAAACGAGTTAAATCGCCCGTCGCTTCTTTTACACCGACAATATTCGGAATTTCAGCTAAACGACCGATAGTTTCCGGTTTTAAATCGCTACCGGTACGGCTCGGTACGTTATATAAAATTTGCGGTAAGTCGGTACTTTCGGCGATTGCTTTATAGTGTAAATACATCCCTTCTTGAGTCGGTTTATTATAATAAGGCACCACACTTAAACAGCCGGCAACACCGCTATTGGTAAGTAATTTGGTTAAAATAATCGCTTCACTGGTTGCATTTGAACCCGTACCGGCAATAATCGGAATACGACCGTCTGCAAACTCCACGGTTTTCTTGATTACCTTCACGTTCTCATCAATACTTAATGTGGTGGATTCACCCGTCGTACCGACCGATACGATACCGTGCGTACCGGCTTGAACATGGTGTTCAACCAATCTTTTTAACTCTTCGTAATTTACTTCACCGTGTGTCATCGGCGTGACAAGCGCAACAATACTGCCGTGAAATAGTGGGGTTGCCATAATCATCTCCTGTATTTTCTTGTTATGTACAATATTTTGTTAGATTGCAAAATTCGCTTTAAATATGCAAGTATTTTTTGCGAATAACAACTAAAAAATTAAAGAAAATACGGAAAGAAAAAATAAACCCGACACTATTAATTCATGTCGGGTTTATTTTAATCGTATAAACTCTTGTCCGATTCTTGCGGGCGTGTTTTAAACCGGCGATGTAACCACATATATTGGCTGACTTCTTTCAGAATTTCAGTTTCAACGACTTTATTCATTTTGGTTGCAGTATCCAATTCATCACTACATTCACTAAAATCAACCGCCGGACTGACTTTTACCGTATATCCGGAAAAATCGTCATTTCGAATCGGACTGAACGGCACGACCACCGTATTCGGTGCGGAACGTAATAACATTCGCGTCCCCGCCGTAGTACAAGCTTCATTTACGGCAAAAAACGGCACGAATACGCTATTTTTACGTCCGTAATCATGATCCGGCGCATACCAAATCGTCTCGCCCGCTTTTAAAGCACGAATCATACCGCGTAAGTCTTTACGATCGAGCATCGCCTTATTTGAGCGTACTCTGCCGCGAAACTGAATCCAATCTAATAAAGGATTATCATTCGGTCGATAAACACCCACACCTTGGTGATGAAGCCCTACAATGCGTGCGCCCATTTCTAACGTGAGAAAATGCACACCGACTAATAAAATCCCCGCTCCTTGTGGCTGATTTTTAAGATGTTCCAGCCCTTCGATTTTCGACCATTTAAGAATACGCTTATCCGACCAAAACCACGCCATACCGGTTTCAATAATCGCCATACCGACTGATTCGATATTTTTGGCTAAAATAGCTTGAATCCGTTCGGCGGAATAATCCGGAAAGCAGAGTTCTAAATTCCGGCGTGCAATACGCATTCTACGTTTACCGAAACCGAGTTTGGCAAACAGTTTACCCACCCCCTTACCTAATACGACCAAGACCGGATAAGGTAAGCACAAAATTAATTTAAATAACCCCAGCCCCAGCCAAAGCCCCCAATATTTCGGGTGCAAGAAGCGTAACTCAAACGGCGGAATGTTTTTATTCTCAGTCATTTTTTACCATCCTAATTTTTCGGATAGATTATAATCAAAAACACTAAAAAAGTGTTAAGTAGATCAAATTTTTAAATTTTGCTTCATTTTTTGACTTGATATTTTGGAGTAAAAGTCATATTTTGAAATCAACTTAATAACCCCTTCACAAAGAGGAAAATGCTATGACAATCAATATTTCAAGCAAACAAATGGATGTAACCCCTGCAATTCGTACCCATATTGAAGAACGCTTAGCGAAACTCGAAAAATGGCAAACTCAGTTAATCAATCCGCATTTTATGATCCATAAATTGCCGAATAGTTATGAAGTTGAAGCGTCTATCGGTACCCCGGTCGGAGAACTTTTTGCGAAGGCAAATAACGAAGATTTATATTTAGCAATTAATGAAGTCGAAACCAAACTCGAAACGCAATTAAATAAATTAGTACATAAAAATGAAGCGCGTCGTACGGACAGTACTTTAAAAAACGTTTAAAAAATTAAATAACAATTGAAGATAAAGCCAAATCGAATTTCGGTTTGGCTTTTTTAATTTAATTATCCGCCAGAAATAACGGACCTAATGCGGTTTTAGGGATACCGAAACGCTCCGGATAATGCACATCCACCAAATATAAACCTTCCGCTTTTGCGGTCGGCGCCGCTAAGGTACGATCTCGTTGTGCCAATAACCATTGAATCCATTCGACCGGTTGTCTGCCCTGCCCGACTTCAATTAGGCTTCCGACAATATTGCGCACCATATGATGCACAAAAGCATTCGCTTGAATATCCACCACAATATAATTACCCAAGCGGCTGACATTCAGATAATGAACGTTACGCCAAGGGGTATGCGATTGACATTTAGCGGCACGGAATGAGCTAAAGTCATTTTCGCCTAACAAAAACTGACCGGCTTCGTGCATTTTCTGATGATCGAGTTCATAATGATAATGTGAGACACCTTTCGGCAAAATTGCCGAACGCAGTTTGTTATTAAAAATAATGTAACGATAACGTCTTGCCATGGCACTAAAACGGGCGTGAAAATCTTCACTTACCTCAACCGCCCATTTTACCGCAATATCGTCCGGTAAATTCGCATTGGTACCGAAACACCAACTTTGTAACGGACGTATCGCCTGCGTTTCAAAATGCACCACTTGCCCCGTACCGTGTACGCCGGAATCGGTTCGTCCGGCACAAAAAACCTCTATCGGCGCGTTGGCGACAATCGACAATGCTTCTTCCAGCTTCTGTTGCACGCTTTCCACTTCATCTTGACGCTGCCAGCCGAAATAGCGACTGCCGTCATATTCAATGCCTAATGCAATTTTCATTATTTCGCTCTATATCAAAAAAGATAAGCGGTTAAATTTTGCAAAAATTTGCCAAAATCAGACCGCTTATCCGTTCAATTATTTATTGATTAAACCTAAAAATTCTTTGCGCGTTTCTCTGTCTTCTAAGAAAACGCCGCCGAATGCCGACGTTACCGTATAGCTATTCGTATCTTTCACGCCGCGGCATTTCACGCAGAAATGTGTTGCTTTAACAAAAACCGCGACATCGTCCGTTTCTAAAATCGTTTGGAATGCGGTTAGGATCTGTTCGGTAAAACGCTCTTGCACTTGCGGACGTTGAGCGAAAAATTGCACCACGCGATTAATTTTAGATAAGCCGATTACCCATTTTTTCGGGTAATACGCCACCGCCACTTTACCGTCAATCGTCACAAAATGGTGTTCGCAAGTGGAAGTCAGGGTAATATCGTCCACCAACACCATTTCGCTGACTTTCATACGATTTTCAATATTGGTAATTTTCGGGAAAGTCGCATAATCCAAGCCGCTAAAAATTTCATCCACATACATCTTCGCCAAGCGGTGCGGAGTTTCTTCCAAACTATCGTCTTGTAAATCCAATCCCAGTAATTCCAGTACCGAACGCATATGCTGTTGAATTTCGGCACGACGGGAATCTTTGTCTTTAGTCAGTTGAACGGTTGGGGTTTCAATGCCTTTCGCAATTAAGGCTTCACGCACTTTTTGGGCTTCTGCGGAGATAATGCTCATTGGGGTTCCTCTAAAAATCAAGGCGAGAATTTTAACAAATTGACATCAAAAAAAATAGCACTAAAATTTATCTCAATAATAACTCGTCCCAATAATCCGTATGATTTTTTATCACTTTAATCCTAAACTTGTCTCCCTTTCACAGATAGAAACCTTAAAAACGTTGCTTAATTGCAAAAATTTTGCCGATTCCGACCGCTTGTTAGGCTCGTCCAAAGGCAGAGGCATTACTTGGTTTCTAAACACGCAAGCCGAATTGGGCGTAAATACGGTACTTCGTCATTACTATCGCGGCGGGCTATTCGGTAAAATCGTCAAAGATCAGTATCTATTTAACGGGCTGGAAAACACCCGAGCGTTTCAAGAATTTTCCTTATTGGAAAAATTGCACGAATGGCATTTACCCGTCCCTCAACCGATTGCGTTAAAAGTGGAAAAAACCTGTTTTTGGTATCGAGCGGACATTATGCTGGAAAAAATCGAAGGCACACAAGATTTGAGTAAATATCTCCAAACCAATGCGCTTTCCGACACGCAATATCAACAAATCGGTAAATTGATTCGTCGATTACACGATCATCAAGTGCATCATTCGGATTTAAATATCCATAATATTTTGCTTGAACCGACAAGCGGTCAATTTTTCTTAATTGATTTCGATAAATGCGGTATTTCGCAAACTAATGATTGGAAAACGGAAAACTTGGCTCGTTTGCTACGCTCGTTTAAAAAAGAACAAACACGTTTAAATATTCGATTTAACGAGCAAAATTGGCAGGCTTTGCTCGCTGGTTACCATAAATAATGCTATTAATAAAAAAGAAGAAAGTTTTAAAGGCTTTCTTCTTTAGCTATTTGAAATATATGACGTTCACGTATTACGGTTAATTCTCAAAAAAAACCTTTATGCTCCCCTTCCCTAACGCCTCTTTTAATCCGCTCACATTATGAATTTTGCCAATGTTAGTATAGCGATAAGGCGTATCAAAACGCTCATAAAAAATCACTAATGTATTCCCCTGCCAAAGTAAAATATCGCCTGTTTGAATTGAGCCGACTGCCTGATCATAAGCGGTCAAATTTTGAGATAATTCTGCAAATTTTTCATTGCGTAGGCGGTCTTGCATTTCTAATGTTAAAGGTAACAATTCTGTAAGTTGCTGTGCAGCCTCGGTATCGGCTAATTTTGCTTCGAAAATTTGTTGTCCTATCTTAATTTGCATCGTTTTCCCTTGTAAAAACGGACTAAAACATAAACTGAAAATCAACCCAATCAGAAGCCTAATTTTCATTGCTAACCTCATCAATTATTTTAACGATTTTAGCCGGTACACCGGCAACAATCGTATTTGCCGGCACATCTTTAGTCACGACACTACCAGCTGCAACAATCGCATTCTCACCGATCGTAACACCGGCTAAAACCGTTGCGCCTGCGCCAATCCAAACATTTTGCTTAATCAGCACAGGTTTAGCGATTACGCCACGACGAGTTTGCGGATTCGTTGGATGATTAACTGTAATAATATTCACTCTTGGGGCAAGCAAAACATTATCTTCAAGTGTAATTCCCCCCAAGTCGGTAAACATACAAGCGGTATTAATAAATACATTTTTGCCGATGCGAAGATGACGACCAAAATCACAATATAACGGCAAATTAACGTGTAAAGTTTCATCAATATGCGATTGGGTAATCTCGCTTAATAGACGTTGAATGTCTGCTTGTGTTTGAAACTTTCCTGATAATTCGGCAATTTTATAAGCATTTTCCGCTACAATTCGATGAATATCTTCAAAAATTTGGCTTCCTTGAGGAATCAACTTATCGATAGGTAAATCAATAGCATATTGCATTTTTGTTCTCTAATTTTCAAAAAGACAGGCGGTCAAATTCCCCTCTTTTTTTGCAAAAATTTAGCGAAATTTGACCGCTTGTTCTTATTTCAGGTTAGTTTTGAAGAATTGTTCAAATTTATCGTATGGAATTTTACCTGCTACATCATCATATAAATCTGTATGAGAAGCCCCTTCTACAATAACAAGCTCTTTATTTTTACTACCTAAAGCTTTGAATGCATCTTCACCAAAATAACGAGAATGCGCTTTTTCACCGTGAACCACTAGCGCTGGTGCTTTTAACTCTGCAGCATATTTCAAAATCGGCATATTGATTAATGGTAAAAATGCAGTTGTCATCCAAGAATGTTCAGGGTTCGAATTTACTGAACGTGGATGAAAACCTCGTTCAGTTCGGTAGAAATTCGCATATTCCGCAAAGAATTTTGGTGTTTTAGCCATAATGTCTTTTTTCGGATCGAGATTGTTCGCAGGCAATAACGTTGCATAACCGTCTTTCATTGCTTCCCAACGGGCGTTATTTAATCCCTCTTTCATTTTATAGCGTTCCTCTGCAGTTTGTGCTGGCACTCGATCATACTGCCCTTTCGGATCAAGTTTGATTTCGTAACCATTCGCATTAACACGAGTCATATCATACATTGTACTTACTGCAACCGCTTTTACACGAGTATCCGAAATTGCCGCATTTAATGCGAAACCACCCCAACCACAAATACCTAAAATACCGATTTTCTCACGATCTACATTTTCCAGTGAACCCAGAAAATCTACTGCTGCTGAAAAATCCTCTGTGTTAATTTCAGGAGAAGGTACATTACGTGGTAAACCTGAGCTTTCCCCAGTGTACGAACCATCAAATGCTACGGTAATAAAACCTCGCTCTGTCATATGTTGCGCATACAGCCCCGATGTTTGTTCTTTTACCGCACCAAATGGTCCGCTTACCGCAATCGCAGGTAATTTACCTGTCGCACCTTTCGGTACATACAAGTCACCAACCAAAGTAATACCATAACGATTTTTAAAAGTTACTTTGCGGTGTTCCACTTTATCTGACTTTGGAAAAATCTTATCCCATTCTTGAGTCAGTTGAACGGTTTGAGTTGGGACTTCAATCATTGTTGCTGATTGCGGTAAATTTGCCATAGCATTGCCTCCGATGAATGTAGAACTAAGTAAAAGCGCACTAGAAAGTGCGGTTAATTTAGTACGAATTTTCATTTGCTTTCCTCATTAATCATTTCAAAAGATGTGTACATTATAAAAATTTCCATTCAAATGATAATGACCAAAAATTCAATAACATTTATTCACTCAGGTTCTAAATCAGGTAAAATAGCGGTTAAATTTCTCCCATTTTTTACCACAAGATTGATATTATGCTTCAACGAGAAAACTATAACGATCTGTATGCGTTTTTATGTGTTGCACGGGAACAGAATTTCACCAAAGCAGCGACTAAACTTGGCATCTCACAATCTGCGTTAAGCCGTACCATTAAACAGCTGGAATCTCGTTTAGGCGTACAACTCTTCGCCCGAACCACTCGCCGATTATCACTCACTCACGCTGGTAACCAGCTTTTTCAAACCGCTGAACAAACATTTTCTAAACTCGATCACGAATTAGCGATGCTGGGACATTACCGTCAAACACCTTCTGGACAGGTAAGAATCACTGCTTCACAATATGCGATTGATAAAGTGTTATTACCTAAACTTGCTAAATTTCAAACACGATATCCTGAGATTCAACTCGAATTAATCAGCGATACTGCATTTTCCGACATTATTTCCGAGCAGTTTGATGCTGGTGTTCGCTTTGGCGATTTAGTTGCTGAAGGAATGATTGCAGTCAGAATTAGTAACGATGAAGAAATGGCGGTTATTGGATCACCTGATTATTTTCATACTCACGGATTTCCAAGAACACCTTCTGATTTAGCTCATCATCAATGCTTAAATTATCGTTATGCGAGTGGTGCGATGTATCACTGGGACTTCATCGTCAATCACGAGCACGTTCAAATTAAAACACAAGGACAGTGGACATTTTCTAATGATTATTCGATTCGAGATGCAGCAAAGTTAGGATTGGGACTAGGTTATATTTGTAAAGATTCGGTTCAAAAAGAATTGGAAAAAGGTGAGCTAATTCAAGTATTAAGTGAGTTTAGCTATACATTTACTGGTTTTCATCTTTATTATCCGCACCGAAATATTTCGCCTGCATTGAAATGTGTGATTGATACGCTTAAGGAATAAAATAAGCGGTAATTTTTTGCAAAAAACCTACAAAATTTTACCGCTTATCGTTTATTACCAGCCTTTTACAATACCGCCCGGGAAGTGTTTAAGTGCTTCTTGGTACACTTCTTCGGTTTGGAACGCTTTGATAAAGTCTTTAATTGCCGGATTGTCTTTGTTGTCTTCACGAGACACGATCAAATTCACATACGGAGAATCTTTCGCTTCCACAATCACACCGTCTTTTTCCGGTGTTAGACCCGCTTGACCGGCATAGTTATTGTTAATAATTGCGAGATCCACATCGTCTAACGCGCGTGTTAATAATGCCGTATCAATTTGGCTGATTTTGACATTCTTCGGATTTTCAACAATATCCACTTCCGTTGCATAAAGATTTGTCGGATCTTTTAATTTGATCACGCCGTTTGCTTGTAACAAGAGTAAGGAACGACCCGCCGTACTTAACTCATTTGAAATCGCAATTTTGGCACCTTCTTTTAAATCGGCAATCGCTTTAACCGTTTTAGAGTAGCCTGCAATTGGAAACACAAAGGTATTTGCTTGCGCAACAAATTTATAGCCTTTCTCTTTCATTTCGCGTTCAAAGAACGGTACGGATTGGAACGCATTCACATCCAAATCGCCGTGGCTTAATGCGTAGTTCGGTTGAGTATATTCACTAAATTCAACCAACTTCACATCTAAGTTATATTTTTCTTTAGCGATACGTGCCGCTACTTCGTTTACTTGCGCTTCAGGGCCTTGCATCACGCCAACGGTTAATGTTCTTGCTTCTGCTTTCGCCGTATCTGCCGCTTTCTCTTCTTTACAACCGGTTAATGCTAACGCCGAAACAACGACTAAGCCGAATAATTTCTTTAAATTCATAGATAAAACCTCTTAATCTGGATAAAAAACAAGCGGTAAAATTTTCCTATACTTTTGCAAAATTTAGTTTAAATTTCACCGCTTGTTTAACGATACTTGTAATCAACGAATGATTACCAACCTTTTACCACACCGTCTTTAAAGTGTTTTTGCGCTTCGCCGAACACTTCTTCGGTTTGGAATGATTTCACAAAGTTTTTCACCGCTTCGCTGTCTTTGTTGTCTTTACGCGCCACAATGATATTTACATACGGAGAATCTTTATCTTCTACAAAAATACCGTCATTCGCACTTAAACCGACTTGACCTGCGTAAGTATTGTTTACCACCGCTAAATCCACATCATCTAACGCTTTGGCCGCTACTGAAGTATCTACTTCTTTAATGTTTAATTTTTTCGGATTTTCAACAATATCTAATGTGGTTGAGAACAGGTTGGTATTGTCTTTTAACTTAATTAAGCCTTGTTTCTCTAAAAGGATTAATGCGCGCGCAAGGTTTGAAGGGTCGTTAGGTACTGCAACTACCGCGCCTTCCGCTAGCTCAGCAACGTTTTTAATTTTTTTAGAATAACCGGCAAGCGGGAATACGAAAGTATTACCGACGATTTCAAGGTTAGTTAAGCCTTTTGATTGGCTGTCTTTATCTAAATACGGTTTGTGCTGGAAAGCGTTCGCATCTAAATCGCCTTTGCTTACCGCCGTATTCGGTAGCGCATAGTCATTGAATAATACGAATTCAACGTCTAAACCGTATTTTTGTTTAGCTACTTGCGCCGCTTTTTCCGCAACGGTATGTTCCGGACCGGACATTACGCCGACTTTAATTTTTGAAGCTGCTTGTGCCGCAGGCGCATCCGCTTTCTTCTCTTCTTTACAACCGGTTAATGCCAAAGCCGACACTAACGCCACACCCAATACTTTCTTAAAATTCATAGGAAGACCCCTTTTAATGTTGTGTTTAACGATGATCGTAACGTTTTGCAAGATCATCACCGATTTTTTGGCTGATCATCACAATCGCTACGATAATAATTGTTGAAATCCATTTTACATAGACCATATTTCGGTGTTCACCGTAACTGATGGCAAGGTTACCCAAACCGCCGCCGCCGACCGCACCCGCCATTGCCGAATAACCGATTAAAGCGACTAAAGTTAATGTGATACCATTGATTAAAATCGGCAGTGATTCCGGTAGATAAAATTTACTGACCACTTGCCAATTCGTTGCGCCCATCGATTTCGCCGCTTCGGTTAAACCCGCCGGAATTTCTAATAACGCATTGGAAGTTAAACGCGCAAAAAACGGAATTGCCGAAACGCTTAACGGCACAATCGCCGCCGTTGTACCGAGCGTTGTCCCCACTAATAAACGGGTAAAAGGTAACAACACGACTAACAAAATAATAAACGGTACGGAACGACCGATATTAATAATCACATCTAATACTTGATGTAAACGCGGATTCTCTAAAATCTCTCCTTTACCGGTTAAAAATGCCAGAAAACCGATCGGCAAACCGACTACCACGGCAAGTAAAGTCGCCGCAAAGCCCATATAGAGCGTTTCAAGCGTTGAAGTGCCAACTAAGCCCCACATTTGAGGTGTGAGTTCTTGCATAAAGCTATCCCACATAACCAAGCACCTCCACTTTTACTTTATTATCAATCAAATAGAATTTCGCTTCTGCAATCGAATCGTTATTACCGGTCACTTCCGCAATCACAAAACCGAATTTTACCCCACCCGCATAATCGATTTGCGACATTAAAATACTGAAATCAATGCCAAATTTTTTCGATACGATGGAAAGTAACGGCGCATCCACCGAACGACCGGTAAATTCAAATTTAATAATCGGTTTACCGTTCGGTGTCGGATGTTCGGAAAGTTGCTCGGTATATTCCGCCGGTAATTCGTAATGGAATGTCGATTGAATAAATTTCTGCGCCAGTTCCGTTTTCGGATTGGAGAAAATCTCACTCACCGAACCGGTTTCAATTAATTGCCCTTTATCGATCACCGCCACTCGATCACAAATACGTTTTACCACTTCCATTTCATGGGTAATCAATAAAATGGTTAAGCCTAACCGCTTATTAATGTCTTTTAATAGCTGTAAAATCGATTGTGTAGTCGCCGGATCTAACGCACTTGTCGCTTCATCGCATAATAAAACGTGCGGATCACTTGCCAACGCACGGGCGATTGCGACACGTTGCTTCTGACCGCCGGATAAATTGCTCGGATAAACGTCTTTACGTTCGGTTAAGCCGACCAATTCAATCAATTCGTTTACTTTCTTCTCGATCTGATCTTTCGGCGTATTGCTCAACGTAAGCGGTAATGCGATATTTTCATATACCGTATGTGATGCCAACAAATTAAAGTGCTGGAAAATCATCGCAATATTACGGCGAGCTAAAATCAACTCTTTTTCCGACATTGCGGTCAAATCCTGCCCGTCCACAATCACACTACCGATTGTCGGACGTTCAAGTAAATTCACACAGCGAATGAGGGTACTTTTACCCGCTCCACTCGCCCCGATAACGCCGTAAATCGTTCCCTTCGGCACCTCAAGGTTTACGTTGTCTAAGGCGGTAATCTTTTTACCCTTTACCTCAAACTGTTTGCTGATATTTTTCAGCTGAATCATAACTCTATATCCACATTATCTATCAATTAAATTCGTTAGTTATTTTAGACGTCTAGATTGCTATGTCAATTCACTAAACTAATTTTTTTATATCAAAAAAGAATAAAAAAGCAACTAATCATTCTAAGAACGAAAAAAGCGGTTGGATTTGCAAGATTTTTTACAAATTCAACCGCTTGCTATTTCATCGCTAAGGCTTATGCTTTACGCCACGTTGTGCCGTTTGGCGTGTCTTCCAGCACGATATTCATTGCTTTTAGCTTATCACGCACTTCATCGGCAACCGCCCAGTTTTTCGCGGCTTTTGCTTCGTTGCGTTGTTTGATTAACGCTTCAATTTCTGCGACTTCATCATTGTTCGTATCGCCTTGTAAAAACGCTTCCGGATCTTGATAGAGTAAACCTAATACGCCGGCTAATTCTTTTAAACGTACCGCTAAACCGTTCGCTTTCGCCATATCTTCGGTTTTGAGTTTATTCACTTCACGTGCAATTTCAAATAACACCGCTAATGCGCCCGGTGTATTGAAATCATCGTCCATTGCCGCTTTAAACGCTTCGACATACTGCTCGCCGCCGGCAACCTCAACCGATAAATCGCAACCGCGTAATGAGGTATATAAACGCTCTAACGCCGAACGTGCCAAATCTAAATTATCTAAGCTGTAATTTAATAGGCTACGATAATGCGCGGTTAAGAAGAAATAACGTAAAGTTTCCGATTCATATTTTTCTAACATGGTGCGAATCGTGAAGAAATTACCGAGCGATTTTGACATTTTCTCATCGTCAATCGTCAGCATACCGGTGTGTAACCAGTAATTAACATAATCGCCGCCGTGTGCGCAGCAAGATTGCGCAATTTCGTTTTCGTGGTGTGGGAACATTAAATCCGAACCGCCGCCGTGAATATCAAAATGTTCGCCTAACTCTTTGCTGTTCATTGCCGAACATTCGATATGCCAACCCGGGCGACCGTTGCCCCACGGGCTTTGCCAGCTCGGCTCACCTTCTTTCGACATTTTCCATAACACGAAGTCCATCGGATTTTTCTTCACCGATTTAATTTCAACACGTGCGCCGGCTTGTAATTGTTCTAAATTTTGGCGAGATAACGCACCGTATTTTTTGAAACTTTCCACATCAAACATCACGTCGCCGTCCGCCGCTACGTAAGCGTGACCGTTTGCGATCAGTTTTTCCACCATCGCCACAATTTCCGGGATATGTTTGGTCGCACGAGGCTCAACGTCCGGGCGAAGAATATTCAGATCATCAAAATCTTTATGCATTTCAGCAATCATACGCTCGACTAATTGATCGCAAGTTTCGTTATTTTCTAACGCTCGTTTGATGATTTTATCGTCCACATCGGTAATGTTACGCACATAACGCAAGTTATAGCCTAAATAACGTAAATAACGTGCAATCACGTCAAATGAAACAAAGGTACGTCCGTGCCCAAAGTGACAGAGATCGTAAACCGTAACGCCGCAGACATACATACCAACTTGGTTCGGGTTAATCGGTTTAAATTCTTCTTTTTCACGTTTTAAAGTGTTATAAATTTTGAGCATAGTATCCTCTGTACTGATTTGTTATCGCAATGTTGAGAAGTATAGCGAATAAGCGGTCTAATTTTGAGATTTTTTTGCAATTTCCCGTAAACTTTTTAATAATAGCACACTAAACTTCCCTTTCTCTTTTATAAGGAAATCCAAATGATTACATTACATACGAATTTCGGTGACATTAAAATCGAACTTAGCTTTGAAAAAGCACCGGTAACCGCAAAAAACTTTGAAGATTACTGCAAAGAAGGCTTTTATAACGGCACAATTTTCCACCGTGTGATTGACGGCTTTATGATTCAAGGCGGCGGTATGACTTCGGGTTTAATTGAAAAAGCGACCAAAGCACCGATTCAAAACGAAGCGAACAACCTCTTAAGCAACAAACGCGGCACGCTTGCCATGGCGCGCACGTCCGATCCGCATTCGGCAAGCTCACAGTTCTTTATCAACGTAGCGGACAATACTTTCTTAGATTATCGTTCAAAAGAAATGTTTGGTCGTCAAATCGTACAAGAATGGGGCTATGCGGTATTCGGCGAAGTGGTTGAAGGTATGGACGTGGTTGATAAAATCAAAGGCGTGAAAACCGGCAACAAAGGCTTCCACCAAGACGTACCGGTTGAAGATGTAGTAATTGAATCGGTTACCGTTGCCTAATCGCAAAATCCATTAGAAATTTGACCGCTTGCACTCAACACAAGCGGTCAAATTTTTTTATCATTCTGCAAAGTAGAGCCTCTTTCATAAAAGTAACAACACTATGCAAATTTATCTCGTTGGCGGCGCAGTCCGTGATCAGTTATTAAACTTACCGGTAAAAGATCGGGATTATCTGGTGGTCGGCGCAACGCCCGAACAATTATTAGCGCAAGGCTATCAGCAAGTCGGCAATGACTTCCCTGTTTTTCTACATCCGGACACCAAAGAAGAATATGCGCTTGCCCGCCAAGAACGTAAAAACGGGGTCGGTTATAACGGTTTTCTCTGCGACTTTTCGCCGGATGTCACGCTCGAACAAGATTTAATCCGCCGAGATTTAACCATTAATGCGATTGCCCAAGATGCAAGCGGTCAAATTTTTGACCCTTACTGCGGTAAGCAAGATTTAGCCAATCGCCTGCTTCGCCATATTTCACCGGCATTTAGCGAAGATCCGCTACGGGTTTTAAGAGTGGCTCGCTTTGCCGCCCGTTTCCATTCGCTTGGCTTTAAGATCGCCCCTGAAACGGTAAAATTAATGCAAGAAATGACCGCTTGCGGCGAATTGGCACACCTTACCGCCGAGCGTGTTTGGTTAGAAACTCAAAAAGCCTTTGCAACGGATAATCCGCAAATCTATTTTGAAGTATTACGAGAAATCGGCGCATTAGCCGTATTATTTCCGGAATTCGATCGCTTATTCGGTGTACCTCAACCCGAGCAACATCACCCTGAAATTGATAGTGGGGTTCATACCTTACTGGTAATTGAGCAAGCCAAAAGACTTGCAAAAAATGCAGAAAATCCGACCGCTTTACTCTGGGCTGCACTTTGCCACGATTTAGGCAAAGGGTTAACCGAAAAAGACATTCTCCCACATCATTACGGGCACGAAGTAAAAGGTGTCAAACCGGCTAGAGAACTTTCAAATCGCCTGAAAGTGTCAACAGACGTAAAAGATTTCGCCATTTTGGTCACTGAATACCACACCCACTGCCATAAAATGGCGGAGCTGCGTCCGGAAACCGTATTAAAAGTATTTAATGCACTTGATATATGGCGTAAACCGCAACGTTTCTGTGATTTTTTACTCGCTTGTGAAGCGGATGCTCGTGGCAGATTAGGTTTTGAAAATAGGGAATATCCACAAGCTGAACTTGCTAAATGGTATTTTAAAGTAGCAGCCCAAGTAGATGTACAAGCAGTGATTCAAGACGGTTTTGAAAAAAAAGCAATCAGGGAAGAGTTGAATAAGCGGCGAATTACAGCAATAAAAATAATAAAACCCAATGTATAAAACAAGGAGCCTTCTGATCTGCCCCCCAAAAGTTGGACTAAACCTCCAACGGATTAAGGTGCAGATTTTTATGACTAAATATAACTCGCTATTCAAACAACAAGTCATCGAGTTTTATCTTCAAAATGACAAAAACCGTTTATTCACTCAACGACATTTTCAATTATCCAAGAAAACCTTAACTCGGTGGATTGCTCAATTTAATCACAACGGAATCAATGGACTAGCGGTGATGGGTAAGAAGCAAAAATATTCCCCCGAATTCAAATTAACCGTCATACAAGCGGTCAAAAAAGGGCAATTTTCTGCGGAAAGCGCCTCCCTTCATTTTGGTATTGCTAATTCAGGTTCGATTAGCCAATGGTTGCACATCTTTGAAGAACAAGGTATAAACGGCTTATTACCCAAACCAAAAGGTCGTCCGACAATGAAACCGAAATACCCGAAAATGCCTCCTCCACCTAAAACTGAAGAAGAACGCTTACGTTATCGTATTTTAGAGCTGGAAGCGGAGGTAGCTTACCTAAAAAAGCTGCGGGAGTTCAACCAACAAAAAATGCGGCAAAAGCAGCCATCGTAAAAACGTTGCGAGTGGATTTTCCCTTAGAAATCCTCCTCCCTTTGACGGGTTTAAAACGTAGTACGTTCTTTTATCACTTACCGCCTAAAATCGATAAAAATGCAGTGATGAGGCAGAAAGTGATTGAGATTTATTAGGATAATGATGGCAATTACGGCTATCGTCGTATTACGTTAAAAATAGTGAAATTCTTGCTTATGATTTAGCAAGAAGCCCGAACTTTGAGCAAGTGATGCGGATGCTAAAGCAAGCGGTCGCAAAACTGCCTAAGGACGCTAAACCGATTTTACATTCCGACCAAGGCTGGCAATACCAGATGGCAGACTATCAAGAAATGCTGAGAAAACATCATATTAAACAAAGTATGTCGAGAAAAGGGAATTGTTTGGATAATGGGGCAATGGAAAGTTTTTTTGGGCGATTGAAAACGGAATGTTACTTTGGTAAGCGATTTGACACTTTCGAACAACTTGAGAAAGTGATTCACGAGTACATTCATTATTACAACAATGAGCGTATTCAAGTGAAATTAAAAGGACTGAACCCTGTACAATACAGAACTCAGTCCTTAAATTAAATAGTCTAACTTTTTGGGGTCAGATCATTCATAGGCTCCTTGTTTTTAGAATTTAACATTCACAACCAATATAAAATTCCGTCCCGTTTGCGGTACAAATTGGTGGTAAGAGGTGTGAATATAGACCGGTTGGTTGAGTAAATTAGTACCGTTTAGACTGATTTTGTAATCCAAATCTTTCCACTTATTACTATATGCCACACCAATATTTAACATCGTATTACCTTCCGTAATATATTCCAACTGACTGGTACGGCGTTGAGTAAAGGTACGGATCAATTCTAAATCTCCTGACCAATTTGGGGTAAACTCCGCATTAAAACGAAAACCTAGTCGTACAGGAGGGGTTCGAGGCGTATTTTGATCAGCACGATAAATCAAATAATCTTCACCTGGTTTAGCATCTTTTGGTAAATAATCTTTAAATACGCTGTAATCGCTGTTTACCGTCAGTGGAGGTAAATTGGTCAGCCAGCCTCTTACCATATCACCAAAAATCGTGGCTTGGTATTTGTCGTTAAAGCGGTAGCTTGCCTCAGCTTCTATGCCGTAAAAACGGGCTTTTGCCTGGTTATAACGACGCATAAATAACTGATTTTCACGGAATAAATTTTCATTGTAAATGTAGTTTTTAAAGTGGTTGTAATAAACATTCACTTTGTACCCAACTCGCTCAGTTTGATAACCTAAGCCTAGTTCTACATTGTTAGATTGCTCTTTTTTCAAATCTTTATTGCCGTATTCAAACGAGTTAGTCGCAATATGCTGTCCATGATAATACAGCTCCATCGGCGTTGGGAAACGTTCATTATGCGATGCAGTAAACGAGAGCTGATAATCTGGGTGGAAGAACCAATTTAGCGTACTGGAATAGGCATAAGCGTTTTGGTTATAAGGTGACAGATCTGGCTCAACCTGTTTACCACCACTAATGCGATAATGATCCTGCAAGCGTTTGATTTCATTGCGATCGTATTCAATTTCAATCTTCTGCTTTTCTACTCGTCCAGCAAATTCAAGAGCAAAATTATCCCACATATATTGCTCAATACCAAACAGGCTCATCTGTTTATTCGTGTTTTCAACCAGCGGGAATTTCACTTCACGATCTTTCGGTGCATGCATGCTGCTCTTCTGAGTTTGGTACTGCACGCCCCATACACCGGTTAAACCACCTAGTGGTGCATGATAGATTTCCAAGCGGGCATTTTTGCCTCGATTTTTGAAAATATTGACCGGTTTGCCATAATCCTGATCTTTTTTCAGCTGTTTATGGTAGCGTGTTGCTAACACACCGGCATCTTTTTCGTCATGGTAATAATCGGCATCGGCGTAGCTTACTTTAATTTTATCAATACCTTTGAATGGCTGACGCAACTCGGCTTTTACATCAAATCGTTTGGATTCTAAATCAACCCATGGACCAGGGTGTGTATGGTCGTGATCGTGTCCGAATGGATTATCGTGGCTGTGTGTACCATCTTCTGCATGATCAGTTCCACAGTGGAAATGCGGATTGCTCCCAATGTTTTCCTCGCCAATCAAATGCGGATAGAGATAGGTATAGGCGTATTTGTCCCGTTTATTGCCATAAATATGTCCAGTACAGAAATCGAATTTATGGTTATGGCCTGGTAAGCCATAGTTATCCCGCCGTTTACTGTATGACGCACCGATATAACCTTGCTCACCAACAAAGGATAACCCTAACGTGCCGACTTTTGATTTATTATAAGTATCCGGGACATAGTTTAACCGTTCACCTAAATTAATCCCTGGAACACGGTAGTTATCGCTGTGGCGGGTCAGTCCTTCGGCTCGCACCGCAATATGTTTGCCGATACCAAAGGTTGCCCCTAATGCGCCGACTTTCTCTTTGGCAGCGGTATCAAAACGGCTATTGAGTTCCACCTCATAGCCCTTTTCTGGGATCTCAGTTGGAATACGTTTATCTACCACGTTCACAATCCCCGCCGGTGAACTGCTGGCATAAAGCAAGGTACTGGAACCACGCAAAATTTCTACCTGTTTAGCAAGCAATGAATCGGCAACCACCGCATGATCTGGCGATAGGTTTGACATATCAATCACATCCGAACCGTTTTGCAGAATACGAATTCTCGCGCCTTCTTGGCCACGGATAATTGGCTTACTCGCGCCACCGCCAAACGGGTTACTGTGTACACCTAACTCCGCTGCAAGCGCATTGCCCAGCGTTGCTGAGCGCTTTTTAAATTCCTTACCTGCAATAATTTTATCACTGACTTTCAGTAAGGTAACTTCACTTCCTTGCGAAATACTCGGCGTGCTACCAACTACTGAAACTTCGTCTAACACTGCAACACCGTTATTGTTTGCCCAAACAAGCGGGCTAAATTGGGCTGAAATCAACACAGCTAGTAATTTTTTATTAAACAATTTTATTCTCCATAAAATAATTATGGTTAATAAGTTACTGCAAAATATGAGGCTTGACAATAATAACCATAAAAAAATTATATATTTTTATCTTTCCCCTCTTGCCAAGCAGGAAATATATCCATTAAAATTTTATGGATTTAACTTAACGGAGATAAAACATGCGTTCTACATTTAAACTTACTCTTGCCGCAATTGCGGTTTCTTTTGTGATTACTGGCTGTAAATCTAGCCATGGTCCATCTGTGGTAGCAAAAAATTCAGAGCCTCAACCAATTCAAATCACAAAGGAAAAGGATAAAAAGGAAGAATCGAATAAAGCCAATAACATTCCTGCTAAACCTGAGCTACCAAAACCGGTGCAACCGGCTAAACCGGTTACTCCAGCCGAAACACCAAAACAGCCAGAGCCCATTGTTCCTACACCAGAAAAACCTGCTCAACCAGAACAACCCGCACAACCTGATATACCAAAGAATAAACCGTACGCTTCTGGTATTAATGAGGATAGCAAAGGCCAGGCATGGCGAGTTGTTGCATTAAGTCGAAATGGCAGTTTGCTCAATATTAGTGAATATCGCAAAGATCATCTGGATTCACTGACTAAAAGCAAAAATTCACCTCTTGGTAATAGCGAGGAATTTGGGAAGACAGAATATAACCATTTTCTTAGTTTTGAACTTGGACAAAATGAACAGGGTAGCCCTTTTATCAAAAATCTTAATCAAAAAGGTAATAACTACTTAGGGCAACATAGTGGCATCTACCAAGATAGTAAAATTGTTGGGGATTCAAATAAAATCAACTACTTGTACGTGAATCAGCCTTATTCTAGTTATGGAGCACTATTTACAGATGCGAATAACAGCAATCTCTTCCATGTACAACTCAGCACAGGAAGAGATGGAAGGAGAATCATTAGCGAAGGAGAAAGTGGCGCAAGCTATGCTGAATATGGCGTTTATACATTAAATGGTCAAACTGCCAAATGGAATAATGGGCTTGTAGGTGATGCTGTTTACCAAGGAAACGTGATTGCACGTATTGAAAAGCAGATTGACAATGAAACCGTTGTCTTTGCTCCACAAGTAGATGGCGATGTAACCTTGAACTTGCACTTAGATAATAATTGGACAGACAGTAAGCTTAGTGGGAAAGTAAATAGTACAACTATAGGTGAAATTAAGCTTGAAGAAAGTAAACTTGCTCCAGCAACTTATTTAGTGGATCATATTGGCTTTAATGGCGAAGCTAAAGCAAATAACTCGTTGAAAGGCTTCTACTCTGTCGAGTTTGCTGGTCCAAAGCTTAACGATGCCGTTGGTTCTATTGAATTAGAAAATGAAACAGGTGATATTAATAACAATGACATAACTAAATATAACGCTGTATTTGGTGCAGTGAAAACTGAAAAATAGGCTCGCCATAGCTAAAAGGGCTGGTAACCGCCCTTTTCTTTTTCTAAGGATAAGAAATGAAGAAATTTCCATTACTGTTTTTTTTTCCGACATTACTCTTTGCTCAAGATCCCAATAGTACACCTAGCCAAATAGAACATATCGCTAAACCAACATCGGCACCCTTACAGCTTGCAGTGGAACAATCGTCTCGCCACATTTTTAACGAAGCTGAATTACGTGCTAATCAGGCATTAACCGAAAAATTACTCAGCCAAGCTATCTATACTCGCCAGCTCACTAATATGGAAAAACTAGTCACAATTTATCAAGATTTTAACCAAATTGACCCTATTTTATTGCGCTATGCTCAAGGTAAAATCGCGCTACTTAAAGGAAATTATTCACAAGCTATTCGAAAGTTTCGCACTATTCTTGCTAAACAACCTGAACTAAATACCGTACGAATTGAACTGGCAATTGCATTACTACATGATCAACAAACGAATGCGGCAAGTGAACAATTCGATAAAGCTAAAAGTGCCGAAAACCTACCTTATAAAGTGCAGCAACTGATTGAACAGTATCAGCAATATCTGGAGAAAAAACAAGCTTGGAAGTTCAATTTCTCTGCCCACTATGTACGGGATGGTAATATCAATAACACATCCAAACAAACTGAAATTGAGCATACCGGCTATGTGAAACAGCCTAACCTGTTACCACAAACTGCGCACGGAATTCACTATTCTTTTGGACTACAAAGAGATTTTAACCTACTTGGCTCGCATTACCTTAGTTTCGATAATCAAACGCAGGGGGAACTTTATTGGGATAATCATGACTACGATGAAATCACCAATCGCGCTTTGTTTGGCTATGCTTACAAAAAGTCACACCAAACCACCCGCGTATTGCCATTTTATGAAAAACGCTGGAAACATCATCAATCAGAACGCTGGACAAACGGATTAAGGCTAGAACATGCATATTGGCTTTCTATTCACTGGCAACTTGCTACTGCATTCGAGTATGGGAAAAAACGCTATTTCGACCAGCACATTTACAATGGCAGCTATAAACTTGCTTCAGCTACCCTACTCTGGCTACGTAATCCGCAACAGTTTTTCTTTATTGGTACCGATTTCAACCGAGATAAAACCGTATTGAAACAACATAGTTCTGATACCAAAAGCTTACGTTTCGGCTGGCAGCAGGAATGGCAAACACTTGGATTATCAAGCCGCCTGACCCTTGCTTACACCGACAGACATTATAAAGACACTGCGGTGCTGGGTGGCAAACTTAATCTAGGTAAAATTCGCCATGACCGTGTGAACAGCATTAATCTTACCCTTTGGAAACGAGATTGGCATTGGTTAGGGCTTACACCCAAACTGCAACTTGGCTATGCTAAACATCATAGCAACTTACCAAGCCTATATGCTTACACGGATAAAAATGCGAATCTGATCATCGAAAGTCGTTTTTAATCTAATAATTAAAAACGATATGATTTGCCCCAAAAAGTTGAACAGATTAATAAACTATAAAGGCTGAGCTTCGGGATTGAGCAGGGCCCAGTCCTTTTAAATCCAGTTTAGTAATAATACACTAAATATTCTTCCAACTCGGTCTGTGGCCCTACTATCGATGTATAACTGCGATGGTAAAAGCATTCTGATTTCAAAATCCCAAAGAAACTTTCAATTAGCGCATTATTATAACAGCTATCGACTCATGCTCTGGATAACTTTTCCTTCTAACATATTTCGCCACGCCGCTGTACCATTACACCTTGAGCATAATGAATAATCGGGCCATCCGTGGCTTTTAATTGACTCAGCCCTTGTTCTAGCATCTTTTTAACCATCGGGAATTTGGGACATGTCGCAATCTGATAAGAGATAATTTCTCAATTAGCTAATGAAAAATAAAGTTTTTCTTGCGAACAATAGAATAGATCTTGCTGGACATTCCTCAGCTTCAAGATAGTTGTATGATTTAATCTAACACCGATTTGACGCAATTTTAGAGTTAAAGCACGATAACCATCCCGCTATTCTCTCAACATCACTGCTTTTTCTTCAGAATAATTTCGTTTAACCTCTTGATAATAAAAGGGGGAGCTGACCATTTGAGCCACTTGCAATAAATCATTTAATGAATGTGCTTTTTTAGGGCATGAATGGCGGTTCCTTTTTCTGCTGTCGTTTTTGGCAGTCAAGCTCCTTCAACCTTTTAAGTAAGCAATCTCATAGCGGGAAATCGCAAGCTCACGTTGTTATTTTTTTAAAGGCGTGTAGTGATAAATCTGTTGGTTCAAGCACGTAAATCTGTTTCTTTTTTATCTTTGATCTCAATATTTTAGGTAATTCAAGCTACCCAAAAGATGATTCTCTGCCATCTAAGCACTTTTCACGAAAAACCTTAAACCAACTAATGCCAAGCAAAACAGATGCAAAAATATAAGTAGTTGCGAACAAAAACTAAAACTTTCGCTTTAGGTTTTTACAGATTATTTGTATTCTTCAAGCCAAATAGTCAAGATAGCCTCAAGAACCTGTTCGTTTGACGCTTCCGGATCATCATCAAAATCGTCCATTTCGCAGATCCATTTGTGCATATCGGTAAAACGAACCGTTGTCGGATCTAAATCCGGATTCATATCATAGAGATTTTCCGCAATCATGCGTGTATCAGACCATTTCATTAGTGTGCCACCTCATTTGCATGATTTAAGTTATATTTCGGAATCTCTACCACTAAGTCTTCTTCACCAACCACACATTGGCAACTTAAACGGCTGTCCATTTCCAGACCCCATGCTTTATCTAGCATATCTTCTTCTTGATCGGTCGTTTCATTTAATGAATCAAATCCTTCACGAATTACCACATGGCAAGTAGTACACGCACAAGAACCGTCACAAGCATGGTGAATTTCAACACCTGCATTGTGTGCTAACTCTAATAAATTGTCGCCGGTTTGCGCTTCAATCACCATACCTTCCGGGCAGAACTCTTCATGCGGAAGAAAAACAACTTTTGGCATAATATCCTCTCTTTGATTTACCATCGAAAGACACGGAAATCAATTAATGCAAGCGGTCGGATTTTGCCGATTCTTTGCAAATACTATTTTCCGAGTATTCCGTATTTTCAGTGATAAAAACTAAATAATCTCATCAACGGCTTTACCCGCTAATGCTTTTTGGATTGATAAATTCATTCGCTTCGCAGCAAATGTTTGTGTGGCGAGATCTAAATCTTTTACCCCTTGGGCAATCGCTTGTCGATCCGTCCCTTGTTTTAATTGAATCAGTTTTGCGATTTCCGCTTCAATTAATTTAAACTCCTCAACGCTTAATACTTCCGCACCGTCTTGTTGTAATGCCGAAATAACCGTATCAATCGTTCTGTCCGCTTCAACTCGCTGTTCGGCAAGTTGGCGGGCTTCCATATCTTCTTTGGCATTGGTCATTGAAGATTTAATCATTTGTGTAACTTCTTCGTCAGTTAAACCGTAAGACGGTTTAATTTGAATCGAAGCCTGCACTTTAGTCGATTTTTCCATTGCCGTTACGCTGAGCAAACCGTCCGCATCCACTTGATAAGTAACACGAATCGTCGCCGCACCGGCAACCATCGGCGGAATGCCTCGTAACGTAAAGCGACCGAGTGAACGACAATCTTCGACCAACTCACGTTCGCCTTGTAACACATGTACGCTCATTGCGGTTTGACCGTCTTTCGCGGTAGTAAATTCTTGCGCACGTGCAACCGGAATCGTCGTGTTACGCGGAATAATTTTCTCAACTAAACCGCCCATCGTTTCGATACCGAGAGAAAGCGGTACCACGTCTAACAGCAGCATTTCGCTGTCCGGTTTATTACCGACTAAAATATCCGCTTGAATCGCCGCCCCTAATGCCACAACTTTATCCGGATCAATCGAAGTTAAAGGCTGCTTACCGAAAAACTCACCGACTTGTTCACGTACAAACGGCACTCGAGTCGAACCGCCCACCATCACTACTTCACGGATTTCTTCGCCTTCCACGCTGGCATCTTTTAACGCACGGCGACAGGTCATCAATGAACGCTTAACTAACGGTTGAATTAACTCGTTAAATTGCTCACGGCTTACCGTGCCTTGCCAATTTGCAAATTTCACTTCGGTTTCGACCGCTTGTGAAAGTGCTACTTTAGTTTGGGTGGCAAGGGTTAATAACTCACGCTGTTCGTTAGCATTTTGCGGTTGGTAATTTGCCTGTTGTGCAATCCAATCTGCGAGTAAATGGTCGAAGTCATCGCCGCCAAGTGCGGTATCGCCGCCGGTCGCCAACACTTCAAATACGCCGCGACTTAAGCGTAAAATCGAAATATCGAAAGTGCCGCCGCCTAAGTCATAGACCGCAATCACGCCTTCTTGTCCGCTATCCAAACCGTAAGCAATCGCCGCTGCCGTCGGTTCATTTAATAAACGTAATACGTTTAAACCGGCAAGACGTGCCGCATCTTTAGTACTTTGGCGTTGTGCATCGTCAAAATACGCCGGCACGGTAATGACCACACCGGATAATTCTCCGCCTAAACGTTGTTCGGCAAAGCGATTTAAGTGGCTTAAAATATCCGCCGACACTTCAACCGGGCTTTTATTACCTTGCTTGGTTTGAATAAGTGGCAAGCCGTTATCGCTGGCAATAAATTGATAAGGCAAATCCGGATAACGTGTTTGTACGTCTGCAAGCGAGCGACCGATTAAGCGTTTCGCCGAAATGACCGTATTTTGCGGATCGAGACTCGCCTGTGCAAATGCTTCCATCCCAACCGTTTTTTGTTGTTCGCCGTAGTGAACGACTGACGGCACTAACGCACGTTCCTGATCATCTAACAACACCTGCGTTTGCCCGCTACGTACACTTGCCACCAAAGAATTGGTCGTGCCGAGGTCAATACCCACCGCTAAACGATGCTGATGCGGTGCAGCCGTCTGCCCCGGCTCAGCAATTTGAAGTAATGCCATTATGTTTTATCTCTCTTTTTTATTGCTCTTTCACCTTTGTGAACGAGGTGATAAATTACGGTCAAAATGATGTATTCCTTAACTCTCTCCCCTTGTGGGAGAGAGACCGATATTTGCTTCGTCCAGAAGCAAATATCAGAGAGAGGGGTAATCCATATCAATCGCATAAAAAATCGTATCTAATACACGATCTAGATCATTATGAATCTCACTATTCCAAAAACGTAATACTTTAAACCCTTGTTGATTTAAATATCTAGTTCGTTGTTCATCATAAGATTGCCGATCTATATGTTGAATACCATCTAATTCAATAATTAATTTTTTTGAAAAACAAATGAAATCAACAATATAAAATCCTATTACTTGCTGACGTCGAAATTTTGTTCCAATAAAACGCTTTGCTCGTAATTCTTGCCAAAGCATCTGCTCTTCCTCTGTCATTGAAGAGCGAAGTTTCTTTGCCCGTTGCAGTAATTTTTCTTTCATATTCCACCTCGCTAAATAATTTAGCGAAAGTAGAAAATAATTTTTCAAATATTTTTGCGATCTCAATCGAGAAAAGGGACTTTTCCCCTCTCTCTGCTAAAAATAGCCTTACGCTATTTTTAGCTGTCTCTCTCCCACAAGGGGAGAGAGTGGTAAAGCTATGCTACCGAATAGCCCATATTTTCCGGTGCGAATACGCCTTGGTAGTGGCGTTCGATCGGGACGGCGATTTTACTTTCTAATTCTAATACTTGATGACCTTGTAAATTCTCAATATCCGTTTGCCAGTTTTCCCAGCGTAAGTCTTTATAAAAATCGGCTAAATCGCCGGCTAACGCCCAGCCGAGAAATTCCGAATAACCTAAATTTAACGGTTCCCATTTTTTGGTTTTCGGGTTGTGATAATAAACTTGCCCAAGTTTATCACCTAAACCACCGGCGTTAATTGCAAAATAGCCGCCGATCGCATCATCCGCCACTAATAAATGACTCGGCTGTTCGCCTGATTGTTTAAAGGTTTTACCGAAATTCCAGTCGAATAAGCCTCTCGGTAATTTTTCGTTACCTGAGCCTAAAATACGTAACCAGCCGTGATCAATAAAAATGCCGCCGGTTTCATATACGATTGCGCCCATCGGCGAACGCGTCGAAAGCTGCATTCCGACTAACGCCGCACCGGCGTCTTCCGGATAGCTCGCTAAAATTTCATAATGATTTTTTGCTTGCGTAAACCAATCTCTTAAAATGAGCCACGCCGATTGCTTATCTAATAATTCTTCTAATGCTTTCATTGCAAAATTTCCTTTAAATTCGACCGCTTATTTTCGGGCTAAGAAATAAATCCCCAAACCGCAAGCAACCGTTAATAAGCCGATTAACTGATTTAATTGGAAAGGACGAACCGCCATTCCGAACAAACCGAAATGGTCAATAATCGCCCCTGTGACCAGCTGTCCGACAATAATAAAAAACAGCATATTGGTAATGCCGATTTTAGGTGCTAAAAATACCGTAGTAAAGACGAACCCGGCGCCTAAAATACCGCCGAGCAATTTCCAAATCGGCTGTGACGGAAGCTGTTGCAACGCACCGCTTAAATCCGTTTTCCAAAAACAGAATAACAATAACGCAATCGTACCGGTTGCAAACGAAATGGTCGCCGCCACCAACGGTTGCCCGAGCATTGCTTGCGCTAAGCGGCTATTGATTGCCGCTTGACTTGCCAAAGCGGAGCCGGCGACTAATGCCAACAAAATATAGGGTAAAGCCATTTGTAAAATTCTCTTAAAATCAGACCGCTTGTATGCGGCCGATACCACTACATCTCAAAGAATTTTTCTTCGACTTTTTCAATTTGAATAATCAGCTTTTTAAAATAGCGTAAGCGATCGGTCAGCGCATTAGCTTGTTGCCATTGCTGTGCTTCAAGCGTTTGTTGCAATTGCTGCAACACGACTTTTTGTTCGGTTTTAATTTGCTTTAAGAAGGCGGTTAATTCGTTTTCATCGTGACGATGTTCAATCGTTTCGAGTTTCTCGTGCCATTCCATCTGTTGCATTAAAAACTCAATATCTCGCATACTTTTTTCTTCGAGATTTTTCGCTTCGCCGGTATGGATTTCAATGATCGCTTCCGCACGTAAAATCGGATCTTTAAGTGTCTGTAACGCCGTATTCACATCCGCCGATTTTTGTACCGCCGCTAATTGTTCCGCTGCAGAACTGCTGGCGAAATTATCCGGATGAAGCTGTTTTTGTAGTGCCAGATAACGTTCGGAAAGCAAAGCGTTATCTAATTCGAATTGAACCGGTAAATCAAATAGTACAAAAGGATTATTCATTGTTTGTCTCTATACGTTAAAACTTTCACCGCAACCGCAAGAATCTTTCACATTCGGATTGTTATATTTAAAGCCTTCGTTTAAACCTTCTTTGACGAAATCCAATTCGGTACCGTCTAAATAAGTCAGACTTTTTTCATCTACAATCACTTTTACGCCGTGTTGCTCAAAGACGTGATCATCCTCATTTAACACATCAACAAACTCAAGCACATAAGCCAGTCCCGAACAGCCCGATGTTTTCACTCCTAAACGTAAACCGATTCCTTTACCGCGGTTTTCTAAGAATGTACGAACTCGATTTGCTGCTGTTTCTGTCAATGTAATTGCCATAAGTTATCCTTTTTAATCTGTTAAATGAAAACGATCTTTACCACGGAAAACACGGAAATACCCGAAAACGTTGATTTTGCAAAATTTTGCGAAAAAACAACCGCTTGTTTTCGTGCTTTCCGTGTCGTCCGAAGTTAAATATTATTATTTAGCTTGTTTTTCTTTATAGTCGGCAATCGCTGCTTTAATTGCGTCTTCCGCAAGAATCGAGCAGTGAACTTTTACCGGCGGTAATTCTAATTCTTCCGCGATGTCGCTGTTTTTGATTGCGCCCGCTTCTTCTAAAGATTTACCTTTCACCCATTCGGTAATTAAAGAACTTGATGCGATTGCGGAACCGCAACCGTACGCTTTAAAACGTGCGTCTTCGATAATACCTTGATCGTTCACTTTAATTTGTAAACGTAAAATATCGCCACAAGCCGGCGCACCTACCATACCGGTACCGATATCCGCCGCTTCTTTGTCAAATGTTCCTACGTTACGTGGGTTTTCGTAGTGGTCGATTACTTTTTCGCTGTATGCCATGTTGCATTCCTTCTGTTAAATTCTGTTATCAGTAAAATATTGCTTGCAGTTGCTAGGCGAACCGCCGCAGACAGTACAATTAGTACGGCAAGGCGGTTCAACAACGCAAGTGCATTGCAATATTGCTACTGATTAGTGGTGATTCCACTCGATTTTTGATAGATCCACACCTTCTTTAAACATTTCCCAAAGAGGAGAAAGTTCACGAAGTTTTACGATTGCTTTTTTCACAAGCTCGATGGTGTAGTCGATTTCTTCTTCTGTTGTCCAACGACCTAAAGTAAAACGAATTGAGCTATGCGCTAATTCATCGTCACGGCCGATGGCACGTAATACATATGAAGGCTCTAAACTTGCCGAAGTACATGCAGAACCTGATGAAACCGCAATATCACGTAACGCCATCATTAATGACTCACCTTCAACAAAGTTGAAGCTGATATTTAAGTTTGAATCTACACGTTTGCCTTCTTCCATTGAACCGTTTACATACACTTCTTCGATATCTTTGAAGCCGTTGTATAAACGGTCACGTAATGCACGTAAGCGAGGCATTTCTGTTGCCATTTCTTCTTTAGCGATACGATATGCTTCGCCCATACCTACGATTTGGTGTACAGGTAATGTACCTGAACGCATACCACGCTCGTGACCACCACCGTGAATAATCGCTTCGATACGAACACGTGGTTTACGGCATACATATAAGCCGCCGATACCTTTTGGTCCGTATAATTTGTGGCTTGAGAAAGACATTAAATCCACTTTTAATTCTTGTACGTTTACCGGCACTTTACCGACCGATTGCGTTGCGTCCACGTGGAAAATGATTTTTTTCGCACGGCAGATTTCACCGATTGCTTTGATGTCTTGGATAACACCCATTTCGTTATTTACGTGCATCACGGAAATTAAAATGGTGTCCGGACGAATCGCCGCTTCTAATTTCGCTAAATCTAAAATACCGTCTTCTTCCGGATCTAAGTAAGTTACTTCAAAACCTTCACGCTCTAACTGACGGCAAGTATCCAATACCGCTTTGTGTTCGGTTTTAACCGTGATGATATGTTTACCTTTAGTTTGGTAAAAATGCGCCGCACCTTTGATCGCAAGATTATCCGACTCCGTCGCACCTGAAGTAAATACGATTTCACGGCTGTCCGCGCCGATTAAATCCGCAATATGGTTACGTGCAACATCTACCGCTTCTTCCGCTTCCCAACCGAATTTATGCGAACGTGAAGCCGGGTTACCAAAGATACCGTCTTTGGTCATATATTGCATCATTTTTTGCGCAACACGCTCGTCCATCGGAGTGGTTGCTGCATAATCTAAATAGATAGGTAATTTAACTGACATTGTTACTCCTAACTCGCTTTAAATAAGCGGTCGTTTTTATTGAAATTGTTGCAATTAATGTTTGTGTGAATGATCGTGGCAATGCTCTTTTTCACAATCGTGATCCGAATGTTCTTCAACCAGCTCCGCCAAGGTAATCGTATTTAAAAATACACCGATTTGTTCTTCTAAACGTTCCCATAAATGATGAGTTAAGCACTGTGAGTTTTTACTACAGTTACCGTTCCCTTTACATTTGGTTACGTCCAGATTTTCATTCACCGCCGCAATAATCATCCCCACACTAATCTCTTCAGGTTGCTTACCGAGTTGATAACCGCCGCCCGGACCTCTCACGCTATGCACGATTCCTTCGCGACGTAATTGAGCAAATAATTGTTCCAAATACGACAATGAAATCGCTTGACGTTCCGAAATATCGGCAAGACTTACCGGCAAAGACTTTCCGTGTAACGCAATATCTAGAATCGCAGTTACCGCATAACGCCCTCTTGACGTTAATTTCATAATTTTTGTCCCTCTTTTAATAAGGAAATAGTAATCGATTTACGGTGTGAATTTTGATATACCTGACTGTTACAGTCAAGAATTTTACACTTATCACACTGAAAGGTTTTATAAATGATAAAGATTATTAATAATCCCTAGTGATAACATAAAAGAATAATTTGCATCTTTTTAAATCAATAACCTTACAATTATAAATGATTTTTAAAGGGCATAAAATAACAATCCCGACCAATCTATAAGAAATTAATATAACCTACGCTCTATTGCCGTTTTAATCGGCTTTTCAATTTAAAATTCATATAAATATAAATACGTTATACCTTACTGGTCGGAACTCCTACTTTTTTAAGTAAATACACTTGCTCACGTTGTTATCCCTACGTAGAATCGCCCGCGTTTTGCTTTTTAGCAATCATAAAAATATGAACGACAGTTCACAAAAATGGCCTTTTTATACGGCTATTTTTTCTTTAAAAGGATACCTAATGAATCACACATTTAATAAAACTCTTATTGCTTCACTCTTAACTTTATCTGCCGGCGGTGTATCGGCTTCTTTATTCCAGCTTGCGGAAGTTTCAACGTCAGGACTCGGTATGGCGTACGCAGGTAATGCGGCGGTTGCGGACAATGCGTCCGTAGTAGTAAATAACCCGGCGTTAATGACTAAATTCAAACGCCCTGAAATTTCAGCTGGTGGCGTGCTCGTTGATACAGACTTGACCGTTCGCGGAATCACTTCAAACGGTAATCAAGCTTATGCAGGTAATGTCGTACCAACCGCACCGATTCCTAATATGTATTTCGTATTACCGGTGAATGATGATTTCTCATTCGGTTTAGGTTATAACGTAAATTACGGTTTAAAAACAAAATATCCGACCGATTTTGCAGCAGGTTCATTAGGCGGCAATACCGAATTACAAGCGCATAACTTCAACCTAAGCGGTGCTTATAAATTAGGTTACGGTTTTAGCATTGGTGCAGGTTTAAATGTTGTTTACTCTAAAGCGGAATTTATTCGTCATTTAGGTGATAGTGCAGAAACTGCATTAAATGGTGCAAAAAAAGCTCGTGCAGGTGCGATGCAAGCCACTGAGAAAGCACAAGCTGCTTTAGCTGCAGGTCAAATAACTTTAGCTGCTTCACTCAATAAAAAAGCTCAAGAATTAACTGAAACTGCAAAAAGTTATCAAATGCTAGGTACTGTATTATCCAAATACGAACGTTCTACAGAAGTAGCTCGTGTAAGCGGAGATGAGTGGTCATTAGGTTGGAATGCCGGCTTAATTTATGAATTAAACGAAAATCATCGTTGGGGTTTAGCATATCACTCACCTGTTGATGTGAAATTTAAAGGACATTATAGCAATTCTTTGCCTACTGTATTATCAGGCACAATTGTAAACACGGCGACTGCCAACCAAGAACTCCCGTGTAAATTAACACTTAATTTACCGGCATTCTGGGAATTATCGGGTTTCCATAAATTAACCGACCGTTTAGCGGTTCAATATAGCTGGAAACGTACCGAATGGAGTCGTTTAAAAACGTTAGATGCTTACGGCACTAAAGGCGAACATTACTTACACAAACAAGAACACTTCTCGGATGCGAGTCGTTACGCTTTAGGTGTATCTTATGATGTGTCCAAGCCATTAACGGTACGTGCGGGTATCGCTTATGATGAAAACGCAAGTACCAATCACCCGTCAATTTCGATTCCGGATACAAACCGTATGTGGTATTCGGTGGGTGCAACCTACCGTGTAACCCCTGCGCTTTCGGTGGATGCCGGTTATGCATTCCTACGCGGTACGGCAAACAGCTTTGACGAAAAAGGTACGGCATTTAAAATTAAAGCTCGCGGGAATCTCTACGGCTTAAATCTTAACTACAAATTCTAATGCCTAACTCAAAATAGGAAATTACGAAGATGCCAAAGGCGTGTAAACTGATTACACGCCTTTTTATTTACTTTAAGGAGAAATAATGAAATCAACGATTTACTATCAATATTACGATTCACCGGTCGGCAAGCTGTTATTGATTGCCAATGATAAAGGTTTAATCGGCATTGAGTTTGAGCAAGAACAGCTCACAAGCGATGCGCAAAAATGGCAAGAAGCTAACGAAACAAGCGGTCAAATTTTCGAAATTTTTTGCAAAACGCGCGATATTTTAGACCGCTATTTTGCCGGTGAGGAATTGGAGTTTAGACATTTGGATTTTCTGGCACCGCAAGGTACCGAATTTCAGAAATCCGTCTGGCAGATTTTATTAACCATTCCTTACGGCAAAACCACCAGTTACGGTGAAATCGCACAACAACTCGGCAAGCCGAATGCAAGGCGAGCGGTAGGCGGTGCGGTCGGGCGCAATCCGATTTCGATTATCGTGCCTTGCCACCGCGTATTAGGCAAGAGCCAAACTTTGACCGGCTTTGGCGGCGGCTTACCGGCTAAACGCTATCTATTGGCACTCGAAGGAATTCATTTTAAAGATAAAGGGATTGAATTCGTCAATCCGAAACATAAAAAATGGGATAAAGCCTAAAGACGTTATCCCCTTTCGATTAGTAATTTTCTTTTACCCAATTTTCCGCTAAGGCTAAATCCGCTTGCCACTGTTGAGCGATTTGGAACACCCATTGTGCGATATGCTGTTCCCACACTTCTCCGTTATCGCTCTGCGCAAGTTGTGCGACTTCTTGTAAGCGTTTCAAGCTGACCGAAGCCAATGCGCCTTTGATTTTATGCGCTTCATCCGCCGTACATTTGCGCATTTCCGGCGAATCGGTTGCCTGCCATTCGGTTAGATAATGTTGTAGATTAGCCAAATACTCCGGCATTAATTTGGCGAATAATGCAAAGTTCGCCAATACCGCTTTCGCTCCCATTACCTCGATAAATTCCGATAAAATTTTACGATCATACGGTAGGTTGAGCGTTTCTTCCGTTTCGACAAGCGGTGGAATTTCGGCGGTTTTTTCCGAAAAATCACTATTAAAATAATGATTTAGGCATTCGGATAATGCTTCCAACGAAAGCGGTTTACGCAACACGTCGTCCATACCCTGTTGCTGATATTCCTCTTTGGTTTGCATAATATTGGCGGTTAATGCCACTAATAATGGTAAATAATCCACTTCTTCGTTTTCATAACGTTCGCGTAATCGTTGCGCAATATCAAAGCCGGTCATATCCGGTAATTGAATATCCAGTAAAATCAAGTCGTAGCTGTTCCGTTCAAATAACTCAAACGCTTGTGCGCCGGTCATTGCGACATCCACATCACAGCCGAATTTCTCTAACATGGCACGCGCGACAACCACATTGACTTCAATATCTTCCACCAATAAAACTTTTAATGCGTGCGCGTTGATTTTTACCGATTTTTTCGCTTCGACCGGATCCGCCTGAATAGTCAAGGTAAAAGTTGAACCTTTGCCCATTTCACTGTGTAGGGTTAAATCACCGCCCATTAATTTTGCGATACGTTTTGAAATCGCCAAACCGATACCGCTGCCTTGCGCTTTTCTTTCCTGAGAATTTTCCGCTTGATAGAACATTGCAAACACTTTGCGTTGTTCGTGTTTCGGAATACCGATGCCGGTATCTTTCAAGCTGAAGCTGAAATGATCGTTATCAATCCGTTTCACGCTTAAATAAATATCGCCGCCAGCCGGAGTAAATTTGACCGCATTACTGACCAAATTCCACAGTATTTGGCTTAAGCGGGCATTATCCACATAGATAAAATTCGGTAAATCATCCGAGTAGTCGATATGAAATTTAATTTTATTTTGTTCCGCCATTAAATTGCCGAAATTACTAATATCGCTAATCAGTTGCGAGAATTCGATTTCTTTTCTAAACAACTCGACTCGACGGCTGTCAATTTTTTCCAAATCGATAATATCGCTAAAGATATGCCCCAGCGAAACCGCACTAATATTAATCGTTTTTAGATATTCACGTTGTTGATCAGTCAATTCGCCTTCCAGTAAGATTCGACTTAACCCGATAATACCGTTTAGCGGAGTGCGTAATTCATGGCTAATCGTTGCCATTAACACGCTTTTATCACGGTTGTTCTTTTCTAAGGTTGCGTTTAAAAAGGCATCTTGCTCGCGCAGAATACCTAAATCGTACACGCTTTGCTCAAGCTGGATTCTCGATTTTTCCAGCTTCTCTACAATCAGATTAAAGAAATAAATCACAAAGGGGGCGGAAATCAACCCGAAAGAAATCGAACGTAAAATATCCTGCGCTAAAATACCGCCCGTAAATAGATAGGTTAAAAGACTTTGTGCGACAATGGCACAGCTGGCCAATACAAAGAATCCCAACAGGGCAGCCTTTCCTCTCCCCAAGCGCAATACCCAATTTACATAACTCTGGCTGCATTGTTTGATCGCCTTCATTGTTCCCCCTTAAAAGAAAAATCCTTTCTATCGTTTAAAAATAGAAAGGATTTATTATAGCTTAAACTGTGTATCTGAATAGTTTTGATTATTGATTCAAATCGGATTATTTCCAATAAAATAAACAGATAATCGCAATAATTGCAATAAAGACACCTAAGTAGTTAATTTTATTAATTTTTTCTTTAAAAACTAACGCGCCGATAAATGTGCCTAAACAAATCACGCCGAGGTTCATACCGGTAAACACTAATGTCGGATCATCTTTCATCACTTGGTGTGCTTTAATGTAGAATAAAATATTGCAGAAATTCAATACGCCCAACACTAAACCGACAGCTACGCTCGGCACGTGCCATTGCGTACGTTTAAGCAATAAATAAACAAACATTAAACAGCCGGCAAAGACAAAGGCGATAAACAGCGTTACCGGAAAAGCCGAACCTGATTTGGCAATTTGTTTAAAGAGCGTGTCGGTCATACCATAACCTAACCACACGCAAGCTAAACTTACAATTGCAATTTTACCGCCTTTGCCCATACCGTGATGCGTTTTCCAAAGTAAGCAACCGAGTGCAATAAAAGCTAATACTAAGGCAATTAATTTATTTTGGGTAATTTGCTCACCGAAAATGGTAAACGCCGCCAAAATCGGTAAAAACAGCGAAAGACGTTGTGCCGCATCGGTACGGATAATTCCGGCAAATTCAAGCGATTTGGCTTGAATCAGGAAAATAGTCGGTAACAAGAAACCTAAAGCAAAAAACAGATAAGAGGAAGGGCTATTCGCCACAATATCGACCACGGTTTGCCCTTTAAAATCCGGATTCAGTAAAAAATAGGTCATCGAAGTCGTGACGATATAATTCACCGCAATACTTTGATCAATGGCGATTTGCTTTTGACGTGCAACCTTAATCAGCACACCGACCGAGACGCTACATAAAATAGCGATCACAAGTTCTAACATGGAAATTCTCCTTTATAAACAAAGCTTCGCATTCTACAAATTTCTTAGTTAAATGGGTAGATCAAGCGGTCGGATCTGTGACAAATTTTACATCACTCATCCAATAAATTAGCCATAGCGGATCTATATCAATCTACTATGGCTCTTTTCTCCGTTACATCTAAATATGCAAACTACCAAAGCGAATGTACGCTCGGACGAATGAGACGATTATAAATTTCCGTCACTTTTTGCATTTGTTCATTCGTTAAATTCGGGAATGAATCTACCGACGCATTCGCAATCAGTTGCGATACTTTACTCGCTCCCGGAATAACCGTACTCACAGCTTCGTACATTAGCACCCAACGCAAAGCGTAAGGAATCAAATCATCCGTGCCAAACAAGGCTTTTAATTCATCAGTGGCTTGTAAACCGAGTTGATAATCTACACCGGAGAATGTTTCCCCCTTATCAAACGCTTCACCATTGCGGTTGAAGGTGCGGTGGTCATCTTTACCGAAAGTAGTTTTGGTATTATATCTGCCTGTTAGTAAACCACTGGCAAGCGGTACTCGTGCGATAATACCAACATCTTTTTGCTGTGCGGTAGGGAAAAGCTGTTCTAACGGTTTTAAACGGAACATATTAAAGATAACTTCCATTGCAGCAATATCGTATTCCATCGCCATTAAGCCTTCTTCAACCTTCTCAATACTTACACCGTAATCAACTAATTTACCGGCTGTTTTAAGTTGCTCCAGTTTAGTGAAAATTTCATCGTTGCGATAAACCGAAGTCGGCGGACAGTGAAGTAAAATCAGATCCAATTTTTCCGTACCGAGACGTTGTAAACTACCATCAACAAAACCTTCTATCGCCTGCGGCGTGTACATTTCAGCGGTATGCGGATTTAATGCTCGACCACATTTAGTTGTGACATAAAAAAAGTCGGGATATTTTTTCAGAATCTCACCGATAGCTTTTTCACTCAAACCATTGTTATATACATCCGCAGTGTCTAAAAAGTTAATCCCTTGTTTGTAAGCGGTTTCCAGAATCGCCATCGCTTCTTTATGATTAAACTGCTCTCCCCATTTGGTACCCAATTGCCAAGTACCTAACCCGATTTCGGAAATCATTTTGCCCGTTTTACCAAATCGACGTTGTTTCATTTTTATTCCCTCATTTTGCAAGATCAAATGAAAATCCTACCGCTTGTCGGTATAGATAAACTGATTTTACGCCAAAAAAACTATCCCTCAATTCTCATTATTTTCTCTTTTATTATGTTTTTTTATTTTTGTGATCTCCGCCACAAGAAAAATAATAAAATATAAAAGGCACGCTTTTCTTCATAAGCATGCCTTTCAAACATATTGATCACAAGCGGTCAGAAATTTTCTAAAAAATGACCGCTTGTTATGCTCTATTTACGTTCAAATAAACGTCTTTCCGGACTTTCGATTTGTTCTACCAAAATCAAAATTGCCGCATCACCGCCCCACTCTCTCGGTGCTTGGTGTAAAGCAATGATTTTAGGGTGTTGCACCAACCAGCGAGGAATCTGATCTTTCAAAGTACGCGTGCCAAAACCGGTCATAATGCTGGCACAATAAACCTGTTCTCTCTCACACGCCAAAATTAGTGCCGCTAATTCTTTTTTCGCTTGTTCACGAGTTAAACCGTGTAAATCTAAAAAAAGTTCCGGCTGAAAATCACCACGGCGTAGTTGTTTCAAAATATACGGATCAATGTCCGCACGCAAATATTTGATTTTCTCATTTTCTTCTCGTAATAACGGTTCATATTCATCAGAGAAGAAAAATTCAGTGTCTTTTTGTTCTTGTAGCTCTCGTAACTCATTCACTTTCTTACGAGGTGCGGTTTTCGGTACAAAAGTATCCTGTTTAATTTTTTTCGTACCTTTTACCGCTTCTTGGAAAAGGGCAAAATCTTCGTTATCTAACATCTTCTTGTTTATCCATTACTAAAAATTCCGCTTCTTGGATGTGACATTCAATATAGGCTATTTTTCGTGGAATTCTAGCGCAAAAAACTATATCGGTATAGAATAAGCCTGCTTTAACTTATATAAAAGGGACAACTATGTTTGAACATAACTTAGAATTATTAGAAGAAATTACCGAGTCATCCGCAGCGGATGATTTAAAAACGATTCAAGATATGATGCGTTGGGCATATAGCTATTTCAACGCTTCGGATCTTTACTATGGTCACGGATTGGATAATCCTTGGGACGAATCTCATCAATTGGTATTAAGTGCGTTAAATTTACCGATTGACGTGCCGGAAGCGATGTATTCCTCAAATCTGACTCGTATCGAGAAAGAACGTATTATCGAGATGGTGATCCAGCGTTTAGGTATGCGCAAACCGATAGCCTATTTAACCAATTCGGCATGGTTCTGCGGTGCCGAATATTATGTGGACGAACGTGTTATTGTGCCTCGCTCGCCAATCGGCGAATTAATTCAACAAGGTTTTACCGGTATTTTACGTGCCGAGCCGAAACGTATTTTGGATATGTGTACCGGTAGCGGCTGCATTGCGATTGCTTGTGCGGAACGTTTCCCTCATGCAGAAGTTGATGCGGTTGATTTATCACTTGATGCGTTAGATGTGGCACAAATTAATATCGAGCGTCATCAAGTTGCACATCGTGTATTCCCAATCAGCTCAGACTTATTTACCGATATTCCGCAAGATAAATATGATTTAATCGTAACTAATCCGCCGTATGTGGATCAAGAAGATTTAGACGATATGCCGCAAGAATTCCATCACGAACCGGAGTTAGCATTAGGTTCAGGCGTTGACGGTTTAGATGTTACCAAGCGTATTCTTGCCGAAGCACCGAATTATTTGGCGGATAACGGTGTGTTAGTTTGCGAAGTCGGCAACAGTATGGTGCATTTAATGGAACAATTCCCAAGCGTACCATTCCACTGGCTCGAACTCAAAAACGGCGGACTCGGTGTGTTTACCCTCACCCGTGAGGAACTAGTAAAACACCATCAGCTATTCCAATAAATAGAAAAGCGGTTCATATTTCTTCCATTTTTTGCAAAACTTTGAAGAAATATGACCGCTTAACTTTATACGAGATTCGGACTAAATATATTCCACGCTAATAATGTCGAACTCTACTTTACCGCCCGGCGTAACGATACTGACCGAATAATCAACTTCTTTGCCTACTAAACCACGAGCAATTGGTGAGTTTACCGAGATTAAGCCTTCTTTAATATTCGCTTCATCATCACCGACAATGCGATAAGTCACTTCTTCCTCGGTGTCCGCATTTACTAAGCTGACGGTTGCACCGAAAATCACTTTGCCGTTATTTGTCATTTTAGTAACGTCAATAATTTGTGCATTACCTAGTTTACCTTCGATTTCTTGGATACGACCTTCACAGAAACCTTGCTGTTCACGCGCTGCGTGATATTCGGCATTTTCTTTTAAATCGCCGTGTTCGCGTGCTTCTGCGATAGCGTCAATAATTTGTGGGCGGCGAACATTTTTTAGAAATTCTAATTCTTCACGAAGCAATTCCGCTCCGCGCACCGTCATAGGAATTTGTTTCATTATTTATCCTTTTCAAGTTTACTAAAATAGTTTAAAGGACTATTATTCAACGTCTTGTTAAAAATATCAACTCCCGAATTTATATGTTGTTAAAATCCGTTCGTTCATACATTCAGAACCTCGCCCTAGCCGGTCTATTTATTCCGACGCTCACTTTTGCCGAGATAAATACTTCGGAACTTTTAGCTAATTTACCGGCGGGCACTGCCGCAAGTTTTATCGCCAAAAACCTCGAAACCAATCAAATTATTACCCAATATCAAAGCGATGTGTTTATGTTGCCGGCAAGCACGCAAAAAGTATTTACCGCTCTTGCCGCTAAATTAGTCTTACCGAACGATTTTCGCTTTCAAACCACTTTATTAACGAACGGACAAGTGGAAAACGGTGCTATAAAAGGCGATTTAATCGCAAAATTTACCGGTGATCCTGATCTGACCAGCGGTCAGCTTTATCAGCTTATCGGGCAATTAAAAAAACAAGGTATTGAAAAAATAGAAGGCAATCTCATTTTAGATACCTCCGTTTTTGCCAGTCATGATAAAGCGGCGGGTTGGATTTGGAATGATTTAACCATGTGTTTTAACGCTCCGCCGGCAGCCGTCAATGTGGATAACAACTGTTTTTATGTCAATTTAGACGCCAATCAAAAAGTCGGTGATTTTGCCAAAGTTAATGTGCCTTCCGCTTATCCGGTACAAGTATTTAGCTCCGCTTATATCGTCGATAAAGCGGAAGCTCCTTATTGCCAGTTGGATGTCGTAGTTAATGACAACAACCGCTATCAAATCAAAGGCTGTATGGCTCGCCAAGCGGAACCGTTCGAATTGAGTTTTTCCGTACAAGATCCCGCTACTTACGGTGCAAATTTGATTAAAGCGAATTTAAAGCGCCTAGGCATTGCTTTTGAAGGGAAAATTCAAGAACCGCTTAATGCGCAAAAAGGTACTTTGTTGGCGGAACATTGGTCTGCTCCGTTACCGGATCTTTTAAAGAAAATGATGAAAAAATCCGATAACCAAATTGCGGATAGTCTATTCAGAACCATTGCCAATCAGCAGCATAATCGTCCGGCGTCTTTTCCGTTAGCTAGTCACGTATTACGCACTTTATTAAAATCTAAAGCGGGCGTTACCTTTGGAAATAGTATTGTCGCGGACGGTTCAGGTCTTTCTCGTCATAACCAAATCAATGCGGAAACGATGTTGCAAGCCCTTGAATATATTGCAAAAAATGAAGCGCAATTACAGCTGTTTGAAACCTTCCCGATTGCGGGTGTGGACGGCACGATTTCCGGTAGGGGCTCTATCTCCGTCGAACCGCTGGCGAAAAATCTGATTGCCAAAACCGGTTCACTGAAAGGGGTATATAATCTGGCGGGCTTTATGAAAAATGCGCGAGGCGAACGTATCGCCTTTGTACAATTTGTAAACGGCTATTCAACCGGCGAGCTGGAAAGTAAAACCAAACGTGCGCCGTTAGTGAATTTTGAAAATAAATTTTATATGGCGCTCTTTAACGAATAATTTCCCTAAAAGGCACTCCTGACGAGTGCCTTTTACTTATGCAATTAAATCCTGATGACTTCTCCGCATTTTTACTTCAATATAACTACAACTCGGCTTGATTTTTAGCCCTTTTTCTTGAGCGAATGCAATTAATGCGGCATAAAGCTCACCGGCAATCCCCTTTCCTTGAAAAGCTTCGTCCACTTTGGTGGTATAAGCGTCAATCACATTATCTTTAATATAACGATAACGTAATCTTCCGGCTTTGATTCCCTCTTCGCTTAGATAGCTAAACTCAAAATTGTCTAAATCATGTCTAATCATAACGCCTCCTATATTTTCTTTATTCTACGCTTCTTTGTTCACTCTGCAAGCGGTCGTTTTTACAAAAAACTTTGCAAATTCGACCGCTTGCTAATGAAAAAAGCAAACGTTTGCGCTATAATAAAAAGGTATTTATTTAACATTCATTTTAAGGAACTTAGAAAAATGGCGATTCAACAGGCGTTATTAAGTGTGTCTGACAAAAAAGGTATTGTAGAATTTGCACAAGGGCTAGTCGCTCGCGGTGTAAAATTACTTTCGACAGGCGGTACGGCAAAGCTGTTAGCTGAAGCAGGCTTACCGGCCACGGAAGTATCGGACTACACAGGCTTCCCTGAAATGATGGACGGTCGTGTAAAAACTCTACATCCGAAAGTACACGGCGGTATTCTTGGTCGCCGCGGTACGGATGATGAAGTGATGAACCGACACGGTATCGAACGTATTGATATGGTGGTAGTGAACTTATATCCGTTTGCGGCAACGGTTGCGAATCCAAATTGCACCTTAGAGGATGCGGTTGAAAATATTGATATCGGCGGCCCAACAATGGTGCGTTCTGCAGCGAAAAACCATAAAGATGTGGCGATCGTAGTGAATAATAACGATTTTGATGCAATTCTTGCCGAAATGGATCAAAACCAAAACGAATTAACGCTTGAAACGCGTTTCAACCTTGCAATTAAAGCATTCGAACATACTGCACAATATGATTCCATGATTGCGAACTACTTCGGTAAACTTGTTCCGCCATACCAAGGCGCAGAGGAAGAAGATTTAACGCAAGTCTGCGGTCAATTCCCTCGTACCTTAAACTTAAATTTCGTACGTAAACAAACTATGCGTTACGGTGAAAACTCACATCAAAATGCGGCTTTCTATGTAGAAAACGAAGTGAAAGAAGCTTCTGTTTCAACCGCAAAACAATTACAAGGTAAAGCGCTTTCTTATAACAATATTGCGGATACCGATGCGGCACTTGAGTGTGTAAAAGAATTTGCAGAACCGGCTTGCGTGATTGTGAAACACGCAAACCCTTGTGGTGTGGCATTAGGCAAAGACATTTTAGAAGCTTATAACCGTGCTTACCAAACCGACCCGACATCAGCATTCGGCGGTATTATTGCTTTCAACCGTGAATTAGACGGTGAAACGGCACAAACGATCGCAGAACGCCAATTTGTGGAAGTGATTATTGCTCCAAGCGTTTCAGAAGCAGCAAAAGCAGCGCTTGCGAAGAAGAAAAATGTGCGTGTCTTAGAATGTGGTGAATTTACTCAAGCGCAAAAACGTTTAGATTTCAAACGTGTAAACGGCGGTTTATTAGTGCAAGATGCGGATCAAGGTTCTGTTTCAATTGATGATTTACAAGTGGTATCTGAGAGAAAACCAAGCAAAGAAGAGCTTGAGGACTTATTATTCTGCTGGAAAGTGGCAAAATATGTGAAATCAAATGCGATTGTTTATGCGAAAAACGGTCAAACAATCGGTATCGGAGCGGGTCAAATGAGCCGTGTATATTCAGCGAAAATTGCCGGTATCAAAGCGGAAGACGAAGGCTTACAAGTTGCTGGATGCGTAATGGCTTCAGATGCGTTCTTCCCATTCCGTGACGGTATTGATGCGGCAGCTAAAGTCGGCATTACTTGTGTAATCCACCCAGGCGGCTCAATGCGAGATCAAGAAGTGATTGATGCGGCTAACGAACACGGTATGGCAATGGTCTTAACAGGTATGCGTCACTTCCGCCACTAATTATTAAGACAAGCGGTCAAATTCCGATAAAAGTTTGCAAATTGCAAAAGATTTTAGGAATTGACCGCTTATAATTAAGTTATATCATTATGCCTACTTCATATAACACCTGCTACAGTGCTGTTATCAACTCGTTTAGTGCTTGATTTTAAAAATTAATTATTTTCTGTATTCATTGTATCCATTACAAATTTCGGGATAGTGGACAAAATTGAGTCTAATTTCCCCATGATATAGCCATAATGGACATTTTTGAGTCTGTTATGGCTTTATTTTTAACTTCGCTGGCAAATAAAATCCTTTATAAACACCATCTTATGTTCATCAGTCAATCCTTGGTGAGGAGCTAATTTTGCTTTCATCAGCTTAAAAAATGACTCGACTAAATTCGTCGTATGTGCAATATGCAGTTCAGGATAATCTTGATAGGTAAATAAATAATTTATGCTACGTTTTAGACTCCAATAGGCACTTCTTAATCGTTTGTGTTTAAACCGTTTTGCATTATGCTCCGAGCGTTCGTTAAAGTAAGTTTTATACTCATTCAGCCATTGCAGTAATGCTTGATTAAGCGTCTCTTTTGTATAAGATTTAAGTGAATAGTATAGCTCCAATAACGCTTTCCCAGCCGGAGATTTGGGTGATTTCGTTAAATAAAATATCCCTCTCCCAACTTGATGAAAATGATACATCTGAGTTGGAATATCAAGATAAGCATTTAATAACCCTCGCCTACCATCGCAGGTAATCGATTGAATCTTAATGCCTTTTTCCATTAATTCTGATATAGCTTCGAAATAATACTGATTTTTCTCAGCGGGAATAAAACGAAAGTAGACCGGTTTGGAAGAGAGTGAATCCACTAAAACCAATACGGCAAAACGCTGTTTAAAATGTGTGGTATCCATCACGATGTTAATGGTTTCGGGTAAAGGTTTTTGCTCAGCTTTGATGGATTTTTGAAGATGTCTTCTGATGGTTCTTTCAGAACATTGATATTCAATAGTAAGCTGCCGAATGGTTTGTTTTAGCGAGGTATACTTAAACCAGATTTCTTGTGAATTAAGTCGCTTGGATGCAACAAAATTACGATGGCAATCAAGACATTTATAGCGTTGAACACCATTAATTTTGCCATATTTTTTGAGGTTAAAAGATGAGCAGAAAATACAATTTTTTAGTCATTTTTATAAAAAGTGGGTTAAAGCCTTATAGTACAAGGTTTTAACCCATTTTGTAGACTCAATTTTGTCCACTATTCCCAAATTTCTGAAATTAAATTTTTAAAACACTTAAATGACTATTATCCCCAAGGTTGCACATTTGGCTTACTATATTTTGCTCGCCATTTAATACATTCCGGTTCATTCCATACGTATTTTTCTTCACACACCGGACCTTGCTCTAGATACCATCCTTTTTTCTCTAAACATAAGTTAACTTTAAGTTCCACACTTTCACCAAGAACTGGATCCATTCCACAAGCACGCATTTCTTTATCTCTAAAAACATAATAATCGTAAGATTTTTCAAACTTCTTATATTTATATCCCCAGATATAATACGGTTTAGGTGGTTGAAACCCTCCAAATGAACAATATGTTAATACTAAACTTAATAAGATAGTAGACAATAACCTCACCAAACTTTCTCCTATTATTTATTTGAGTTTCTATTTAAATCGTAAATAGTTTGTTCCTTATTCATAATTAAATCTTTTTCATTTTTACGATACCCATCAGTAACACATTGCTTTTGCCCTAAACCATAACAATTATGCATAGAAGAATTATCACCGAACATATCTATGACCCTTCTTATCACTCCTCTATTTTGCTCGTTATCATTCATTGTGGCAGGATTTCCGCCTAATATGATAGGAATACTGCCCACCGGATCTTGTTCATGATTTTCGATTCGAATTGAGCCTTCTCTATTTGTACGTTCTTTGCCTGTTTGTAACACACTTAATACATTATCTGCATGAGTAACGTTTGTAGCAGGACCAACCATTTTTACTGTTGTACCAGACAGTAATTTATCATCCCGATTTTCTTTTGTATTTAATGAATTTAATGCATTAGTTACTGTTAATGTACCTCGGCTATGTGAGCCTACAAAAAGCTCATTTTTACCATACTTCGTCATTAATTCCTTCGCTTGCAAGCTGGAATTATCCATACCAAGGACATTACCAAAAGATGTTTCAAACATTTTTTCATAACCCGCCACCAATAATTCCGATATTGCATTACCGGCTTGAGGGTGATGTACAAAATAAACGTTCTGATGAACTCGACTATCGATTTTTCCTGATTGACTTTCTTTAGCTACATAGTTTTGCCAAGCAAATTTAGCCGCCGCATTTTCATCATTAAAAATACCATTAAAGGCTACTACATATTTTTTCTCGGATTTTCTTGTTAGTGGATCAGTGTAAGTTACTTGTTTTAGATTATTACGATCTTGATCTGAGAGCTCTCGTAATCGATATATATTGCGACCTTTTACTTCTTGATCTTTACGATACTCTTCACGATTTATTCCCTTTTTATCTGATTCTTTATCAATTTCATTCAATAAATTAATATCCAAGATTGGCTTGCCATTTTCATCAATTTCCGCTGTAAGCATACGATGTTCAGCGATAAACATAGTCCGATAGGCTTCATCTGTTAAGCCTACCATATTAGAATAGAAAGCTTTTTTAGTTGCCGTATCTGTTTCTACATCTTTTTGGAGAGAGCGATAATCTTGTTGCTCTAATCGGTTAGTCTGCTCAGTAGTTCCTTTTTTAATATGGCTGATATTTTCTTGCCCTTCTCTATCTCGAATCGTAAACACTCCATCACTGATAACAGATGAGGTAACACTTGAACTATTTATTGATTTCTTCGTATTACTAAGTAAATTTACTGTTCCGATTTTTGCCAAAGCATAGAAATCTGCACTATGTTATATTTACATCATAACCTTCATCACCCGCTGATATTCCCGCTTGGGTTTTAACACTGGCATAATCCGAATTGATTTTCGATTTACTGTAACTGCCGCCAACTGACACACCGTAACCTACCGTTACTTGTCCGTTTACACTTTCCTGTTTACCTTTATATTTAGCGGTATCTTGTAAACTTTCGATATTTAGGTTTTCTGCTGTGACTTCAACCCGTTTACCCTTCACTTGTGAGCCGATGATATTGGTATCCTTGCCACTTTCAATCGTGGTTCGGCTGTTTTCACTGCCCACTTGGCTGGCTACCCATGCTTGACTCTCACCATTACCATAGCCTTTCGCCACATTTCCGCCTGCAGTAACGCCAGCAGTGATGCCGTCACCGAATTGAATCCCCACACCGGCACTAAATCCGCTTGATTTGTTTTTACTGCGTTCAAGATGATTTTCGTCTATCGCTTCAATATTAACTTTGCCGTCCGCTTTTAAGTGTGTACCCACTTGCCCCGACAAATCCGCTCCGGAAATCGTAATCTGCGATTTTTCTCCTTTACCCGTAGTAAGAATATTGACTTTACCCCCTGCATTCACTTGGCTTTTCTCTGCCGTATTGCCTTTGCTGTGTTGGGTCTGCTCGGATTTTTGTTGTCCGTAAGTGACACTCACTCCTACGGCCCCGCCCGTAACAGAGCCTTCTGAAGCCGCTTTCGCAATACCTTGCACTTGTTCTGCCGTTAGCGGTAGTGAAAGTAGCGCGATCGGCATTAATGACGCCGCAGCCTTCGCAATGTAAGCCGCTCGGGTTGGCGATAATTACATCCGCTTTTTTACCCGCGACTTCAATATAACCCTTTAAGATACTCGGATCGCTCGAATTAACTTCATTTAAAATCACCCTCGCTTCGCCACGGGCTAAATTAGGATTGCCTTGAACCATACCCGCCAGTTGCGTTTGGGTTTGTGAGCGGCTGTTATTTAAAATCGCTCCTTTGCTATCTACGTCAAATCGGCTGTATTTATTATGCGAAAGTCCTTTGTCATTCGGAGTTTGAATATTCACTTGCGGCAAGCCGTTCGGTGTTTTGAATACGATAGGTTGTTCATGCTTCGGCGCATTTTTATCCGCTTGAATAAGAAGTTCCGCCAACGCATTTTCTGAAAAACCGACAAAGCCTAATGCGCAAAATAAGCTAAAGGTAAGCGGTCTAATTTTGCAAATTTTCTGCGAAATCACACCGCTTGTCATACCCGCTTCATTTGCTTTGCCTGTTGTTCTAGCTAATTCGGATACCACTACAAGACACTGTAATGTTTTACTGAAAATGACACGGAAAGATTTCTTATTCATAATGTAATTCCTTTTACTTAATTAATTCCTTTAATGACAGAAGTACGTTAAAAAGCGTAATTCAGATTAAAACCTAACACATGTTTTGATGCGCTAAATCCTTCGGGATAACGTATCGGTCTGCCGATAAAATAGTCATAATAAAAACCTTTCCAACCGCCTCGTAATCCTATAACCGTTCCCATTAAATGATGACCTAATCTCGCATTACCGCCTAAACCGGAAACTCTCCCGCCGTCCAATCCCCAATAAAACCAGTGTCCTTTATTACCGACATTCCAACTCAATTCATTACGCCAATACCAACCTCTCTCGCCCGAAAGCGAAAGTTCCCCGTTAAAACCTCGTACCGTGTAACGACTGCCGATACTGAGACGATCATTGAGGAATGAGCGGTGTTTTATTCCATTGCGCATTGAAACCGGTTTGAAATTGCCAAACTTGTCCTGCTAATTCAAACGGCTTTTTATAATCGATAGAGAGCGTAATAATTTTTAAGCGGGAAGTACCTTCGTTATAAGCTTCCTCCGGTGCGCCGATTGCGCCTCTTACCCCTGTTCCCCGTTTAAAATTCATATCCAACGCTAAAGTGGCATTACCTAAATATTCTTTATGCGCAATACCGGCTTCCCAGCCCGCCATACGCCGACGCTGAACCTCGACTTCCGTATTATCGACAAAATTTTTAGAATGGCGTGACCAAAAACCGCCGGAAAGCGTAGTTTTTCGAACCGCATCTCGATATAACACGCGTGATAGATTTAACTTGTCCGTTTCACTCTCTCCGGCATACAGATAATTTTCAAAGGCGCCGAACACTTGTTGATAATAACGATAAACGGTGTGGTTTGCGGTCAATTGCCAATAACCGAAAGGAACCGAATAATAGAAGGAAAGATTCCGACTGGCACGCTTGCCTTTATCGTCGGAATGACGTTTGATGCTATGAGTGAAACTGGTATAGAACAGATCGTTTGCTGAAAAAATATTATCCCAAGATAAAGTCGCCGAGGCTTGCCATTTACCGGTGGAGGTGGAACCCGAATCTTCTAAACCGAGATTCAGCCGAAACGGAATCGCTTGGGCGTAGCTGATTTTTAAATCGCTTTCGCCTATTTGACCGCCTTCTCCCTCGCTCGGAAGAATTTCAATATTGGCATCCGCTGTAGGCACTCGCTTTAAATTCTCAAGTGACTGTTCAATATTGCGCACATTTAAAATATCGCCTTTTTCAAAGGTAAAAGCGGTCAGAGCGTGTAAAGGGGTAAAACGAGGTACACGACCGTTATCCATCACGACCGTATTACCTATTTTTCCGACAATCACGCTTAGCACTAAATTACCGGAACCTAAATCCTGCTCTTGTGCTACCACTCGTGTAGTTACATAGCCTTTCTCGATAATATTATTTTGTATTTGCTTCATTAAAATGCTCAAACCTTCTCCGCCTAAACAATGCGGTAATCTCAGTTGTAAATCTGCAACCGCTTTATCTAAAGCCCATTGGAATTGCTCGGTTTGATTTAATCTTTCGGACGGATAATCGATTAAGGAAAGATGATGAATGAGGTAGCAGGGAGACTCCGCCGACGGAATTTGTAAATTTCTTTCTTAGCGAGTGTCCATTCGGATATCGGTTTGAGGTATAAATTGTGCTTCTTGCTGAACGGTTTGCTGTCGATGGCGTTGTTGAATTTCACTATCAATTTGAATATTACGCTTTAATTGCGTTTCTTTGAAAGGCGGCGGAGCCGTATTTCCCGTATGGGAATATATAAGTAATGCGGAGAATAAATAGAGATGTAAGTAACGCATAAACAATTTAAATTCATCGGTTTAAAACGCCGCTTAAAATAGTAAAGTTTTTAAATTAAGTAAATAAAATTTACATAACATCCTTTTTTATATACTAATATATATAAAATAAAAGAGTCGATCACTATCATTCTAGGATCGACTCTTAATACATAAAATAAAATCCTTATTGCAAAACTAATCAAAAATTAATTAATTCCATATTGCTCCGTATAAGGAATCATACCTTTTTTCAGCATTTTACGTACGCCGCTACTGTAGTTCGTACCGAAGCGTAATTCAAAATTCACCCCGAATTTATTATCATAATATAAATCATTGATCGTATCCGGCGATCCGATTGGCGTTGCGGTCAGTTTACGCGCCACATATACGTTAGCACTCCAGCAGCAAGTGTTATAGTTTACGGAAAGTTGGCTTTCTACCGGCTTTTTAAGTGCGATATCATGATAATGACTTGCCATAAATGCGACACGATCCGTTAGTTCCCAACCTACAATCGCCCCGACTTGCTTAATATCCTGCCCATACACATTACTACGTAAGTTTTGATTAATATAATCTTTACTTGCAAAACGATAACTTAATTGGACAAGTTTATCTTGGCTCGGCTTGTATTGTAATGACGTATTAGCCAACGAAGTTTGATTTAAGCGCGTATCATACTGATAAGCACCGTGCCAATTCCACTTACGGTGGAATTTCCAGTTAGATTCCAATGCCCATGAAGACGAACGTTTTGTTGTACTATTCTGCGATAAATCATCAATTTTAGATGGAGATAAGTAATAAGTCTGTCCTATACTAAAGTTAAATACTTCCACCCCTGTTTTTTCATTGAAGAAACGATTCGTGCCACCAGCAGTAATTAAATTAGCAGAAGAAATACGGTCTAAACCACTATATCGACGATCATTAAATAGAGAAAAATAATCGCTTTGCAATAATGCCGAATCATAACCGAAACTTACGCTTTGATTTAAGCCTGAGCCGATATTACTTTGATCTTTATACGGACGATAAACGTATTGTACTCTCGGCTCAAAGGTTTGATTAAAACCTTTAAATAATTGCTTATCCGCTTCCAGTACCGTTTGTAAATCCACTTTTACTTGCGGAATAACCCGAGTAACGTTCTTGTCCATATTATCCGCTTGCTTACTACTGCCTTTTTCTTGAAGATAGTGAGTCGCATACAATTTCGTCTCAAAATTCAAGCTGCCGTAGCGATTCGCAAGAGGGAAATTAAGCGTCGGTTCTACGTGAAAACGCCACGCTTTCGGCATTAACTTACTGTCATTCTCAAAACGAGCCGTCTGAGCAAAGAGTTTAAAATCTCCGCCTTTTACCAACTCATCGTTATAGTAGTTAAAATCTATTTGCGGTAATACGCGATACGGACCGACATCCAATTCGTCAAAGGTTTGGAATTTCTTACCGGAAATCGATAAATTATAATTCGGTTGATAGTAACCTAATTTAAATTGTTGAGTGGCATAACCGTCGGTACTGCTACCGTATTCCGAATCGAAATCGGAGAAATAACGCTTGTCGCTGACTTTGGTATAATCCACATACAAACGCCAGTCGGTTAAGAAACTCATATTATGGCGCCAGTGTATTAGATAGCGTTTGCGATCATTGTCATCCGGTTTATATTCGTCTAGACGATCTTTTCCGATATATTCACCGGCAACAATACCTTCTCCCAATTTGGTTAAATAACGGTATTCAGGGCTAATTTGCCAACCTCGGCGCGAATAATAAGTCGGTGTAATTGTCGCATCCATATTCGGTGCGATATTCCAATAAAACGGCTGAGAATAAGCAAAACCGTCCTTACTTGAACGATGAAAATTCGGAATCAATAACCCCGAACGGCGGCGATCGCCAATCGGAAATTGTAAATAAGGCGAATAAAATACCGGCATACCCAATACTTTAAAACGCGCATGCCAAATTTCAGCATACTCTTCATCGATATGCTGAATCATTTCATTTCCTTCAATTGACCACGCATTGTCATTCGGTAAACAGGCGGTAAAGGTCGCATTTTTTAAAATGCGTTTATTGTGATTAAACGAACCGCTTTCCGCCGTACCTCGTCCTTGACGACCGACTAATTGGAATTCGGTATTTTGTAACTCGGCGGTTTCAGAACTGAGATCCATTGCCGCATCTCGTCCGTGCGCTTGAATCAGATTATCTTGATATCGGTAACTGCCTTTCAGAAACGCTCGGCGTTCTTGCTCGCCGTTTTGCTCAACCCTTACTTCATCCGCAAAAAGAGAACGATTACCTTGTTTAATCGCTACATCACCGGTATAGGTCGCATCTTTAGGCTGATTGATAACCGCATTATCCGCTTCAATTTCAATCGGCATCATAGTTTGATCGCCCGTTACCTCTTCGCCCTGAAAATGCGGTACGCCCAATAGGCATTGTTCTCTCAAATCCGCTTGCGCATATTGAGTGTAAAATGCTGCCGTCATTGCAACAGAAAGAACACTATAACGTGTTTTCATAATGATTCCTTGTCAATAGAAAGCTATAAATGGTTCGAAAATATGACCGCTTGCTATTAAATAATTCTCGAAAATTGTTGTCTTTTCGCCAATTGTCTTGAATATACGTCAAAACATAAACAAATATTACGAATGAGCAGACGACCTCTAGGCGAAACCACAATACCGTTTTCGTGAATTTCTAATAAACCGTCTTTCGCCAACGGCTCAAGTAACGCCAAATCCTCTGCAAAATACTGTTTAAAATCTATTTGATATTCGGCTTGTAAGCGGTCGAATTCCAACTTAAAGTTGCAAATCAACGCTTTGATTACGTCACGACGAATACAATCGTCTTGAGTAAGCGCCAAACCTTTATGTAACGCGATACCGCGTTCTTCGACATTGGCATAATATTGTTGTAATTCTTTATGGTTTTGTGCGTAGGTATCGCCAAGTAAGCTGATTGCCGACACGCCCATACCTAATAAATCGCATTCTTCTTGAGTGGTATAACCCTGGAAATTACGATGTAATACGCCCTGTTGCTGAGCAATCGCCAATTCGTCATCCGGTTTGGCAAAGTGATCCATACCGATAAATTTATAGCCGTTACCGCCTAAAAACTCGATGGTCTTCTGCAGAATGGTTAATTTAGTTTCCGGAGCCGGTAACATATCGTCTTTAATTTTAATTTGTGCGGCAAAACGGCTTGGTAAGTGCGCATAGTTAAACACACTCATCCGATCCGGATTCAACTCGATCACTCGTTCAAGCGTGTACATAAAACTTTCGACATTTTGTTTCGGTAAGCCGTAAATCAAATCGATATTGGTTGAAGTGAAACCGAGTTCCTTCGCGCGTTTCATCAAAGCAAAAATAAATTCTTCGTCTTGCTCGCGATTAACTAATTTTTGTACTTCTTTATTGAAGTCCTGAATCCCCATACTGATACGGTTAAAACCGATGGATTTAAGGTGATCCAACATATTTAATTCGATTTCGCGCGGATCCATTTCAATACTGATTTCCGCTTCTGCACTGACGTTAAAATGCTGACGCAACATACTCATTAAGCGTGCCGATTGCGCTTCATCCAAATAAGTCGGCGTACCACCGCCCCAGTGAATTTGAGTAACGACACGATTAGTGAACAGCGGTACGCGCGTTTTGATTTCTTTTTCAAGATAATCCAAATAAATATCCACTTTATGACGGTGACGGGTAATAATTTTATTACACGCACAGAAATAACATAGTTTATGGCAAAACGGGATATGTACGTAAAGCGATAACGGGCGATTCGGATAACGTGCCGCCGCCGCTTTAAAATCGTCATCGTTGTAATTTTCGTTAAATTCTAATGCGGTAGGATAAGAAGTATAACGAGGACCGGATTGGTTATATTTTTGGATAAGGGCTAAATCCCAAATAATTTCTGACATTGACTTTCCTTCAAAATAGGCATTACTTACTATAATGTAAGTTTTAACTGTGCTATATCAATCAGTAACTGATGGCACTCCGCTTTAATCTGCTCTTCCAACTCGACTTCTTTCGACTGTCGATGCAGATCCTGCTTCATTCGCTCATTACGTTTCAATGCCTTACGTTCGTCTAAAATCGGCATATCTTCTACAACTTGATACAATTCCCACATTGCCGAATATTGACTTAACGGTTTAGCTAACACATCAAGTAACGGTTTTAAACGAAGTACGCCTTCCGAAAAATCACATTGTTCGGAAAGCATTGCTCTTGTAATGACATCAATACTGTCAATAATACGTTCGAAACGTGCTTTCTTCGCCTGTTCAGCTTGTTCCAATAATGCTTTATTTTGGGCATTTTGTTTGCGTAATTTCAACATTAAATAGACAGCGTAACCCGCCATCGAAAGCACGACTAAGATCGCAAGGATAAGGAGAAAAAATCGAATCATAGTTTTTTAATCGTCTTATCTAAATTGATTAATGTCCATGGTTTCAAATTGGCGAAGCAACGCATCCCCGTTATCTTCGTCTTCATCTTGAATACCTAATTCGGTCATTAACTCATCGATACGATCCAAACATTCGTCTACGAATTTTTGATCTTTCGCCGATAAGGTTTTACCCGCTTCGATTTCGTCTAATAATTGGTTTAAGATCTCATTATTTTCCAACTGTTCCAGTTCTAATTCCGGCGATAAATGCGGTTTATATTCTTCCACGGCAACCGGTTTAATAATTTGTCCTTTTTCCGGTTTATTGACAAACTCCAGCATTAAAGGAATTTTTTTACGGCTACCGATACGCGGATCTTTCACTTCTTTTACCGCCGCTTTTTTCTGCTCCGCCGGATCAACATTACGCGAACCGGTCGGCAAGCCTTTGTGTTTACGTTTTTTCTTTTCTTCACGGGCTTTTGCATCCAGTTCGTAACGGGTAGGCTTACGATTTTTACCGCCGCTTAATTTAGGCTGTTCCGGTTTTTTATCTGCTTTTCGCGCAGGCATAATGTCGGTAATACGACGTGTTTTTTTAGTGCGACTCATACTATCTATTCTTTGCTATAAAAAATTAAACGATTATTCTACAAGGAATCTGATTTGCTGAACAGAGAAGAAATGAAAATAGCGGTCGGATTCGCTGAGAATTTTGCAAAAATCTCGTTAAATTCGACCGCTATCGATGATGACGGATTTAGCTTGCCGTCCAAAGCAAAATGGCAAGTAATTGCGGTAAGATGATACGTAAGAACATCACAAGCGGATAGACCGTTGCATAGGAAAGTGCCGCCGCACCGTGTCCGTCTTTAATTTCATTGGCAAAAGCTAATGCCGGCGGATCGGTCATCGCACCGGATAACAAACCGCATAGCGATAAATAATTCATTTTTCCGTAAATACGAGCAACAAATCCGGTCACAATCAATGGAATAAAGGTGATGATCGCACCGTATCCCATCCATGCAAGCCCTTCCGGACTGAGTAAAGTATCGAGGAAATTCGCCCCGGCTTTTAAACCGACTACGGAAAGGAATAATACGATACCGATTTCTCGCAATGCCAAGTTGGCACTCGGCGGCATAAACCAATAGAGTTTACCGATACTGCCGATTCTTGCAAGAATTAAAGCTACCACCAACGGACCGCCGGCTAAACCTAATTTTAACGCCACGGGGAATCCCGGAATATAAAGCGGTAGAGAACCGAGTAATACACCTAAACCGATACCTAAAAAAATCGGTAACATTTGTACCTGTTGTAATTTTTGGTGAGCATCGCCGATAATCGCTCGTACCGTTTCAATATCTTCCTGACGTCCGACTAAATTCAGTACGTCCCCGAATTGTAATGCCATTTCACCGTTCGGAATTAATTCGACCCCCGCACGGTTTAAACGAGAAATCACAACTTCATATTTCCCTTTCAGCATTAAATGACGAATTTTTTTACCAAATACGTTTTCATTGGTAACTACCGCCCGCTCGGAACGGAAAATCGTACCTCTGGTCGAAACGGATACGTCCGCTTCTTCTCCTAAAATAAGCTGCATCTTATGTAACGTCGCTTTTTCTCCGACCAGATGAAGCACATCGCCGACATTTAATACCGTATCGACATTCGGCACAATCAATTGGTCATTCCGTTTCAAACGGGAATAAATAACCGTATGCGATTCAAAATCAGGGATTTCCTTTAATTTTAAACCGCCTAAATTAGGGTTGGTTAAACGTACGTTAAGCGTATCCAATCCTTCTTTCTGCTGATTTTGATTGTTATCGAACTCTTGCGCTTCTTTATCGATATTCACTTTAAAAATGATACGAATCAACCACATAGAAAGTAAAATACCGATAATCCCGAACGGATAAGCAATCGCATAACTCATCCCCATTACCGCCGTAATATTGTCTCCGCCAAGCTCGGTTAATACTTGTTGCCCCGCCCCTAAAGACGGCGTATTGGTTACCGCACCGGAGAAAATCCCTAAAATAACCGGTAAAGGAACGTCGAATAACTTATGAATGAGCGCAACAAGTATTCCGCTTAGCCCGACAATCATCACCGCAAAGCCGTTCAGTTTTAAACCCGATTGACGCAATGACGCAAAAAAGCCCGGACCGACCTGAATACCGATTGAGTAAACAAACAGAATTAATCCGAACTCTTGAATAAAATGTAACGTGTGCGCATCCAATTCGATACCGTACAAATGAGTACAATGAGAAATAATGATCCCACCGAATAATACTCCGCCGATACCGAGACCGACCCCTTTGATTTTTATATGACCAATCCATAAACCTAATACCGCAACTAATGATAATAGGCTTACAATAATGGCTATATCGCTCATTTTCGCCTCCAATAAAAAAATTACTTCTTAAATTTTAACAAATGCATATTTAAAAAAATGAGAACTGATTCAAGAAATTCGCAATTGCGAAGCGGATAATATGATCTCCCTCAAAAAATTTTTAACTTATATGATAAGTTTTTCTAATTCTAATGATAAATTTATTTATACATACCTTTGACAAATGTTTTTTATTGGTCTAGTATCGAACAATCCTTATTTTTAAACATTCATTTAACATTTTCATTTTAGAGGAGCACCTATGGAACCAATAATACTGAACGGTTACCACACATTAATTGCTGCGACACTCGTTCTTTTGATCGGACGCTTTTTTGTAAGCAAAATTAAATTCTTACAGGATTTTAATATTCCCGAAGCGGTTGCCGGCGGTTTAGTGGCTGCAATCGTGATTCTCTGCTTATACCATTGGATGGGACTTTCTTTCCAATTCGAGAAAAGCTTACAAAATGCCTTTATGTTAGCCTTCTTCTCATCCGTCGGTTTATCCGCCGATTTTTCTCGCTTAAAACAGGGCGGTATGCCTTTAGTGATCTTCCTTGCCGTTGTCGGTATATTCATTATTATCCAAAACGGCGTCGGTGTCGGACTTGCCACAGCATTAGGTTTAGATCCTTTAGTCGGTTTAGTAACTGGTCCAATTACCTTAACCGGCGGTCACGGTACCGGTGCGGCATGGGCGAAAATCTTCTCTGAACAATACGGCATTACCGGTATTATGGAAATGGCAATGGCGTCCGCTACATTCGGTTTAGTTGCCGGCGGTTTAATCGGTGGTCCGGTTGCACGCCGTTTAGTCAATAAAATGAAAAAAGACCGTAAACAATATAGCAAAAAAATGGATACTTCTGCCGAACAGTATGACGACAGCACTTTTGAATCGGCTGACAGCATTCGTTTCATTACGGCGAGTTCCACAATCGAAACGATGGCGTTATTCGCAGCCTGTTTAGCTTTCTCATCGGTAATGGCTAACGCATTCCCGGATTTAGGTTTACCGCAATTCGTATGGGCATTAGGTTTCGGTGTAATTTTACGTAACGTATTAACCAAAGTATTCAAATTCGATATGTTCGACCGTGCGATTGACGTATTCGGTAACGCTTCATTAAGTTTATTCTTAGCAATGGCGTTAATGAGCATTAAATTATGGGAATTAGCAGGCTTAGCCGGTCCGATGTTAATTATTTTAGTCGTTCAAACTATCGTTATGATCTTATACGGTTACTTCGTGACTTTCCGTGTAATGGGTAAAGACTATGATGCGGCGATTTTAACTGCTGGTCACTGCGGTTTCGGCTTGGGTGCGACACCGACTGCGGTTGCCAATATGCAATCGGTCACCGAAACGTTCGGTCCGTCACATAAAGCGTTCTTAATCGTACCGTTAGTCGGTGCATTCTTCGTAGATATTTTAAACTTAGGTGTTATCACTTGGTTTGTTGAGTTCTTACGTTAATCGTTTAAACAAATAAAGCAAAGGGGCAACCGTTACGGTTGCCCCTTCTTTGTTTTATTACTTAAATCATTAGTGATAGGTTTTACTAAATTTCTGATAGGCTTTTAAGAAATTTTCAAAATCCTCTAAGCCGCAAAATGCGATACTTTCTTGATCATAAAACTGAAAACCGTCTTCCATTTGCGATTCGTCAAACGCGTCGTCCAGATTATTCGCTTTCACCATCACTTCATCGCAATCAAGAAATAAACTGTATTCTTTTCCCTCGAAGACACATTCATAATGATTAGGATACGCCGCCCGACATTTTTCAATTTCAGCAAAGATATTGATCAACTCTTTAGGATTTTCCGTTATCTCGGTATTTAACCAACGGGCAAAAGCTTCGTGATCCATTGAACATTTAGCGACTACACCGTGAATTGAATGTGTAAATTGATATTCCATTGCAAACTCCTTGAATGGGTAAATTTGCCTTATTATAGCGGAAAACAAGCGGTTAAATTGACAAAATTTTTTGCAAATTTAACCGCTTCTCTGATCTTAGCCGAAAATTCGTTGCCAAATTTGCGCCACAAAAGCACGTTCTTCAACAAATTCGTCTGCGCTCACCACACTCGGGCTACGCAATAAATTTAAATGGTGAATACGATTGCGAATCGCCGTATAGCAATGTTTCAACATTTCTCCGTCAGTAAGCGATAAAATGCCGCATTCTACCGCCGAATCGAAAATACGAACGTTATCCGACCAAATCGCCATTTGAGGATACTGATGAGCGTACTCCAATACCAAACATTGTGCGATAAATTCTATATCGGTAATACCGCCTTTATCTTTTTTCAAATCAAAATGCGTATGATCGCTTGTGCTTAAATGTTGATACATTTTGTAACGCATTTCACAAATTTCTTGGCGTAATTGACCGCTTGTTCGAGGCATTGCCAAAGTTGCTCGACGAATTTGCTCAAAGGCTTGCGCCAGATCGGGCGAACCATAAACGCAACGAGTACGAACTAACGCTTGTGATTCCCATGTCCACGCCTCATTTTGTTGATAAGTTTCATAAGCACTTACCGTGCTGACTAATAAACCGGCTTCGCCTGACGGTCGCAAGCGCATATCCACTTCGTAAAGCACACCGGCACTGGTATTTAAATTAAAAATCGAATTAATTTTTTGCGCTAATTTTAAATAGAACTGATGGCTTGAAATCGATTTTCTCGCACCGATCGTTTCACTATCCTGCGGTGCGTTATGCAGAAAAACCAAATCTAAATCCGAATTATAGCCAAGCTCAATACCGCCCAATTTACCATAAGCGATCACGGCAAAACCTTGTTCCGTATCAGTTAAATGATCCGGCACGCCAAAACGCTGCGACAGTGATTTCCACGCCATATTCACTACCGCACCGATAATCGCTTCCGCCAAATAGGTAAGATGATCGCTAATTTTCATTACCGGCAATACGCCTAAAATATCCGCCGCCGCAATATGCAAAATTTGGCTCTGCTTAAATTGGCGCAAGGCATCAATCAATGCCTCTTCATCTTCTTCCGGAATCCGAATTAAATAGTCATTTAATACCGTTTTATACTGATCTAATGCCAACACTTGCGTAAGACTATTTTGAATAATCAGTTCGTCTAACAACATCGGGTAACGAGCAATCTGCTCGGCAATCATAATCGACTGACTGCACAAGGTAATCAGAAGCGGTAGAATTTGTTCTCTTTCTTGTAAAAGCTCCAGATAAGTAGTTCGCAAGGTAATTTTATCTACGATGTTAAGCAAACGAGGCAACACCACTAAATAATCTTCTCTATTGCACACCATATCTAAAATTTTCGGCATTAATCGTTGTAAGACATTTCGCCCCCGCACACCAATCGGACGCTTACTCCAATCCTGTAACGTATTGGAGAGCTGGCGGAAAATCTCATGATAATCGTTGCTATCTATCGGATAATCATTTAAAACCGCCGCTAAATCTTCTTCGCTGATTTGATAATGTAAAATATCCTGCCAAACCGCTAATTTCTCATTAAGCGGCGATGCTTCATCGTCCTCTTCTTCACCGATAATTTGGTTAAATACCGCTCGTACGTTTTGCTGATGTTGTTCCAACGCCTGTAAAAAGTCTTGCCAAGTGTGAATGTTATTTTCTATGACAAGCGGTTGATTTTGCGCATTTTTTTGCAAATAAGACCGGCAAGCAAACATTATTCTCGCTCGGTCTTGCTCATCGGTCGGCAACGTTTGCGTTTGTTTATCATCAATCGCTTGTAGCACGTTTTCAACCTGACGATGGAAGATATACGCATCATATAATTGCTGAATTTGCTGTTCGGTGAGCAATTTCAATTCGGCAAGGCGAGGCAGAACACGCAATAAGCTGCGTTCTTGTAGGATTTTATCCCGCCCGCCTCGCACCATTTGGAACGTTTGTACAATAAATTCAATCTCTCGAATACCGCCGGCGCCTAATTTAATATTATCGGTCAAATTACGACGTAGCACTTCTCGGCTGATTTTCTGTTTCATCTCTCGCAACGATTGAATCGCACTGAAATCCAAATAACGGCGATACATAAACGGGCGTAGCATTTGGCGCAAATAACGATGGTTAATATTCTGCGGATCTTCGCCTAAAATTTTGGCTTTGATCATCGCATAGCGTTCCCAATCTCGCCCTTGTTCCTGATAGTAATCTTCCATGGCGGCAAAACTCAGCACTAACGCTCCGCTGTCGCCGAACGGACGTAAACGCATATCGGTACGATATACAAAGCCGTCTAACGTGATTTCATCTAACGCTTTAATTAAACGCTGTCCTAAGCGAATAAAGAATTTGCTGTTTTCAATCGGTTTTCTACCACCTACCGTTTCACCGGCATCCGGATAAGTAAAAATTAGATCAATATCCGAGGAAAAATTCAGTTCTCGTCCGCCTAATTTACCCATGCCTAAAATCAGTAATTCTTGTTGCTCACCTAATGAATTCATCGGCGTGCCGTATTCTTCACAGCAACGCTTGAACAGCCAATCTCTTGCGCCGATAATCAGCGTTTCCGCCAAATCGGATAAATGCTCGAATACAAACTCTACGCCGGCAAGTTTATTCGATTGCAGAAAACTTAATGTTGCCATTTCACGATGACGAAACAGACGTAATTCTCGCGCTAATTGAGTTTCATCTTGCACCTGCGCTAAAACGGCGGCTAAATGTTCGGCATAATTACCGACCTTTGCGATAGACGGATATTCAGCTAACCACGCCTGTAATAACTGCGGTTGCTTATGTAGCATCTGTTTCACAAAATTCGACATTCCTACCGCAATAGCAAGCGGTCGGATTTTATCAGCATTTTGTAAATCGGATTCCTTCAGCAGCTCGGAAAGATCGGTTTGAGCGAACATATATGCCTCTTTCAAAAATCGGACGAGAAAAAGGCACAAGCGAAACCGCTTGTGCCTGTTTTAAGAAAAAAGATTAGAACACTTTTTTAAACGGCTTGATAATTACATCACCGTAAACGCCGGCTTCTACATAAGGGTCTTCCGAAGCCCAGATTTGAGCATCGGCTAACGAATCGAATTCGGCAATCACGGTAGAACCGGTGATACTTGTGCCGTCTTCCGTCGGATTAGGACCGGACGTTAATAAGCGACCTTCCGCCTGCAATTTTTCTAAACGAGCCAAATGAGCCGGGCGTACTTCCAAACGCTTCTCAAGCATATTCGGATTATCTTGTGCAAAAATAACGTAATACATTTTTTACCTCTTATGCAGTTTGTTGTTGATTTGCAAGCTCCGCTTCAAATGCTAAAGCCTGCTCCATTAATGATAACGCTTCATCAAGCTCAGGATTATTTTCACGAGGAATTTCTCTCGGCCTACCTTCATTGTTTACTGCAACATAAGTAAACAGTGCTTCTGTTACACGAAAACGCTCTCTTGACCCCTGATAAACTTGTTTAATAAATACTTCCACTTTGACTTGCATTGAAGAGCGGCCGACTCTCACTAAAGTGCCGTAGCAACATACCACATCCCCGACCGAAATCGGCATATGGAAAACCATTTTATCTACGGTAACCGTCACGACTCTGCCTTTTGCCAATTCTTTGGCAAGAATCGCACCGCCTAAATCCATTTGCGACATAATCCAACCACCGAAAATATCACCGTTTGCATTGGTATCCGACGGCATCGCGAGCGTTCTTAATAATAATTTACCGTTAGGATTTCTGTCATAAGGTTTATGCTTGCTCATTGGTATTCTCCACGTTTTTAAGATGCGGATAGAGATAAACGCCGGTTGCAATCGCGGCGATTAAACTCAATCCGGTAAATCCGAAGGTTTTAAATGTTGCCCATACGTCATCCGAAAAATAATAGCTGATCACGATATTGAGTAACATACAGATAATAAAAAAGCCCGCCCAACCTAAATTGAGACGATTCCAGACATTGGTCGGTAATTTTAATTCCTTGCCTAACAACATTTGAATAATCGGCTTTTTGAAAACAAATTGGCTGACTAATAATACGGCGGCGAATAAACCGTTAATGATAGTCACTTTCCATTTTAAGAAATTTAAATCGTTAAAATAAGCGGTCAAAATCCCGAAGAAAACCACAAAAATGCCCATAACCCATTGGGATTTTTCGATCTTCTTATACAACACTTTTAAGACGATTAATTGTATGACGGTAGCGATCACTAAAGTAATTGCCGCTTGCTGTACGCCGTATAATTTATATACCGTAAAAAATAGAATGAGCGGAATAAATTCAAGTAACTGTTTCATACTACCCTCTTACTACGCTATTTTGGCTGTATGCCTGATAAAAACGGAAACTGAATACGGTAATAAACAATGAGAAAAACGAGCTGACTAATACGCTCACGATCAGACCGACAGTATTGCCGCTTAAACCGCTTAAAAAAAACATTAAAATCTGCGGTACAAAATAAGAAATCACGCAGAATAATACTAAAGCGATACTTCGACCGCGGCTTAATTGCCAAGTAAAACGAATCGCATCGTTCACGCTATTCAGCTCTTCGATTAAATAAGCGTAAACGGATAAACATAATTTAATAAACAAAAATGCGCCGCCGATAATCAATGGAAAAGCGATCATCGATAAACCGCCACCAGCTTTCGCGCCGAATACTTGAGAAGCCATTCCGATAGACAGCGGCAGAACCATAATAATGTTAAGTAAAATCACCGGAAACAGTTTCGCCAAAGCGCCAGAAAGGTTTTGAAAAAAATGTTTAAAGCTACCGCGATTAATCTCTTTAATATTCAAAATTAATAAGGTCGTAATAAAAATATTGGCAACCCCCATAATTAATAACGGAAATAAGTCGGATAACGTCATCTCAACATTTTCGGCATCCATATTCGCGATGCGAGGCACTAGAAATAAATTCACGAACTGCAATGCACTTAGCAAAATAACCGCCAATAACGAAAATGTATGTTGATTACGAATAAAGTTCCAACTATCTTGTAACAAATCTGGAAACTTAATTGGCATTAATCTATCCTTCTATATCTAATCGTGTAACAAAATTGTTGCAAAGTATAGCAATTGTTGATCATTACTGCATTAAAATCTGCGCATTTTCGGCGGATAAAACTTATGTTATGCTATTTTTATTATTTTTCTTATAAATCTTATAAAACATTATCGTTATGAATGCGACTCTTCAAGCCGGACAACGTTATCTCGCCACCTACCCGAACCAAAAAAAGTTAGGGCTGTTTATGCCCGATTATCGATTGATTCGCTTAGTAAAATTAGCTTCCCGCTTTATGCCCGCTTTCTCTTGCTTTGCGATTTTATGGCAGTACTTCTTTGCCGACCCGAGCCAATCCATTTTAGCCAATGCGATTATCACTTCATTATTTGCATTAAGTTTACCGTATCAAGGCTTATATTGGCTAGGTAAACGAGCCGCCTCGCCTTTACCGCTTTCGCTGTTAGGCTGGTATCAAGAATTAAAACAAAAACTGATTAATGAGAATAAAAAAGTAGAAGATCAGGCAATGCCTTCTTATCAGGATTTTGCCAACTTATTGCAACTTGCCGAACAAACTTGGGGTAATGAGTATTTTGATAAACTTTAAAATTGCAAAAAAATGCTAAAATTAGACCGCTTGTTTGCCGATAAACGCTTATCTAGCGACAAAACATCTAATGAAACGCTTGCAAAAAATACGGAAGTCTTTAGTATGACGGACTTCATTTTTTATCTCATATACCGAACCGAACATTTATTTAAAAATTCACGATTATGAATCAAGATACTCAATCAGCGAATACTCAACAAGAAAAAAAGATTGCCTATAATTTCAACAAATTACAAAAACGTTTACGCCGTAATGTCGGTAATGCGATTGCCGATTTCAATATGATTGAAGACGGCGATAAAGTGATGGTGTGCTTGTCCGGCGGTAAAGACAGCTACACATTATTAGATATTCTACTTAATCTCAAACTCAGCGCACCGATTCACTTCGATATCGTAGCGGTTAATTTAGACCAAAAACAACCGGGCTTTCCGGAACATATTTTGCCTGAATATCTGAAGTCTATCGGCGTTGAATATAAAATCGTCGAAGAAAATACCTACGGCATCGTAAAAGAGAAAATTCCGGAAGGGAAAACCACTTGCTCGCTTTGCTCGCGTTTACGTCGCGGCATTTTATACCGCACCGCTACCGAACTCGGTGCAACAAAAATTGCACTTGGCCACCACCGTGACGATATGTTGGAAACGTTATTCTTAAATATGTTTTACGGCGGTAAATTAAAATCTATGCCGCCTAAATTGATTTCCGATGATGGCAAACAAATCGTGATTCGTCCGTTGGCTTATTGTAAAGAAAAAGATATCGAAAAATATTCGCAGGCAAAACAATTCCCGATTATTCCGTGTAACTTATGCGGTTCTCAGCCGAATCTACAGCGCCAAGTGGTTAAAGAAATGCTCCAGACATGGGATCGCCAATATCCGGGACGAATCGAAACGATGTTTAGCGCAATGCAAAACATTACGCTTTCACATCTTTGTGATCCGAGTCTGTTCGATTTTAAAGGATTAAAACGCGGTCAGGTATTGGACGGCGTGGAAGGCGATATTGCTTTCGATAAAGCGGAAATCCCAAATCAACCGTTAATCCAAGATGAAGACGAACAAACCACCGACTACGGCGAAAACGGTATGATTCAATTTAAACAGGTTCAATAATCCTAAAGAGCAAACTTTTAAGTTTGCTCTTTTTTCTATAACTTGTAGCTGAAACATAAAATCTTCAGTAAAAAAGCTAAAACGACAAGATTTATAGCGATGAGTTCCATTATTTTCTTTATTCTATAAAAAAATGCTCGACAACTCCGTTTTTTACGTTACATTAAACTCTTATTTAATTTGTTATTACAAAAAGGGAAAACACAATGTTATCTAACGAAGTTGTTATCTCAATTATCGTATTACTTGCCCTGAGTTTACTCAGAATTAATGTGGTAATTGCGCTAATTATTGCAGCATTGACCTGTGGCGTAATCGGCTTCTATGGAGTCGATGATATGAGTATGTTTGATGCTCTAACGAAAACCATCGAAAAATTTACCGGCGGTTTAGGCGGTGGCGCGGAAACCGCGATGAACTACGCCGTACTCGGCGCATTTGCCGTAGCCTTATCTAAATCGGGTGTTACCGATTTATTGGCATATAAAGTTATTTCTTCATTCGGGAAACGCCCTTCCGGTCGTTCGGTGTTTTGGTTTAAATATCTTGTACTCTTCGTATTAACCGCATTTGCGATTTCATCACAAAACCTTATTCCGATTCATATCGCCTTTATTCCGATTGTGGTTCCGCCGTTATTAAGCGTGATGAATCAGCTAAAAATCGACCGCCGTGCGGTAGCTTGTGCTTTAACATTCGGTTTAACCGCTACTTATATGTTAATCCCTGCCGGTTTCGGACAAATCTTTATTGAAAGTATCTTAGTTAAAAATATTAACCAAGCGGGACAACCTTTTAATCTTGTCGCGACAACGGCGGAGATGACTAAAGCGATGGCGGTACCGGTTGCCGGTATGATTTTAGGTTTACTATTCGCTTTCTTCGTTTCCTATCGTAAACCGAGAACTTACGTAGAAAACGTAAAAGAAGCGACCGCCGATGAAATTGCCGCACGTGTGGCAAAAGTTAAACCGTTTCATATCGGTGTAAGCATTATCGCAATCCTTGCGACATGTTCCGTGCAATTAGCAACCAATTCCACTGTTATCGGCGGTTTAGCCGGCTTAATTATTTTCGCTTTAGGCGGCGTATTCAAATTAAAACAAACTAACGATTTATTCCAAGACGGCTTACGTTTAATGGCGATGATTGGTTTCGTAATGATTGCCGCATCCGGTTTTGCCAGCGTAGTAAACGCAACCGGCGGCGTGCCGGAATTGGTTGAAGCCTTACGCGATTCGATTCAAACGAAAGAAATGGCTGCGTTATTGATGTTAATTGTCGGCTTATTTATTACAATGGGTATCGGTTCATCATTCTCAACCGTGCCGATTATTACCTCTATTTATGTACCGCTATGTGTATCATTCGGTTTCTCTCCGTTAGCAACGATGGCTATCGTGGGTGTAGCAGCCGCTTTAGGTGACGCGGGTTCTCCGGCATCCGACTCAACATTAGGTCCGACATCCGGTTTAAATGCCGACGGTAAACACGATCATATTTGGGATTCGGTCGTACCAACCTTCTTACATTTTAATATTCCTCTATTAGTGTTCGGTTGGATTGCGGCAATGACGCTTTAGTCTTTTTGCTTATACCACGGATAATGCAAATTTTTTCGGAAATATAACCGCTTGTTTGCTTTATCCGTGGTTTCTATTTGGATTTTACGTATGAAATTTATTTCTTTTAATATTAACGGCTTACGCGCACGTCCTCATCAATTGGAAGCGATTATTGAAAAACATCAACCGGATGTACTCGGCTTACAAGAAATCAAAGTCGCTGATGAAGATTTCCCTTGGGACTTAGTCAATCATTTAGGTTACCACGTGTTTCATCACGGTCAAAAAGGGCATTACGGCGTGGCGCTTTTAACCAAAAAAGAACCGCTTGCCGTGCGTAAAGGCTTTCCGACCGATAATGCCGATGCACAAAAACGTATGATTATGGCGGATATCGAAACCGAATTCGGCGTACTTACCGTGTTAAACGGTTATTTTCCGCAAGGCGAAAACCGTACGCATGAAACCAAATTCCCGGCTAAAGAAAAATTCTACGCCGATTTACAACATTACTTAGAAAGCGAACTGTCGCCGGAAAATCCGATTGTGATTATGGGCGATATGAACATCAGCCCGACCGATTTAGACATCGGTATCGGCGAACCGAATCGTAAACGCTGGTTACGTGACGGTAAATGTTCATTCCTACCGGAAGAACGTGAATGGCTGGACCGTTTATATAACTACGGATTAGTCGATACTTTCCGAGCAATGAATCCAAATGCAGATGACAAATTCTCGTGGTTTGATTACCGTTCGAAAGGGTTTGATGACAATCGAGGTTTACGTATCGATTTAGTATTGGCCTCAAAAGGGCTGGCGGAACGTTGTATCGAAACCGGCATTGATTTAGAAATCCGAGCAATGGAAAAACCTTCTGATCACTCTCCGGTTTGGGCGGTATTTAAATAAAAAGCAAGCGGTTGAATTTAGTTAAGAATTTACAAAAATTCTCAAAATTCGACCGCTTGTTGTTTTTAATCTTTCGGTAACAAGTCCCAAAATGCTTTAATAATCGGTTCTTGTAACCTTTTCTCTTGTACGCAGATTCCCAATTCAAACGGAGAGATCGGCTCGGGTAATTTCAAATAGGAAACTTGATCATTCATCGGGCTATGTTTAATTACCACATCCGGTAACAATGCCACCCCGAAACCTAAAGCCACCATCGGCACAATCGCCTCATGTCCTGCAACCGTTGCATAAATCTTCGGTTCTTTAATCTTCTGCTCTTTAAACCAACGATCAATTCGCTTCCGTACCGGACCGTCCACCGGCAAAATAAACGGAATATTTTGCCAGTCAATCGGTTGCCGCTGTAAACATTGCGTCGCTGCACACGCCACTCGAGGGGCAATAATCGACAGATGAATATCATCAATATAGTAAAAAGCGATATTATGCGGCAGATGTTCGGGTTTACCGGTTAAGGAAATATCCGCTTCGAAAGAATGCACCGTATGTACCGCCTGCGCCGGATCGCCGGTGCTTAGTTTTATCTCCACTTTCGGGTGAGCCTGACGAAACTGTTCCAGAATTTGCGGTAAATGGCTATACGCCGCCGTTACCGAACAGAAGACTTTCAATTCGCCTTCCAGCTGACCTTGCACCGGCGACAACTGCTGCTGTAATTGTTGCCAATCAGACCAACTTTGTTTTGCAAAAAGTAAAAATTTTTCGCCCGCTTCCGTTAAATGCACTTGCCGGTTATCTCGGATAAATAACGGCTGCCCTAGCTCTTGCTCAATACGCTGAATATGCCTAGTAAGTGATGAGGCACTCATATAATTATTTTCAGCCGAACGGATAAAGCTACGAGTTTGTACAATATCTAAAAATAGTTTAAGGGATTGGAATTCCATTTAGTTTAACCATTCCGGTTGTATCTGATTAAAATCAAGATCATTCACACTCTGCTTAAAGCGTAGAATATGGGTTTCCGCCTTATTATTCGGATGCCAGTGAATAAAATTCTGCTCATCCGAGCTATAAAATCCAATGATATTCTTGGATAAGCCTGAAGCAATATGCACCGTTGAAGTATCCGGCGAAATCAATACGTCCGAATGACGAATAAGCTCAATCGTATCAAATACGGTTTGCGTATTTTCGTATACAAAGACATTCTCAAACCGACTAGCGATTTGCTTTAACTTTGGTGTAACCTCCGGAAATGTGAGTAATAGAATTGGCTTCACACTTATCTTATTTAAATATGTGAGTAACTCCGTTACTTTCTCGTCGCAAAAACGTCGCGCCGATCCTGCTCCAAATAAATTTAGAGCAATAAAGTGTCTAATCCGGTTTTCCGATAAATAGTTTTTTATCGCTCTCGCACTGTTTTCATCTTTCGGCACATCATATTGCGTATCAATATCTGTAAAACCGGCAAGTTCCAGTGCCTGTTTATATATTTGAGCGAAATGTTGTCGCTCATTCTGTACGCTCGCAGTAAAAATCTTATAGTCCGATTTGTCATATCCGATATAAGCTTTCGCATTCATCGTACGTAAGAAAAGTAAATCTCGATTACGTAGCGTTACAGTCGGGTCAATAACGACATCATATTGTTCTTTTGCCAGTTGCTTACCGCAAGCTAAATAATCACCAATATTTTTGGTGCGTACAAAATACAATTGGTCAATATAAGGACTGTGCTCAAATAAATAAGCATTATTACGAGAACAAACCACCCCTATATGCGTTTCGGGAGATTGCTTTTTTATTTCTCGAAACACAAATGAACTGACGATATAATCACCAATTTTTCCATCTTGACGGAGAAATAGGATTTTTTTAGGTAAACCGTCTAAAGTATTCGTTACACTCTTTTTATCTAGAAAAAACTTGCCTAATTTAATTCTAGTGCTTCGAAGCTGTTGTTTTAGTGTCATACTAACCACGCTTTTCTATTTCATCGATTTCCGAGCCGGGACTAATAAAAATACAAGGAGGCTCAACGCCATACGCTTTAATTCCTGTCATTTGAATTGCACCGGTTAAAAAATCAGCTGGCATTCGTAGGGGATAAGCATGATTAAGTAATAGTTTCGCCCCCTCTAATGTTAAATAATATCCTGTGGCAATCATAATAATGCGTTTAGAATTTTTTGACGGGTAGCGATAACGTACTAATTTATAACTTTCTTTAAGTGGGCGTGTTATCGGCCAATATTTGGCTTTTCCGTGGTCAAAAAATATAATCTGTTTTCTACTTGGTACTTTACGTAATACATCTGCAACAATACGTCTGAAATAGTGAGAAACTATCGCATCATCTTCTAAAATGATTGCTTCTTTAATATTATTATCCACAAGGTGCTGATAAGCCCTAATATGACTCATCGCACAACCAATTTCACCCAGCTTCAGTCTATGTTTCCCTCCAAAACGCTGAGGGTAAAAATCATAATCAACTTGAGAAAGTTGTTCTTCTGTTAAATCTCGCCCATTTACTGCATCAATAAACTCAAACGCTAATCCTAAACTGTTAAGTCGAGCAGAAATTATTTTACGCCTAACAGAATTAGCTAAGCTAATAACAAAAATAGGCGGAATAGGCATTTTATCATCTATCATAGAGTTCTCTTATACATCCATTAATGTGCGCATGGATTTTACGGAAAAAAGCTAATTATTCAAGCTTTGAAATATGTTATATTCGTCATATAAAGGAGAAATTGACGAATGAAGAAATTGATCATATCGCTATTTGGCAAACGAGTTGCATCGAATGAAACGAAATTAAACGAGATTGAAAGTGTACTACTGAAACCAATCGGAGATGCCATTGGTGATGCTATTGTACACATTGCCCATTTAGCGCAAATCAAGCAAGCCTTTCCTAACGTAAAAACAGCCGTATTGGTTACGGAGCGTAATAAGCAACTCTTTGCACAAGCTGATTCTGTTGATCAATTAATTGATGAACGCCCACTGAATTATTTAATACAACGAGGCAAATGGGATTTATACCTCGATTTTCAGCCTACCTTTACCTCTAAATCAATTATTTTAGATTCGTTACTCAACCCTAAAATTCTTATTAATTTTGGTAAGGATAAGAAAAAACATTATTCATTAGAAACCGTAAAAAACTATGACTTTACTACGCTAATTCCGAATAATACACATATTGCAGATTACTTACATCATTCTGTACTAGCTCCATATCTCATCAGAGAGCCTAATGATTATACTTTAGCGGTATCATCCGAATACAGAGAACTTGCTGATACCTATTGGCATAACACAGACAAAATTAGAGTGCTATTAAATCCGCAAGGAAGTATGCGAGAGGTTCCGGCTATTGAGTTAGCAAGCCTATTAAATAATATTGATCCTAAATATTTGGATAAGATTGCTTTTTTACTCACTTATACCAAATCAAGCGAACAGTATCTTCAAGCACTAAACAACGCCACAAAAGTACCTGTGGAAATCTCCCCGCAAACAAATACCTTAAATTATTGCGCATTGGTCAATGCTTCAGATATAGTGGTTGCCGTAGATGGCGGTGGTGTTCACATGGCTTGCGCTTATGGCAAGCCATTATTATCATTCTATGCCAATCACTTAACGAACTTAGCTCGCTGGCATCCGAGACCAAAACCACAAGTTGATTCTTTTATGGTTGTTACAACGAAAGTCACGAATGATAATAATGAAACCAAGGGATTTAATTTGCTAGACGCAAGTAAATGGTTAAATCAGCAACTTGCAAAAAAGCTTAAAAATCAGACCGCTTGAATCCAGGACATTTAAAACAACAAAACCCCGCATTGGCGGGGTTTTATTAATAATTCGGAAATTATTTTGTGCTTGGGATTGAGAAACGTTTGTTGAAACGTTCTACACGACCACCAGTATCAACAACACGTTGTTTACCAGTATAGAATGGGTGGCAGTTGCCGCACACATCAAGATTTAAGTTTTTACCCACTGTTGAGCGAGTTTTAATTACGTTACCGCATGAACATGTTGCAGTAATTTCTGTATATTCTGGGTGAATACCTTGTTTCATTGGAAAACCTCTAATGAAGCCATATCGCCACTTATCTTGTTATACTTTCGTATATCCGCTGATAAGTACCATATGTGAATAAATCATATGCCGAGCATTTACTCGACGCCAAAAAAGAGTGCGTATTCTACGGCATTTGGCAACAAAGATCAATAATTAATCTATGCCGTTCATATTATTTTCCACAAAATATCCACACCACTTTTATTTAATCAAAAACAATCATTTAACATCAAAGTTTTCTCATCTTTTTTGTGAAGAAGATCACAATTTTTACTCGAGATTTTTTGAGTATTACTTCAAAAATAGTGTAGAATCCATTTATCAACTAATCTAGTTTATTAGAGTATTTGTCATTTTCTTGTCTAGGAGTAAACACATGGCAGAACGTAAAGTATTAGCGAATGCAATTCGCTTTCTAAGTATGGATGCGGTACAAAAAGCTAATTCCGGTCACCCGGGTGCCCCAATGGGTATGGCGGATATCGCAGAGGTATTATGGCGCGACTTTTTAAAACATAACCCAACCAATCCTAAGTGGGCTGATCGCGACCGTTTCGTACTTTCAAACGGCCATGGTTCAATGTTAATTTATAGCTTATTACACTTAACGGGCTATGATCTTTCAATTGAAGATTTAAAACAATTCCGTCAATTACATTCTAAAACACCGGGCCATCCGGAATACGGTTACGCACCGGGTGTTGAAACCACAACCGGTCCGTTAGGCCAAGGTATTACCAATGCGGTCGGTATGGCGATTGCGGAAAAAACCTTAGCCGGACAATTTAACCGTGAAGGTCATAAAATCGTTGATCACTATACTTACGCATTTTTAGGTGACGGCTGCTTAATGGAAGGTATTTCACACGAAGCCTGTTCATTAGCCGGTACTTTAGGCTTAGGTAAATTAATCGCTTTCTATGATGATAATAACATTTCAATCGACGGTCATGTGGACGGTTGGTTCTCTGACGATACCGCACAACGCTTTGAAGCATACGGTTGGCAAGTTATCCGTAACGTGGACGGTCACGATGCGGAACAAATCAAATTTGCCATTGAAAATGCAAAAGCGGAGACCGAGCGTCCGACATTAATTATCTGTAAAACCATTATCGGTTACGGTTCGCCAAATAAATCGGCATCGCATGACTGCCACGGTGCGCCGTTAGGTAATGATGAAATCGCATTAACCCGTAAAGCACTCAACTGGGAATATGCGCCGTTTGAAATTCCGGCTGAAATCTATGCGGAATGGGATGCCAAAGCGCAAGGTGCGGTTGTAGAAAAAGAATGGAATGCTAAATTTGCGGCTTATGAAGCGGCGTATCCTGAATTAGCGGCGGAATTTAAACGTCGTATGGCAGGCGATTTACCGGCAAACTGGGAAGCGGAAAGCAAAGCGTTTATCGAAAAATTACAAGCGAATCCGGCGGCAATCGCAAGCCGTAAAGCATCACAAAATGCGATTGAAGCCTATGCGCATATCTTACCGGAATTCTTAGGCGGTTCCGCAGACTTAGCAAGTTCTAACTTAACCTTATGGTCCGGTTCAAAACCAATCCGTGCGGATCACAATGTGGACGGTAACTACATCAACTACGGTGTACGTGAATTCGGTATGTCTGCAATTATGAACGGTATTGCATTACACGGTGGCTTTATTCCTTACGGTGCGACATTCTTAATGTTCTATGAATACGCTCACAATGCGGTGCGCATGGCGGCATTAATGAAACAACGTTCATTATTCGTTTATACGCACGATTCTATCGGTTTAGGCGAAGACGGTCCGACTCACCAACCGGTAGAACAAACTGCCTCATTACGCTTTATTCCGAACTTAGAAACATGGCGTCCGGCAGACCAAGTGGAATCGGCTGTAGCGTGGAAAGCGGCGGTTGAACGTAAAGACGGCCCAAGTGCGTTAATCTTTACTCGCCAAAACCTTGCTCAACAAACTCGTACGCCTGAACAATTAGCGAACGTTGCTCGCGGCGGTTATATCTTACGTGAATGTTGCGAAAAAGGCGGTTGTCCGGATTTAATCCTCATCGCAACCGGCTCAGAAGTGGATTTAGCGATGAAAGCGGCTGAAGTATTAGATGCGGAAGGTACGAAAGTACGCGTTGTTTCAATGCCAAGCACAAACGTGTTTGATAAACAAGACGAAGCGTATCGTGAATCTGTGTTACCACGTTCAGTAACCAAACGTGTCGCTATCGAAGCGCAATTATCTGATTTCTGGTACAAATACGTCGGCTTTGAAGGCCGTATCGTGGGTATGAATAGCTTTGGTGAGTCTGCACCTGCGGATCAATTATTCAAACTGTTCGGCTTTACGGTGGAAAACGTCGTAGCGAAAGCGAAAGAAATCTTATAATTTCAATGATTGATTAAAGATAAAGGCGAGAACATTTCTCGCCTTTTTAATCTTTTGCAAAGAAATCCGCAAATTTGACCGCTTAACAAAACAAAAAAGCTATCTTTTGATCTGCCCCCAAAAAGTTAGACTATTTTAATTTAAGGACTGAGTTCTGTATTGTACAGGGCTCAGTCCTTTTAATTTCACTTGAATACGCTCATTGTTGTAATAATGAATGTACTCGTGAATCACTTTCTCAAGTTGTTCGAAAGTGTCAAATCGCTTACCAAAGTAACATTCCGTTTTCAATCGCCCAAAAAAACTTTCCATTGCCCCATTATCCAAACAATTCCCTTTTCTCGACATACTTTGTTTAATATGATGTTTTCTCAGCATTTCTTGATAGTCTGCCATCTGGTATTGCCAGCCTTGGTCGGAATGTAAAATCGGTTTAGCGTCCTTAGGCAGTTTTGCGACCGCTTGCTTTAGCATCCGCATCACTTGCTCAAAGTTAGGGCTTCTTGCTAAATCATAAGCAAGAATTTCACTATTAAATAAGTCTTTAATGGGGGATAAATAGAGCTTGCCTTCCGCACATTTAAACTCAGTGATATCCGTTACGAGCTTTTCATTTGGCGAGTCTGCGTGAAAATCCTGTTGCAATACATTCTCGGCAATTTTACCCACTTCACCTTGATAAGAACGATATTTCCTCTGCTTACATTTCCCTTTTAAATCAAGCTGTTGCATTATCCTTTGAATACGCTTATGGTTAATCGCACCAAAAAAATCACGTAACTTTAACGTAATACGACGATAGCCATAATTGCCATCATTATCCTAATAAATCTCAATCACTTTCTGCCTCATCACTGCATTTTTATCGATTTTAGGCGGTAAGTGATAAAAGAACGTACTACGTTTTAAACCCGTCAAAGGGAGGAGGATTTCTAAGGGAAAATCCACTCGCAACGTTTTTACGATGGCTGCTTTTGCCGCATTTTTTGTTGGTTGAACTCCCGCAGCTTTTTTAGGTAAGCTACCTCCGCTTCCAGCTCTAAAATACGATAACGTAAGCGTTCTTCTTCAGTTTTAGGTGGAGGAGGCATTTTCGGGTATTTCGGTTTCATTGTCGGACGACCTTTTGGTTTGGGTAATAAGCCGTTTATACCTTGTTCTTCAAAGATGTGCAACCATTGGCTAATCGAACCTGAATTAGCAATACCAAAATGAAGGGAGGCGCTTTCCGCAGAAAATTGCCCTTTTTTGACCGCTTGTATGACGGTTAATTTGAATTCGGGGGAATATTTTCGCTTCTTACCTATCACCGTTAGCCCATTGATTCCGTTATGATTAAATTGAGCAATCCATCGAGTTAAGGTTTTCTTGGATAATTGAAAATGTCGTTGAGTGAATAAACGGTTTTTGTCATTTTGAAGATAAAACTCGATGACTTGTTGTTTGAATAGCGAGTTATATTTAGTCATAAAAAATCTGCACCTTAATCCGTTGGAGGTTTAGTCCAACTTTTGGGGGGCAGATCATTTCGATAGCTTTTTTCTTCTTTTATTTGTTAACCAAGCAATTTATTCATACGTTTGATAAATGCTGCCGGGTTTTCTAATGATCCACGTTCTGCAAGCAATGCTTGTTCAAACAATAATTCAATCCAGTCATTGAATTCCGTTTCATCAGTAAGATCTGCTATTTTCTTAACCATACGATGATCCGGATTTAGCTCAAACGTATATTTCACTTCCGGTGCTTTTTGACCCATTGCGGCAAACAGTTTTGCCATCTGTGTCGTCATTTCATCATTGTCGGTAGAAACCACTGCCGGCGTGTCGGTTAAGCGATGCGTTAATACCACTTTTTTCACACGCTCACCAAAATAGCTTTGCGCACGCTCAAGGAAAGATCCGAATTCCGCTTGTTGCGCTTTTTGGCTTTCTTCTTGTTCCTTATCGGCAAGATCGCCTAAATCCAAATCCGATTTAGTGATACTTTGCAACGGTTTGCCGTCAAATTCGGTTAAATGTCCTACTACCCATTCGTCAATACGATCAGATAATAACAGCACTTCAATGCCTTTCTTATTGAACAGTTCAAGGTGCGGACTATTTTTTGCTGCTACATAGCTATCAGCAGTTAAGAAATAAATTGCTTTCTGCCCTTCTTTCATTCTGCCAACATAATCCGCCAAGCTTACCGTTTGCTCGCTAGAATCAGTTTGGGTTGAAGCAAAGCGGAATAATGACGCAATTTGTTGTTTATTGGCAAAATCTTCGCCTACACCTTCTTTTAACACTAAACCGAATTCATTCCAGAAGGTTTGGTATTTAGCTTGATCGTCCTTCGCTAATTTTTCCAATAATTGCAATGCGCGTTTAGTTAATGCCGCACGTAGTGAAGCAGTAACTTTATTCTCTTGTAAAATCTCACGTGAAACGTTGAGCGGCAAGTCATTCGTGTCTAATAAACCTCGCATAAAACGTAGGTAATTCGGCATAAACACTTCGGCATCGTCCATAATAAATACACGCTGTACATAAAGTTTTAAGCCGTGTTTTTGATCACGATTGAACAAATCCCATGGTGCTTTCGCCGGTACATAAAGCAAGCTGGTATAGTCTTGTTTACCCTCTACTTTATTATGTGCCCAAATGAGCGAGTCATTATAATCGTGGCTTAAATGTTTATAAAACTCTTGGTATTCCTCGTCTGAAATTTCGGTTTTCGAGCGAGTCCAAAGTGCTTGCGCTTTGTTAATTTTTTCCCATTTTTGACCGCTTGCTTTGCCTTCTTCATCGTATTCGGTGGTTTGGATTTCAACCGGTAAGCCGATGTGATCCGAATATTTACCGATAATTTCACGTAAACGCCATTCGCTTAAAAATTCTTTTTCTGCTTCACGCAAATGTAAAATGACATCCGTACCGCGTGTCGATTTCTCAATATCCGCTACCGTGTAATCGCCTTCACCGGCAGATTCCCAAAGTACGGCTTGTGTTTCGCCTGCTACACGAGTTTTCACTGTCACTTTGTCCGCAACAATAAATGCCGAATAAAAACCAACCCCGAATTGACCGATTAATTGGCTGTCTTTCGCTTGATCCGTACCTAACGAATTTAAAAATTCTTTGGTACCTGATTTAGCAATCGTACCTAAGTGATCGATCACTTGCTCACGATTCATTCCGATACCGTTATCGCTGATCGTTAATGTACCTAAAGTTTCATCAAAGCTCACTCGTACACGTAATTCGCCGTCCCCTTCATATAACGCAGGATTCGAAAGCGCTTTAAAACGCAATTTATCCGCCGCATCGGACACATTGGAGATTAATTCACGTAAGAAAATTTCTTTGTTTGAATAAAGTGAATGGATCATTAATTGAAGTAATTGTTTAACTTCCGATTGAAAACCTCTCGTTTCTTGATTTGTACTCATTTTATCCTCTTTAATTTACAAAAAATAAGCGGAATTTCACCGCTTTCAAACGCTTTAGTAAATGGGGAAAGGACAATGACTTTTCAAGCTATAAAATCAAAGTTAATTTCTATTAAAAAATCTAATTCAATCGTTAATCTTTATCAATTTGATAGTTTTACAAATAAACTACAATCAATAATAATAAATTCATAAACAAAACCTATTAACAATAAAAGGTAAATTATTATGTCAAAATGTCCATTTCATCATACATCATTAACAATGAACAACGGTGCGCCCGTTGTTGATAACCAAAACAGCATGACTGCGGGTCCTCGTGGTCCGTTACTTGCTCAAGACTTATGGTTAAACGAAAAATTAGCCAACTTCGTACGTGAAGTTATCCCTGAGCGTCGTATGCACGCGAAAGGCTCCGGTGCATTCGGTAAATTTACCGTAACGCACGATATTACTCAATATACTAAAGCGGCAATCTTTAGTGAAGTGGGTAAAGAAACCGAATTATTCGCACGTTTTACTACCGTAGCCGGTGAACGCGGAGCGGCGGATGCTGAGCGTGATATTCGTGGTTTTGCAGTTAAATTCTATACCGAACAAGGTAACTGGGACTTCGTAGGTAACAATACACCGGTATTCTTCTTACGTGATCCGCGTAAATTCCCGGATTTAAACAAAGCGGTTAAACGTGACCCTCGCACAAATATGCGTAGTGCGACAAACAACTGGGACTTCTGGACATTATTACCTGAAGCGTTCCACCAAGTAACGATCGTAATGTCAGAGCGCGGTATCCCGGCTTCATATCGTCATATGCACGGTTACGGCTCGCACACTTATAGCTTAATTAATGCGAACAACGAACGTTTCTGGGTGAAATTCCACTTCCGTACCGAACAAGGCATTAAAAACTTAACTAACGAAGAAGCGGCGGCAATTATCGCTAACGACCGTGAATCGCACCAACGCGATTTATACGAGTCAATCGAAAAAGGCGATTTCCCGAAATGGAAACTTTATATTCAAGTAATGCCTGAAGCGGAAGCGGAACAAGTGGATTTCCACCCGTTCGATTTAACCAAAATCTGGTCGAAAAAAGACTATCCGTTAATCGAAGTGGGCGTAATGGAATTAAACCGTAACCCGGCAAACTTCTTCGCAGACGTTGAACAATCCGCTTTTGCACCGAGCAACTTGGTTCCGGGTATCAGCGTATCGCCGGATCGTATGTTACAAGCGCGTTTATTTAACTATGCGGACGCACAACGTTACCGTTTAGGTGTAAACCACCACCAAATTCCGGTAAACGCACCTCGTTGTCCGGTTCACAGTAATGCACGTGACGGTCAAGGTCGTGTGGACGGTAACTACGGTTCAACCTTACATTATGAACCGAACAGCTTCGGCCAATGGCAAGAACAGGCGCAATTTGCCGAGCCGCCACTTAAAATTAACGGCGATGCGGCATTCTGGGATTATCGTCAAGACGATTCTGATTACTTCAGCCAACCGCGTGCGTTATTTAACTTAATGACGGAGAAAGAAAAACAATCTCTGTTCAAAAATACTGCCGAAGGTATGGGTGATGCGTTAGATTTCATCAAATATCGTCATATTCGTAACTGCTACTTCTGTGACCCTGCATACGGTGAAGGCGTAGCGAAAGCGTTAGGAATGACGGTTGCCGATGCAATGGAAGCATACAATACGGATCCGGCAATGGGTCAGCCGGGTTTAATCAAACCTAACTTCTAATCGGAAGTCACTGAATTAGCAAATGCGGCTGTTTCAAAAACCAACACGAGAAATCGTAAAATAGTCCTCCTACATAATGGCATTTGCTCTATTAAAGCCCTATCTTTACGATAGGGCTTTTCCTTTGTACGACACATCAATCTAAGCTACAATCACTTTTCATTTTATTGCTCACATAAGGAAAGCCGTTGGAATATCGTTATTATATTACTACAGGTATTGCCGTTCTTGTTTTACAATGCCTTGTTTTCAACTTTTCTCGTACCGTAGGTTGGTTATTCAACTTATCCGCCAAGTCACGCAAGATCGTGACATTTATTAGCTATTTAGCTGCAAACAGCTTAGCGATTCTTACCGTTACTCGCACGTTTAACGGCTTTAGAATCACCGCGCTAATGCTCGCTTTACTGCTGTTTGCATTATTCGCTAGCCTTGCTTGTGCGGCAATTTACCGCCTATTTAAAGGCAAACAAGCGGTCAATTTTGCCTTAAAAATTGCCTATCCTTTTGCCTTTTTCGGCATTGTAGGGCTTGCCTTATATAACGCTTATACGCCGAAAGTGGTGCATTATTCCGTGCAATTGGATAAACCGCTAGCTCAACCGCTACGTATTGGGGTAGCAAGTGATCTGCACTTAGGGCAATGGTTTGGTGCGAAACAATTAGATAAATTAGCGGAGATCTTTAATCAGCAAAATGTCGATCTGATTTTATTACCCGGCGATATTATGGACGATAATACCGATGCTTATGTCGCCGAAAATATGCAACCGCATTTTGCTAAACTCAAAGCGCCTTTAGGGGTCTATGCCACATTGGGTAATCACGATTTCTTCGGCAAGCAGCAAGCGATTGCCACTGAAATTCAAAAAGCCGGTATCCAAGTTCTATGGGATCAAGCGGTCGAAATTAACGGAAAATTTACCGTTATCGGACGTAATGACGACTTAGTAAAAAATCGACCGAGCGCCGCTCAATTATTAACGGCGGTCAATTCGGATTTACCGGTGTTTTTACTTGACCATCGTCCGACACAAATCGAACAACACTCGCAATTACCGATTGATTTACAGGTGTCCGGACACACGCATAAAGGGCAAATTTTTCCGGCAAATTTAATGACTAACGTGATTTATCGACTGCACTACGGCTATGAAAAAATCGGCTTAGGACATTATTTTGTTACCTCCGGTTATGGCTTCTGGGGCATACCGATGCGACTTGGCACCCAATCGGAAGTCTTGATTATCGATGTGAAAGGAAAATAATCTTAATTTTTAATCTAACCCTTGAATCTATTTTCAGGGGTTTATTTTTTACATTTCTCGAATCTCCCTATCTTCAATCACTTACCTTTTGTCAATATCCCTTTACAAAACTTTCCGCTTGCACCTATTTCTACAAAACAATATCTTGTATATAAACATTTAAAAACCACAAGATATAGTGATCAAATAATAAGATAAAAGGAGACATATTTTATGCAAAAAACATTGATGGTAACCAAACGCAATGGTAAACAAGAGCCGTTTGATTTGGATAAAATTCATCGCGTCATCACTTGGGCGGCCGAAGGTTTACATAATGTATCGGTATCACAAGTGGAACTGAGCGCACATATTCAGTTTTATCAAGGTATTCGTACCGCCGATATTCACGAAACCATTATCAAAGCCGCCGCCGATTTAATCAGTACCGAAACGCCGGATTATCAATATCTTGCCGCGCGTTTAGCCGTGTTCCATCTGCGTAAAAAAGCCTATGGAGACTTCACCCCACCTCATTTATTCACTCATATTAAAAAGCTGGTGGCACTCGGTAAATACGATAAAGCGCTCTTAACCGACTATAATGAACAAGAATGGCAACTCATGAATGAATTTCTTGTACACAGCCGAGATATGGATTTCTCTTATGCAGCGGTCAAACAACTCGAAGGAAAATATTTAGTCCAAAATCGAGTGACCGGAGAGATCTATGAGTCGGCACAATTCTTATATCTTTTAGTGGCTGCCTGCTTGTTTTCGAAATATCCGAAAGCCACGCGTTTGGATTATGTAAAACGTTTTTACGATGCGACTTCAACTTTTAAAATTTCATTACCGACCCCGATTATGTCAGGGGTAAGAACACCGACTCGTCAGTTTAGTTCTTGCGTATTGATCGAATGCGGCGATAGTTTGGATTCAATCAATGCCACTTCTGCTGCAATTATTAAATATGTGTCGCAACGTGCGGGCATTGGCATTAACGCCGGTGCAATCCGAGCCTTGGGTAGCCCGATTCGTCAAGGCGAAGCCTTCCACACCGGTTGTATTCCGTTCTATAAACATTTCCAAACGGCTGTGAAATCTTGCTCGCAAGGCGGTGTACGTGGCGGTGCCGCAACGGTTTTCTACCCGTTATGGCACTTGGAAGCGGAAAGTTTATTGGTGTTAAAAAACAATCGAGGTGTGGAAGACAACCGCTGTCGTCATATGGACTACGGGGTACAGCTCAACAAGCTAATGTATCAACGCTTAATTAAGGGGGGCGAAATCACCTTATTCAGCCCGTCTGATGTCGATGGCTTGTATGAAGCGTTTTTTGCCGATCAGGAAAAATTTGAACAACTTTATCTGCAATATGAACAAGACCCAAGCCTTCGTAAACGTAGTGTGAAAGCGGTTGAGTTATTTTCATTGCTCATGCAAGAACGTGCCTCAACCGGTCGTATTTATATTCAGAATGTCGATCACTGCAATACGCACTCGCCGTTTAATCCGCAAGTCGCACCGATTAAACAATCCAATTTATGTTTAGAAATCGCATTGCCGACCAAACCGCTAAACGATATTAATGATGAAAACGGAGAAATTGCCCTCTGCACGCTTTCTGCGTTTAACTTAGGCACTTTGCAAAATTTAGATGAATTTGAACCGCTTGCCGACTTAGTCGTACGCGCGCTAGATGCCTTGTTAGATTATCAAGATTATCCGGTGAAAGCGGCAAAACACGCCGCATTAGCTCGCCGTTCGCTTGGCATCGGGGTCATCAACTACGCTTATTACTTAGCGAAAAACGGCGTGCGTTATTCGGACGGTTCTGCCAATGCGCTTACGCACAGAACCTTTGAAGCGATGCAATATTATTTACTGAAAGCCTCGCTTAATTTAGCCAAAGAACAAGGTGCTTGTAAGTTATTCGGCGAGACGAGCTATGCCCAAGGTATTCTGCCGATTGATAGCTATAAAAAAGAATTGGATAACCTGACAACAGAACCTCTACATTATGATTGGGAAAGCTTGCGTGCAGAAATTAAGCAATTCGGTTTACGTAACTCAACGTTAAGCTCATTAATGCCGTCAGAAACTTCCTCGCAAATTTCCAATGCAACCAACGGGATTGAGCCGCCGCGTGGCTACGTGAGTGTTAAAGCCTCAAAAGACGGTATCTTAAAACAAGTTGTGCCGGAATATGAAAAGCTCCGTTCACAATACGAGTTATTGTGGGATATTCCGGATATGAGCGGTTACTTACAGCTGGTCGGTATTATGCAGAAATTCATTGATCAGGCGATTTCGGCAAATACCAATTATGACCCGCAAAAATTTGAAGACGGCAAAGTACCGATGAAACGCTTACTTGCCGATTTACTGACCGCTTATAAATACGGATTAAAAACGCTCTATTACCAAAATACCAGAGATGGAGCAGAAGATTCCCAACAAGATTTAAATGACGGTTGTGCCGGTGGTGCTTGCAAAATTTAGTGGCTAGTTCGAATTTAAATAACCACGTACGGCTTGCCGCACGTGGGCTACAAGCAGTCGAATTTGTGAAAAATTTTGCAAAGTCGTTACACAGCAAACTTATTAACATTTTTCCCCTCTCCCTCATTTTTCTTCTGTACGAAGAAAAATCTGTCCCTCTCCCACAAGGGGCGAGGGTAATTATTTAAAAAGGAGATAACATGGCATACACCACTTTCTCACAAAATAAAAATGATCAATTAAAAGAACCGATGTTTTTCGGGCAAAACGTCAATGTTGCCCGTTATGACCAACAAAAATATGAATTATTTGAAAAGTTAATCGAAAAACAACTCTCATTTTTCTGGCGCCCGGAAGAAGTTGATGTCTCGCAAGACCGTATCGACTACCAATCATTACCGGAACACGAAAAACATATTTTTATCAGTAACCTAAAATATCAAACATTACTTGATTCTATTCAAGGGCGCAGCCCGAACGTAGCATTTTTGCCGTTAGTCTCGATTCCGGAACTAGAAACTTGGATCGAAACTTGGACGTTTTCCGAAACGATCCATTCACGTTCTTATACGCATATTATCCGCAATATCGTCAATGATCCGTCGATTGTGTTTGACGATATCGTGACCAACGAAGAAATTATTAAACGCGCGAAAGATATTTCTTGCTACTACGATGATTTAATTCGAGATTCGCAACTTTATACGCTCTACGGAGAAGGTTGCTATACGGTGGACGGCAAGCAATACCAAGTGACCTTACGCAACTTAAAACGCCAACTTTATTTATGCTTAATGAGTGTGAACGTGCTGGAAGCGATTCGTTTTTACGTGTCGTTCGCTTGTTCTTTTGCATTTGCCGAGCGGCAGCTAATGGAAGGTAACGCTAAAATTATTAAATTCATCGCACGTGATGAATACCTACATTTAACCGGCACACAAAATATGTTGAACATTATGGCATCCGGACAAGATGATCCGGAAATGGCACAAATTGCCGAAGAATGTAAGCAAGAAGCTTATGATCTGTTTGTAGCGGCGGCGGAACAAGAAAAAGAATGGGCGGCGTATTTATTTAAAGACGGTTCAATGATTGGTTTGAATGAAGATATTTTGGTGAAATATGTCGAATATATTACCAATATTCGGATGCAAGCGGTCGGATTACCCCGCCCTTTTACAACCTCTTCCAATCCGATTCCTTGGATTAACGCTTGGTTGGTGTCTGATAACGTACAAGTTGCGCCGCAAGAAGTTGAAGTCAGCTCCTATCTAGTCGGGCAAATTGATGCCAAAGTCGATACTAACGATTTCGACAGCTTTGAACTTTAAAGAAAAACAAGCGGTCGCTTTTCCATTATTTTTGCAAAAAAGAGGGAAAATTCGACCGCTTACTTAAATCGAAATCCATAAAAATTCTATTGATTTCTATCACTTATTTTCTTTCCTCGACAAACTGTTTATATCGTTCAATTAGCTAAAATTACAGCAAAACCATCGGACTGCGCTCACTTCTGTGATCATTATCACACACAAAAAAATCAATGTCGGCTATACTCCAATTCTAAAAACTCAAATGGAGAAGTTCTACAATGAGCCAACAATTTATCCTAAACGACCACCCTCATCGTCGTTTTAATCCGTTAAAAAATCAATGGATTTTAGTATCGCCGCATCGAGCAAAACGCCCGTGGCAAGGTCAGCAGGAAGAAACCGTTGCGGACAATAAACCGAGTTATGATCCGACTTGTTATCTCTGCCCAGGAAATAAACGGATTACCGGCGAACAAAATCCCGTTTATAGCAAACCTTTCGTCTTTAAAAACGATTTCTCCGCACTACTGCCGGATACACCGGCACCGGAAGCCGGCACAGATCCGTTGTTCCAAATTTCACATACTCAAGGCGAAAGCCGTGTAATTTGCTTCTCGCCTGATCACAGTAAAACCTTACCGCAACTTTCGGTGGCTGAAATTGAGCAAGTGGTACAGGTTTGGCAGGAGCAAGCCAACGAATTAAAAGATCGCTATCAATGGGTACAAATTTTTGAAAACAAAGGTGCTATGATGGGGTGTTCCAATCCGCACCCGCACGGTCAAATTTGGGCAAGTAATTTCTTACCGAACGAAATCTCGATTGAAGACGAATGTCAGGCAAATTACTTTGCTCAATACGGTCGTCCATTGCTTCTTGATTATGCCGAGCGTGAATTAACTAAAAAAGAACGTATCGTCGTCGAAACCGAAGACTGGATTGCAGTGGTGCCTTACTGGGCTGGCTGGCCGTTTGAAACTTTACTGTTGCCGAAACACAAGCACTTTAAACGCATTACCGATTTAAACGAAGCGGAACGAGCGGATTTAGCTCTCGCACTTAAAAAGCTAACCACTCGCTACGATAACTTATTTAATATCAGTTTCCCATATTCGATGGGCTTCCATTTCGCTCCGTTTAACGAAAGTGACAATCAACATTGGCAGCTACACGCCCATTTCTATCCGCCGTTATTACGTTCGGCAACCGTACGTAAATTTATGGTCGGCTACGAGATGATGGCGGAAAGCCAACGTGATCTGACACCGGAACAAGCGGCGGAAAGATTAAATGCTGTGAGCGACAGCGTTCACTATAAAGATCAATAGAAAGAAATAGCGAGAGAGAAAGATAGAATGAAACCACAACAGCTTGCGACACAAAAATTTAGCGAACATTACGGCTACTCGGCAGCTCAAACCGTATTTGCTCCGGGGCGGGTCAATATTATCGGCGAACATACCGATTATAACGACGGCTTCGTAATGCCGTGTGCGATTAACTACGGAATGGCGGTCAGCTTTAGTAAACGTGAAGATTCGGTTTGGCGAGTGTATGCGATTGATATCGACGAGCAAGATGAATTTGATCTTAACCGACCGATTGAACCGTCCGAACATAAATGGGCGAATTACGTACGTGGCGTGGTGAAATATATTCAGGAGAAATGTCCTGAATTTAAACAAGGTGCGGATTTAGCGATGACTAGCGACGTACCGATGTCTTCCGGTTTAAGTTCGTCCGCCGCATTAGAAGTTTCAATCGGTAAAACTGCGCAAGTGTTAGGTGATTTACCGCTCGGTTTAGCTGAAATCGCCTTGATCGGGCAACAAGCCGAGAATAAATTCGTCGGTGCTAATTGCGGCAATATGGATCAACTTACCTCTGCGCTCGGACAAAAAGATCAAGTGATTATGATTGATTGCCGTTCGTTAGACATTACCCCGACACCGGTACCGCACGGCTATTCGATTGCGATTATCAACTCTAACGTGAAACACGATTTAGTCACCGGTGAATACAACAGTCGCCGTCAAGAGTGTGAATTTGCCGCTCAATTCTTTGGGGTAAAAGCATTGCGTGATGTTACACCGGAACGATTTATCGAGCGAGCGGCAGAGTTACAAGCCGAAAATGAGCTTGCCTATAAACGTGCAAAACATATCATCAGCGAAAATCAGCGTGTATTAGAAGCGGTTGAAGCGTTACAAGCGAAGGATATGGTCAAACTCGGTCAATTAATGGCTGGTTCGCACGACTCTATGCGCGATGATTTTGAAATTACCATTCCGGAAATTGATTACTTAGTCGAATTGGCACAAGTGGCAATCGGTAAAAACGGCGGCGCACGTATGACCGGCGGCGGTTTCGGCGGTTGTATCGTTTGCTTAGTTCCGGATGAGAAAGTAGAACATTTACGCCAAGTCATTGCGGAAAATTACGAAAAACAAACCGGTATTAAAGAAACTTTCCATCTTTGTACCGCTTGTGACGGCGTCCATCTTATTTAATCGTTCATATGCAGAAATCACGGAAATTTCCGTGATTTCTTACTTTCGGAGCAAGTTATGAAAACCTTTACCCTAGAAAACTCATTTCTCAAAATTACGTTATCCGACTTCGGTGCCGCTTGGCTTTCTTGTGTAGTAAAACATCCGAAGGGCGAACGTGAAGTGTTAGTCACTACCTCTGTAGAAAATTGGCAAAATCAGACCGCTTACTTTGGAGCAACTTGCGGACGTTATGCCAACCGTATCGCTAATGCCGAATATCAGCTTAACGGCAAAACCTATACTTTGGTTAAAAATGACGGTAAAAACACTTTACACGGCGGTGCTAACGGGGCGGATAAACAAATTTGGCAAGCGGAGCAGCTTGATCCGCAAGCGGTCAAATTCAGCCGAACTTTTGCAGACGGCGAACAAGGTTTCGGCGGTGAAGTGAATGCCATTGTGACTTATCGTTTGAATGGAAAAGAAGTCGAAATTGCATTTGAAGCAACCGCCAATCAAGATACCCCGCTCTGCTTTACCAATCACGCTTATTTCAATTTACTCGGCGCAGGTGATGTACTTTCGCATCAATTGATGATTAACGCAGACGAATATTTACCGGTCGGTGCAGACGGTATCCCGATTTTACCGTTTAAAGCGGTTGCGCATACCGGTTTTGATTTTTCAACGCCTAAACTTATCGGGCAAGACTTGCTGAAAGATACCGATCAACAGCTGGTAAAAGGCTACGATCACGCTTTCAAATTGGTAAAAAACTCTGCAAAACCGACCGCTTGTTTAACGGTTGAAGATCTTGCACTTGAACTCAATACCTCAATGCCGGCGTTGCAATGTTATTCAGGGAATTGGCTTGGCGGGCAACCGAATCTGAGCGGTTCAACTTATCAAGATTACGCCGGTGTTGCTTTAGAACCGGAGTTTTTCCCCGATTCGCCAAACCAAGCCGAACTGGCAAAATTCGGCGGCATTACCAAAGCGAGCGAACGCTATAAACACGATATTCGTTACACCTTTCACTTTTAATTTGTAAACATCGAGGAAATTATCATGATACTGCCGAATTACTTCCAAGATCCCAATACGCTCCACGTAAATACCGTTGAGCATCACGCTTATTTTATTCCGCATCAACAGAATGAAACCGCTTTAAGCGGTAAGCGCGAACAATCCGATTACTTTACTTTGCTTAACGGACAATGGGATTTTAATTACTTCCAAAGCTATCATGACCTACCGGATAATTTCCTTGATGTTGCGTTTGAACATAAAATTCCGGTGCCGGCAAATTGGCAAAATCACGGTTTTGATCATCATCACTATACGAATATTAACTACCCGTTTCCGTTTGAACCACCGTTTGTACCGCATCAAAATCCATGCGGCGTGTATCATCGTACCGTACAACTTACTCCGAAAAGCAATAAGCGTTATTTGCTCAATTTTGAAGGCGTGGATTCTTGTTTATTTGTTTACGTGAATAAACAGTTTGTCGGCTATAGTCAAATTAGCCACAACACCTCAGAATTTGATGTTAGCGATTATTTACAAGCCGGCACCAACCATTTAACCGTCGTGGTACTGAAATGGTGTGACGGTAGCTATTTAGAAGACCAAGACAAATTCAGAATGTCAGGCATTTTCCGTGATGTCTATTTGCTTGAGCGTGAACAAAATTATCTGCAAGATTTCTTTATTCAATATGAATTGGATGACGAATTACGTCACGCAAATCTGAAAGTGGAAACGCTGTTTAGCCGTCAGCCGCAAGCGATTGAATATCAATTACTCAACCCGAACGGCTTTACCGTTTTCAATCAAACCGATACGCATCTCAATATTGAGGTAGAAGATATTCAGTTATGGAATGCAGAAAAGCCGCAACTTTACACCTTAATTTTGCATACTGCGGAAGAAGTGATTGTGCAAAAAATCGGTTTTAGAAAAGTGGAAATCAAAGACGGCATTTTATTATTTAATCAGCAACCGATTAAATTTAAAGGAGTAAACCGCCACGATAGCGATCCGAAAACCGGTTATGCGATTAGCTACGCACAAGCGCATAAAGATTTACAGCTGATGAAGCAACATAATATCAATGCAATCCGCACCGCCCATTATCCGAATGCGCCTTGGTTTAGCGAGCTATGCGATCAATACGGTTTTTATTTGATTGGCGAAAGCGATGTCGAATCGCACGGCGCTTCAATGCTGACCGTCAAAACGCCGGAACCGAGTATTCTCTTAAATCACCAAAATGATTTGCAAACTGAGCGTATCCGCCAAGATATGATTGATAATTACTGTTACTTTGCCCGTGATCCGCTGTTCAAAAAAGCGATTTTAGATCGCCAACAAGCCAATGTGGAACGAGATAAAAATCGTACTTCGATTATTATTTGGTCGTTGGGGAATGAAGCCGGCTACGGTGCAAACTTTGAAGCAGCGGCAGCATGGATTAAACAACGCGATAAATCTCGTTTAGTTCATTACGAAAGCTCGATTTATCAACATTCCGCCGATAATAATGATCTATCGAATTTAGATTTTTATAGTGAAATGTACGGTTCAACCGAAGATATCGACCGCTATTGTGCTACCGTTCAGGCTAAACCTTTCGTATTGTGTGAATACAGCCACGCAATGGGTAACTCAAACGGCGATGCGGAAGATTATTGGCAAGCATTCCATCGTCATCCGCAATCGTGCGGCGGTTTTGTGTGGGAATGGTGTGATCACGCCCCTTACCGTGCTAACGGACAATTCGGTTACGGCGGTGATTTCGGCGAAAGTCCGCACGACGGTAATTTCTGTATGGACGGTTTAGTTTCACCGGATCGTATTCCGCACAGTAACTTATTAGAGCTTAAAAATGTGAATCGCCCTGCACGTGCCGAATTAATCGATAACCAAATTGTGATCCACAACTATTTGGATTTCACCGATCTCGCCGATTATCTGATAATTGATTATGAATTTGTCGAAAACGGCGTAGTCACAAGCGGTGGAAATTTATCCGTTTCTTGCAAACCGCACAGCAGCGTAATATTGCCGATTGAGTTACCAAAAAATAACGGGCATTTATGGCTATTGAATTTAAATTATCGCTTAAATACCGCGGTCGAATTATTAGACGAAGCGCATTCACTTGGCTTCGAGCAGCTCAATTTATTTAGCGAAAATAAATTAGGATTGCCACAATTCACGATTGAAAACAGTACATTTGAAGTACAGAAAGATCGCTTCCACATTAACGTACAAAACGGTCAATTTAGTTATCAATTAGATAAACAGAAAGGGATTTTCAGCCGTATTGAAAAAGCCGGTAAAGCGATTATTCAGCAACCGTTAGATTTTAATATTTGGCGTGCGCCGACCGATAATGATCGTCTCATTCGTGAAGCATGGCAAAATGCCGGCTACGATAAAGCCTATACCAGAGCTTATGAAATTCAGTGGCAGCAAAGCGAACAAGCGGTCGAATTTTCAGTAAAATCTGCCATAGTGTCAATTTCTCGTGGTCGCATTTTAATGCTAGATATTGGTTATCGTATTTTCAATGACGGGCAAATTTCGGTGGAAATCAACGCAATCCGCCCAACCGAATTACCGTATTTACCTCGTTTCGGTTTACGTTTCTGGCTTGCTAAAGCGGAAAATGCGGTCGAATATTTCGGTTACGGCGAACAAGAAAGCTATGTGGATAAACACCATTTAGCGAAGTTAGGCATCTACCGTACCACGGCAAAACAAAATCATACCGATTATGTTAAACCGCAGGAGAACGGCAGCCATTACGGTTGCGAATATCTCAAATCGGAAAATCTGTTTGTGAGTGCAAGCCAACCGTTTAGCTTTAATCTCTCTCCCTATACGCAAGAGGAATTAACGGCGAAAAAACATTGCTACGAGCTACAAGAATCCGATTACAGCGTGCTTTGTATCGATTACAAAATGAGTGGCATCGGCTCCAACTCTTGCGGTCCGAACTTAAAAGATCAATACCGCTTAATGGAAGATAAATTTAACGTGAGATTTGATTTGGTGGTGGGTTAGAATATTTCATTCCATCTATATTATTCATATATAGATTTTCTACATAATAAATTCTTTAGAAAAAATAAACCGGCATAATCGATTAAAATTGTGCCGGTTTATTCTAAGTTTATGATAAGTTAGTGATTATACTATCAATATAATGTCTAATACTCCCCTGAGGTATAAGAGAAATATTTCCTCCATTCTGTTGAGAAAAACTAGCCATTGCATCAACCAGCCTTTCTACTTCAGGTATAACCAATGTTCTATTATCTGACAAGCGTATATTTTCTACTTTATAATCTTGATGAGAATACCAATTCTGTATAGTAACACTATCTTCGCTAAGTAATGATTTTATAATCAAATGATTCTGCTCTCGACTAAACCATAATTCAGATATATGATCAATATCAGTAAATTAAATTGTATCAATATCTCGAGTACGATTTACACTATCAGAATCTTCATAAATAACATCTTGCCCATGTCCTTTACTAAAAATATAAGTGTCCGCACCGTAACCACCTTTTAAAGTATCATTGCCCGTTCCTCCTTGTAGGGTGCTACTCCAATCAGCATAATCATTAATCTCATCATCGCTATCCGTACCATACAAATGTATTCCTTCTTTAATTAATTCACTACGGGACAATGTTCTATCAGAAAATACAAGTTGGTCAAATCGATAATCTTCATGACTATAAAAGTACTTTATCTTCACTGAATCATTATCGTGATAACCAAATATCACTAAATCATTATCCTCTCGACGGAATTTCACCTCTGCATAATTCACATCTGTAAATTCTAATATATCAATATCATGTTCACGATGTTGAGTATCCGAATCTTCGTAAATAACGTCTTGCCCATGTCCCTTACTAAAAATATAAGTGTCCGAACCATAACCACCTTTTAGAGTATCGTTACCTGCGCCACCTATAAGAGTATCATCTCCTTTACCAGCCTCTATAATATCGTCACCTATATCAGCATTAATTACCGAGTTATAACCCCAATCAATAATATTATCATTCCCTGCCGTACCAAATAATGCCATACCTTGTTCTCTTAACTCATTTCTAGACAAGCTTCGATCCGCAAATACTAACTGATCAAATTGATAATCTTCATGACTATAAAAATACTTCATCTTCACTGAATCATTATCGTGATAACCAAACATCACTAAATCATTATCCTCTCGACGGAATTTCACCTCTGCATAATTCACATCTGTAAATTCTAATATATCAATATCACGTTCACGATGTTGAGTATCCGAATCTTCGTAAATAACATCTTGTCCATGTCCTTTGCTAAAAATATAAGTATCCGAACCGTAACCGCCTTTTAAAGTATCATTGCCCAGTCCGCCAATTAATAAATCATCACCTAAATCACCAACCAATTGATTATCATTTTTATTTCCAAGTAAAATATTATTCTCTTGATTAGCCTTTAAATTTATTGACTCGGCAAAAAGTATACCGGCAGACTTTAAATGTGTAATAGTAACATTCGAAGATGTTACCCAATTTTCATAAAAACCTTGTTCTTTAGCATAATCTATATAATAACTTAGCAATAGTAGACCTTCTTTCCACTTTAAATGATGTTCAAAGAATGAAAGATATTCACTTAGATCATATAACGCATTTTCTGGAGATTTATAGAAAGTAGCATTAAATAAAGCTTTTGTTCGAGAATAGTCATTTGTCCATTTGCCTCCAACTTGCTTTACATTAATGCTATATAAATATTTTTTCAAACGTGTTTGTAAAAGGAGAGAACGATAAGCAAGATCCACTGTAGTTTGATACATATTATTCACTTTATCGGTAATATAGCGAATATCTTCATCCGTTGTGTAATAAAGCTGATTAATATTTAATCCATAGAGCGAATTTAGCGTCGATATTCTCGCTTTAGTTTTCTCAAAATTCTGCATAACTACAGGATCATTTTTGCCATTACGGATATTATTTAGTTGGGTTGGTGTCACTCGAACGACTGCAGCACTATTATCAGTACTTTCTACTGTTTTAAGTAATTCTTTTTCGTAAGGTTTATATTGTAGATCCGTTGTAGCCCATTTATCTAAAATAACCGGTAACAATGATCTTTGTTCTTTATAATCCGAAGCAACAGTATATTTCTGTAATAATGTTTCCAACTCTACCGAAAGAGTAGCAGCTTCACGTAAATCTCTAACTCTACCTGTACCAGCTAAATTAATTGCGCGTTTTTGATGCTCAGTTAGATTTAGTGCTTCGGTAAATCTACTATAGAATGGATTAAAACTAAAATTTATATCTCCCATTTGAGAAAAACTACCGTCTGTCTTCTCATATTTTCCAAGTTGAGTAAGTATATTATCACCAAAAAGAACATCATTACGTTCTTCATATGCTGTATGTAACGACTTAATATTTAAGGCTTCTAAACTAAAAAGTTCTTCCGGTTCGCTAAAACCATTTCGGTTTAAATCCCTCCAAACTTGAAGCTTAGAAAATAACGTATCATTTTGATCGATAAGTTTATCTTTATTTACATCAAGATCAGATAATGCAACAAAGCCATGTGAAGAAATACTACCATCAGAAAGTTTATTTTTATTACTAAATAATTCACTTATATCATTAATCATACCGTCTTGATTACGATCTAATACTAAAAAACCATCATCGGCAGCTAGCCATCCTGTAGCCGTACGTATACCTATTCCTTCATGATCAAATAATGCACCTTTATGCCCATTCATAGATATAGTTTCTAATCCGTCGCCATCCAAATCCAAAGCTAAAGGATCATAAACATCATAATTACGCCCCTGGTTATTCGGTGTATTAGTATTTCCATTTTTATCATCATTATCATGCTGATTTAAATCTGATGCATTACTTCTATTATTTCCATGTCCGTTACCACCCCACTCATTATTACTTCCGGTATCAGATGAATTATTTCTAGAGCCACCTCCATTCCGTGGAGTATAAAAACCCGGACTGTTCTCATCATAGCCAACTGTATCTCCGCCAAGTAAATAAAAATAGCTATTAAGATCCATTAACCCAATACCTAAATCTCCATTTCTAAAATTTTTTATTGTAATTCCTTTTTTAGTAAGAGGATTTCCTTCTTCATCAATTGGAATTATGGTTAATAAATCTGCAGTAAAATCTACTAATGGACTTTTTAACAACAGGTAGTTTTAACCCTTTAACTTCGTAGCGATAATTAGTATATGCCCTAGAAGCTTCATCAATGTAATTGGACGAATAAGCAAAAGTTGCAGATTTATTGCTTGGTGTATAACTTTCTAAAATCGCCCCAATTAATAAACCTTTTTTAATTTCTTCTTTTTCTTTTAAATTATCCTCATTATCCTCTCTTTCAGGATCCGCTTTAGGTAAATTATTAGCTCTAATCAAATAAATTTTGCCTTTACCATCAGAATCTTCAATTAAGTCTCCTTCTCCAGCATGATAAATATCTTCCCCTTGACCTCCATGAAAAATATCCTCATATTCCGTACCTGTAACAATATCATCTCCATTTCCCATTACATAAACCACGCCATTTTTAACATAAGATGCCAAACGATTATCAATCTTAGTGAGACTGTCAATAATATCTTGTTTATTTGGTAAGGGCGTACCGAGATCATCATTGGAAATCCCCCCTAATAACATATTTCCTAGCATACTAGTTGTAATTCCACTTAATATGCCTTTGTCAATTTTTTGATTAGCAATATCAATTGTTACTTGTTTACCTGCGATTTTACGAGTAATTTTTGTTCCATTAATGTGAGAATCGCCTTCATTTGTACCATAAATAATCGGTTTAGGCCGACCGCTTTTTTCGTCTTGATATAAATGCTTAATTGAACCGCTATCCCATAATTTCTTAATAATTTGATCTAAACCGTCATAAACTTTAGCTGCATTAATTAAGCTCCAATGGCTCTTCCTATTTACCTCTTCTTTAAATTTTGTTTCATCTAAGGTATAAGTATCTACTTCACCAATAAAATCAATACCTACTTTTTTGCCAATTCCTGACGGATCAATAATACTTTCCAAACCTAAATTAACTAGATTTGACCAAAAACCTCCTTCAAAATCAAAATTTTCCTCTTTATTAAGTGGCTCAATTCCAAAATTCTCAATATAACGTTTTCCTGATTGTTCAACGACAAAATATAAATCTTTTCCAGCTTGTCCTTCTACATTATCCCGAATCTTAAATCCCGTAGTATTCCAAAGGTAAGCTCGTTCTAGTAAGTCACTTTTATTATCATCATAGAATCCTAAAGCTTGTATTTTGCCTGCAAATTTTATATTTGCACCATTTTGGGTATAACCTAGCATTTCTAATATCTGGGTTTTAGAATATTTACCCGGTTTTAACTCTGCTAAAATACGAGCTTGAGAACTTAAATTAATTAATGAATCTTTTGCAGTAAAAAAATATCTAACAATATCGAAATCGTTTGCAGTAACAAAACGTCCAACATCTAACATAAATTCTTTCTTATCAATTTTTCTATTTCTACTCAGAGTTTTAGAAATTAAACTATCATCTAATCTATTCCTAGGTAGTAACTCCTCTTTATATAAATATAAATTCGTTACATCTTGTATTGTTAATTTAGTCATTCTTGATCTCCTTATCTTATTTTTTAATCTAAATCATTTAAATCTTTTAAACCACCACAATTATCAAATGCGATATATTTCGTCCAATAATCGGGTTCTCTCTTAGCATTAGCGGCATAATAGCGCGTATAATTTACAATCACATACCTATAAGCCTTTCCTTCTAAGGTAAAATCATAGTATTCGGGAGGAAAATCAACAACTAACGGTTGAACCTCGCAACAATTTGGATTTAGCTTCTTAAACTCCTCCATGCTGGTATACCGTTTTATATCCCAACTTTCTCCTTTTTCTCCAATCATTCCTTCGGGTTGATGTTCTAGTACATAGTTGATTGCCCTATCTATTAGTTCCTGCTTGGTATGTCTATCGTCGAAATAAGTGCCGTCTTTCTCACAATAACCGCTGACCATCAGCTGTTGCCATTGTTCATGTTGATACCATTTATAACCGATGAAGCCGCTTAATGCTAACAGCACAACATGGCATATTTTTATTTTCATTATTGCCTCCTTTCAAATTAATAAAAATAACCAAACAGATAAATATCTTTACAATAACATAACATCCTGACAAACAAAATTATATCCGCCCAATATTGAATAATATTGATAAAAAAAGCGGTAGGATTTGCAAATTTTTCTGCAAATTCTACCGCTTGTGTTCTTTGTGTTTTCGTGGTTATTAAAACTTATTTTACTTCACGAATCATAATTTCAGACGGGATAACCGAACCTTGCCAGTATAATTCCGAAGCGACTTTTGCCGCTAATTCAATATAGGCTCGGCTGGTTTCGTGTTCCGGTGCCGCAACGACGGTCGGTGTGCCGGCATCCAAATCTTGACGTAAGCGAATATGCAACGGCATTTGTCCTAATACTTTAGTACCGTATTTCTTCGCCACTTTCTCCGCACCGCCGGTGCCGAAAATATCTTCGTGGTGACCGCAATTTTGGCAGATATGCACGCTCATATTTTCAATGATACCTAAGACCGGTACCGACACTTTTTGGAACATTGAAATACCTTTCACCGCATCTAATAACGCAATATCTTGCGGAGTGGTTACCACCACCGCACCGGTAACCGGAATTTGTTGCGAAAGGGTAAGTTGGATATCGCCGGTACCCGGCGGCATATCGATTACAAGGTAATCCAATTCCGTCCACCATGTTTCATTCAATAACTGGCTTAATGCCGAACTCGCCATCGGACCACGCCAAATGGTCGCATTATCATCCGCCATTAAATAGCCGATTGAGTTCGATTGAATACCATAGACTTCGATCGGTGTAATATGTTTGTTATCCGGAGAGGTCGGACGCTGATCTTGCGCACCTAACATATGCGGAATGGACGGGCCGTAAATATCCGCATCTAAAATCCCGACTTTTGCACCTTCCGCTTTTAACGCCAATGCAAGATTTACCGAGGTAGTCGATTTACCTACCCCACCTTTACCCGATGTTACCGCAATAATATTTTTTACGCCGTTTACCGCAGGATGGCTATTGGCACGTTTTAAGGTGGCGATTTGATAATTCAATAGCCATTTCACTTCGTTTGCCGCCGTAATTTGCTTAAGTTTCGCTTCGGTTTCCGCTTTCAGCGCTTCAAAACCGCTGTTCCAAGCAAACGGCATGGTAAATTCCAAACGTAAAATACCTGCGCCTAATTCCGCTTTTTTAAACGCATTCAATGCGATTAAGTCTTTTTGCAATGTAGGGTGAGTGAAATTTTGTAAAACAAATTTAATTTCACTTAATTGCTGTTCGTTAAGTTGATTCATCAATTAATCCTTAGGTTTCAGTCGATATAAGTGTTTACTATAAATTACTTCACTATCGTTATTTAAATCAATACCTAAAATGGTGGGATCTAATGCAACACGGCGATAGTATTGGAACATCGGAAGTACGGCGACATCGTCATCAAGGTGTTTAACGACACTCTGAATCAATTGTGTTCTTACTTCTTCCGTTAAATTTTGATTTTGTAACCTTTCCAACTTTTCATCTACTTGCGGATTATGATAATTGCTTTTGTTATCAACGCTTTTAGAATGAAAATGTAATAGAAACGGTAACGGATCGGCATATTCGGCACACCATCCGGCTCTGCTTAACTGATAATTTTTTTGTTCTCTTACCGCTAACAGTTGCGACCAATCGAGTGCTTGAGGGGTAACTTTAATTAAATCCGATTGCCCTAACGTTCTAATCATTTGCTGAGCGATTTCAGTATGTTTGCCCTGTTCGTCATAACTCAGCGTAATCTGTAACGGGTTATTTGAATTGATTCCCGCTTGTGTCAATAAAGTTTCAATAATAATCGGGTTCCACTGATGCTCAGTCGAATTTAACATACTCTTCGGTAACACCGAAAAATTCGCAATACCGTATTGATGCGGAATACGGGCGGACAAAATCATAGTTTTTATTGCCTGGCGAATTTCTTTATGCTTTAACTGAGGATCGGCAAAATTAAACTCATAATAATAATTACATAACCGAGGGAATTCCCAAATATTATGCTGTTGTCCTTCTAACGGATTCTCCACTATATCGAACGGTTTAATCGATTGTAAAACCGAGATACGATGATATTCCACTTTGGCAAAAGAAGGATCATTTTTAACCGCTTGCAGTAATAAACTTTTGTCCGTTTGAGCGGCTAATGCATAATCGCCATTCGTAATCAGCATATTAGGATTCGGTATCTCTCCCTGATAACTCGGCAATAAAGCAACGTGTGCCAACATTTTGGGTAAAACCAAATTCGGTTTTTCCAAGCGAATTTGTAATGTGGTCGCATTCAACGCTTTAACGCCCAATTCACCGACCGCTTTCTCTCCGTTCAGTATTTCTTTAGCGTGTTTTAACTGCATATAAACTAAATACGGTGCTAACGGTGAGGCATTCTTTGGATTAGCTAAACGTTGCCAGCTCAGCACTATATCTTCTGCGGTAACAGGTTCACCGTTAGACCATTTTGCGTTTTCATCTAAAATAAACAGCCAGTCTTTATTATTTTCGGTAAACCATGTTTTCGCTAATGCCGGTTGAACGATACCTTTTTCATTATAAGCCAATAAGCCGCTAAATAGATCTCGTAACGGAGCCGATTCCGCCGACGAATAAACAAAATGCGGATCCAATTGAAATTTATTCGTGTAAATCGCTCGTTTTAAAATATTATGGTCTATGATCGGAAGTGTTTCGGGTTTAGCCGGCTCAACATGCTTGACCGGCAAATCCCGCTCACAGGCGGATAATATAAGCAAACAAGCTAATAAACCGACAAGATTTTGGAAAAATTTGACCGCTTGTTTCGCAGAGTGCATCTCATTCTATCCTTCTAATGAACGGAAGTTAATCCCGGAAATAAATTACTAAGCCCAGCTACAATAATTTCTATACCTAAAGCCATGAGGATCAGCCCCATAATACGAGTAACCACATTCGATCCCGTTTTACCTAATTTTTTCACTAACGGTGCGGAAAAACGGAATAAGATATAACATACCGCCGCAAATAAAATAATCGCCGCACTGAATCCGATATAATCCGTAACTTGATGATAACGAGTTCCCCATACGATCGTCGAACCGATTGCGCCCGGCCCCGCCATAATCGGCATTGCAAGCGGGACTACGCCGATATTTTCATATTCGCTGACATCCGCATTCTTTTCTTCTTTATTTTGTTTATGTTCTCCGAGTTTACCGCTAATCATCGTCATGGCGATACTGACAATCAGAAAACCGCCGGCAACTCGGAAAGAATCCAGCGAAATACTGAAAGCGTCTAAGATAAACTTACCGAAAAATAAACTAACCAATAGAATCACACCGATAGATACCGAAGTAACTAAGCTCGTATGATTTCTTTCCGCCTCATATTGATGAGCGGTCATACCGAAAAAAATGGGAAGTGAACCGAACGGATTCACAATCGCGAATAATCCAATAAAAAATTGAAGATAAATAGCAAGATTAAGATCGATTTCCACAGCTCACCAGCCTTCTAAGAGGGAATTATGCGTTATTATATAGAGTAAGAAAAATAAGACAAAACAAAAACGCCTAGAACATATCAGTTTTAGGCGTTTTTAAATATCAATCAAAACCGAATTAATGGGCTTGAGATTCCGCTTGTCCCATAAAATCTTGATTCACTTCAATCGAAGCTCTGGCACGTAAGTCTTTGAGTAAATCATTACGTAACAGTGTCTGTTCCGCCTGAGCAAATTGTACCGAAAGCGGTTTAAATTCCTCTAAGCTTCCGTCGATCACTTTATCTAAAGCAACAATAATCACATCGCCTTGTTGGTTACGCGCTACTTGATAAACAGCTTTGTCCGCAGGCTTCGGCATAGAAAAAACCGTTTGAGCTAATAACGGATTCTCACTTTCCGCCTGTGCGAATACTAACGTCTGAGCATTACCGAAAGAAACTTTCTCATCTTTACCTTCGTTAAGCGCTTTAACTTGTTCTTCCGCTTTCGCTAATAGGATTTGTTCCGCTTTTTGCTGTTTTATCGCCTCTGTGACCTCAGCTTTAGCTTCTTCTAAGGTTTTTACACGTTCGGCTTGATAATCGCTTACACGTACAAACATTGTTTTCGGGTTATGTTCGTCTCCGATATCCATCGCATCCGAATTCTGACCGCTTTGGCGTAACTCTCCGTTAAATAATGCTTTTAATACTTTTTCATTATTCAGTTCCGCCGGCACGTTTTGTTGGGTAAATTGTGCGGATTTTTGCACTTTTACACCGCCTGCTTGTGCAACCGATTCCAAACTGCCGCTATTCTCAAATGCTCTATTCGCCATTTCGCGCGCAATATTGGAATATTCGGTTAGAAGCAATTCTTGGCGAATCGTTTTAGTAATTTGATCTTTTACCTGCTCAAGCGGAATAACCGTTTCAGCCTTACGTTCCAACACTTTGATGATGTGATAAGCACCATCTACATTAACTACCGCACTTACTTGACCGTCTTGTAATGACGCAGCGGCAGCTTCAAACGCTTTCGGGAAAGTACCTGCTTTCGCCCAACCTAAATCCCCGCCTTGCGCAGCGGATAATTTATCGGTTGATTTAGTTTTGGCCAATTCGGCAAAATCAACTCCGTTTTTCACTTGTTCCGCAACAGCCTTAGCATCAGTTTCATTCGCTAACTGAATATGGGCGAAACGAGTTTCACCTTTAGTCGCGTAATCCGCTTTATTTTTTTCATAATAAGTTTTGACTTGCTCGTCATTAACTTGCACATTATTAGCTACGTCCGTCGGTGTTAATGTTACATATTCCACCGTTAATTTTTCCGGTTCGATTAATTCGGATTTATGCGCATCATAATATTTTTGTAATTCTTCCGCCGAAGCCGTTTGATTCGTCGCTTCCTTAGCAATCGAATAATTCGCCAAACGAACTTGACGTTTTTGAAGTAACAGTTTTGCTAATAACGCTTCTTGTTCCGGTACGTTAAACTCACTGCCGATAACCCCTTCTTGGATTTGAGAGAAAAGCATACCTTCATTAACGATTGCCGCGTAGCCGTCCGCGCTTAATCCGTTACTTCTTAAGGTTTGTTGATACAAATCGTTGCTAAACTTACCGTCTTGCTGGAATACCGGGCTATTTACAATTTCCGATTTAATTTGTTCCGCACTAATACCTAATTTCAGTTCTTTAGCGTATTGACGTAATAACTCTTCATCAACTAAGCCGTTTAACACGGACTGATTAAACTGTTTTGCATATTCCGGCGTATCAAGCAAATCCCAAAAACGTTCTCCCATCTGTGCGTTTAACACGCTTTGCTGACGGTTTTTAGCCGCATTAAACGCTTGTTGAGTAATTTCCGTACCATTGACTTTTACCGCCGCCGTGTCACCGCCGACTAACCCCGTACCGATACCGGTAATTACGAAAGATAAAGATACCAAGGCAAAAATAATTTTAAAAACGGGACCTTTCGTCCGTTCATGCATATTCTCAATCATGGATAAATTCCTAGAAGTTCATTACAAAAAATTGTCGTGATTATACTGTAAACCAAGTAATTCTCAAATGTGTAATTTTCAGAAAGCGTTATCCGGCAACAAATCGCCAGTTTAAGGAAATCCAGGAACTATTCTTTACATTAATTCGGAAACTTGTTTTAATCTATGCTTTAGACCTATATGCAAGCGGTCTGTTTTCACTTTTTATTTACTTCGACAGGATTACCCATGGGAATTTATGCCTATATTTGTTTCCTCTCCGCTCTGTCTATTTTACTCGGCTTCATTACAAGTAAAATTAGTGCCAAAGTGCAATCCACTATTGCAATTAGTGCTGCTGCAATGGTCTGTTCTCTACTCGTTTGGATTTTAGGTTCTTTAGGTTTATTTAACATCGATACGATGGCTAAAGAAGTAATAGAACAAATTGATTTCAAAAGTTTCTTACTTAACGGCATTTTAGGGTTCTTACTGTTTGCCGGTTCTTTAGGTGTCAAACTGCCGATTCTTAAAGATCAAAAATGGGAAATCACCATTTTTGCGCTCTTCTCAACGCTTGCCTCTACTTTCTTTATCGCCGGTTTAATTTATGCCGTCAGCCATCTTATCGGTTTACCGATTGACTTCATTTACTGCATAGTATTCGGTGCGTTAATCTCTCCGACCGACCCTATCGCCGTATTAGCGATTATTAAAAACTTACGTGCGCCAAAACGCTTATCGATGCAAGTGGAAGGCGAGTCTTTATTTAATGACGGCGTCGGTTTGGTTATTTTTATTACGGTATTTACCATTGCGTTCGGTGGTAAAGAAACCGGTTTCTCCGACATTATGGGGCTTTTTCTACATGAAGCAATCGGCGGTATCCTATTCGGTTTCGTACTGGGTTTCATCGCACATATCTTAATTTCCTCCACCGATGACGGTTCGATGGAAATGTTGATTACGCTAACCATTCCGACCGCCGGTTTTATGTTCGCAAGTAATGTATTGCATGTATCCGGCGCACTAGCAATGGTAGTGGCAGGCATTATGATGGGAAACTGGACGCGTCATTCGGGGTTCTCCGAACAGAGCCAACGTTATCTGGACCATTTCTGGGAAATGATCGATCATTTCTTAAATTCTTTATTGTTTTTCCTTATCGGCTTTGCATTATTACTGGTAGATTTCAATATTTATGGGGTCATTTTAATGGTTGCCGCTATCCCGATTTGCCTGATCGCTCGTTATTTTAGCTTATGGATTCCGTTTAAATTGATGCAACAATTCCGCACCTATAATCCTTACACGTTAAAAATTATGAGTTGGGGCGGATTACGCGGCGGATTGGCTTTAGCTATGGCTCTTTCTATTCCGAGTAAAGTCGCATTTGTTGAAGATATTGATGTTAAAGATCTTATTTTAGTTATGACCTATGCTGTCGTGATGTTTTCCATCTTAGTACAAGGCTCCACAATTGAACCGATGATTCGTAAAGCGAAAACCGTCGATCCGAATAGAGAGGAATATTTAAAACCGAGCGGTCATTCTTTGCATTAATTTTGCAAATTTTAGTTGAAATTTAACCGCTTTATCTTTAGAATTCGCAGTTCCTGTCCTAGCTGAGTTAGAGATCGGCTACGGATGTATTATCAACCCTTAACGAAAAAAGGATATTAAAATGTCTCTAAGCGTAGAAGCAAAAGCAAAAATCGTTGCTGAATTTGGTCGTGATGCAAAAGACACTGGTTCATCTGAAGTTCAAATCGCATTATTAACAGCTCAAATCAACCACTTACAAGCACACTTTGCCGAGCACAAAAAAGATCACCACGGTCGTCGCGGTTTATTACGTATGGTTTCACGTCGTCGTAAATTATTAGACTACTTAAAACGTACTGATCTTGCTAAATATTCAGAAACTATCGCACGTTTAGGTTTACGTCGCTAATTTCGAATTGAAATCAGAAGAGCCGAGCTATTTAGCTCGGTTTTTTTATAAATTCTATTTTTAAGGAAAGTATCTCAATGGCATTCAGCTCATTATTTACATTATTAGATGATATTGCATCCGTACTTGACGATGTATCGGTTATGACAAAAGTGGCGGCAAAAAAGACCGCCGGTGTCATCGGTGACGACTTAGCGTTAAATGCGAATCAAGTCAGCGGTAAACATATTTCACCGGATCGAGAATTACCTATCGTCTGGAGCGTAGCAAAAGGTTCGCTTATTAATAAAGTCATTTTGATTCCGCTCGCACTGTTGCTTTCAATTTACTTACCGCAGGCAATTCTTCCATTGTTAATGATTGGCGGTGCCTATTTATGTTTTGAAGGCGTAGAGAAATTATTACATAAATTCCTTCACAAAAAAGGCGAATATAATGCGGTTTCTGCGGAGGAACAAGTTTCAGAAAAAGATAAAATTAAAGGTGCGATTCGTACCGATTTTATTTTGTCGGCGGAAATTATTATTATCGCTTTAGGCGTATTACAAGAATCATCCACGATGATCAAAATCCTTTCTCTTTCAAGTATCGGGATCGGGATTACCGTGTTTGTTTACGGCTTGGTCGGATTAATCGTAAAACTGGACGATATCGGTCTATGGTTAATGCAAAAGAAAAGCGGGCTATCGCAATCTATCGGTAAAACGTTGCTGGTAGTAATGCCATGGTTTATGAAATCGCTTTCGGTAATCGGTACAATCGCTATGTTCTTAGTGGGCGGCGGTATTTTCTCGCATAATATTGCCGAAATTCATCACTTTGTCGAACATTTGGCTATTCCTGCACAGTTCGCCAGCCTTGTTGATTTAGTGGTCGGTATTATCGTCGGTTCAATTTGCTGCCTAATTATTTTACCGTTAATGAAACTATTCGGTAAAAAGCACTAATTCATACCCGCAAAAAAGCCGCTTATCTTTCGATAAACGGCTTTTTCATCGTCCGAATTATACGGATTTTTCAATTAACACAACATTCGGCTCAGGTTCGCTTTTCTTATCCATACTTACTTGTTTCAAATTAAGCTCGCGGATTTTACTCGCCAACTCCACATCACCGATTTGCTCCGCAACGTGAAGCGCCATAATTCTATCGTTTGCAACACACTCACGATGTTCGATCAATTGAGCGAAATAATTTTTCGCTTTCTCAAATAATCCTTCTCGGGTATAGATATAACCTAACGCTCTTGCATAATCGTCAGTATATTGCGCATCGGCTTTATCCGCTCGCTTAACCAACAGTTTTACCAATTTACTTTCTTCAGCAACTTGTAAACGAGTAAGTTGTTCAAGTAGCGGTACCAACTGATCATCTTCATATTTTTTCACGGTTTCCAGTGCAATCTCTTGAGCGGACTCATGATCATCGGTATCAATTAAGCGTTTGACTAAACCGGTACGAACATAAATGGATTTACGGCGACGGCTCGGTTGATTTTCCCACCATGCCAATAAACCGTCTTGTCCTTCCTCATTCATTTTTTCATCAAGTAAACCGTCATCAACAAAGTGCGTTAATGCATTGTACTCTTCTGCAGAAAGGAAACTACGTTGTCCAATATCTTCTAAAATACCGTCTAAAGCGTTATATGCTTTCGAGTCTTTATAAATGTTAATCGCTAAGCGCAGTACTTCCGTATTACGAGGAGCTAATTCAATTAAACTGTCAATCGCACTACGAGCCGCCGGCAGTTTATTTTGTTGAACTAAAATACGGGTTCGGGCTAATTCCACCGCAACATTATTCGGTCCGGCTAATTCCGCCGCTTCAATTAAATATTTATTCGCATTGAATTCATCACCGCCTTGTTGTGCTGCTTCGGCCGCTTTAATCAGATTTAAAACGGGCTCGTCCGCGTGTTTTGCATTCTTACTAAATAATTTTTCCGCTTTAGAATAATCGCCTTCGCTCATTCGCATTAACCCTTCTAAGGTTTCTTGCTGGGCTTTTTTATGTTTACGGTTAAAGAACCAGTTATACGAGCCTTTGCTTAAGCGACAAAAACGACTAATAATGACTTCAATCGAATAAACCACCGCCATTGCAATCACAAAGAAGACTACTAACATTACCAAGCTCATTTCGATTACCTTCGTATCGGTTTCAATACGAACGTAACCTTGATTACCGGAAAGATAAGGGCCGACAATTAAACTCGCCAGTAATAAAAGCATTAAAAAAAGCACTCTAAACATCGCTATCCTCCTTACTGTGCAACTGAAGACGGTTGTTCAGTTTGGGGCTGAACGGGTTGTTGCGGTACCGGCTCCTCTTTTGTTTCGGTAGCCGGTTGAGCTAATTCTTTTTCCGCTTTAATTTCAATTTTTTCTACCGTTTGAGGCACTTTATTTAAGAGATGTTCCAATAATTCAATACTTTTAAGACGATCAGGCGCATCAATATAAATAGATTGTTCGCTTAAATCATCCAATTCTTTCAAGAAACTTTTCACACTTTCGTTTTGCGTTTCAAAATAACTTCTAATCCAAGTACCGACCGCATCTAACGATTGCTTATACAATTCATTTTGCTGACGCGGGATAGCAAGAATAGCAATCTGTAAACGTAAACGAATATTCTCACGTAAATAAACTTCCTGATTCGGTGCGACAAACGCTTTTTCATCCGCTTTATTACGATCGCTTACACGAATAAAATGATCTAAGAAAGAACTTGCGCTTTTTTCAATATTTTTTTGCCAATCTTCAATCGAATCGCTTACTTCTCCGCTTTCCATTACGGTATCTTCAATAGCTTCATTAGCGATCATCGGTAAATCATCCAAACGATTTGCCAGTGCGGTTAAACGTTGCATCAAACTATTCTGATCTACGTTATTCACATTTGCTAACTGGCTCAAATCACTTTTAATCGCACTGCGTACATTTGCAACTTCCGTATTGGAAACTTGTGACAATACGCTATCCGCTTCCGATAATAAGCTCTTAGCCGTATCGATATCGTTATCCAAAACCAATTTGCGTAATGCGTTGTTGAGTAAAAAATCCGCATCGGATAATTTCCAAACAACCGATTCAGATTGAGGCACGCCGCTTACTTTTTGCAATTGTGTTTTCAAGCCGTTAATTTGATTCAGGTAATTCGATTGCTCTTGTTCTAATTGGCCGATACGTTCCAACGCTTTCTGATATGAAGAACCCAGTTCTGCAATTTGCGCTTTTTCCGCATCAAAATTCGGGATTTCTATTTGAGGAGAAGAAACAGGTTGTTGCCCTGCCAGTTTTGCGATTTGTTGCTCTACATCGGTAAATTTCTGATTTGCCAAATAATGACCCGCACCGCCGACTGCAATCGCAACTAATAATGCCAACAGAGCAATGCCTTTGCCGCCGGATTTTTGAACGACGACCGTTTTTTCTTCAGCCTTTTGTTCCACTTTCGTATCCTCTTTATCTGCTTGAGAAGCGGTCTCTTTTTCTGAATTTTCTACAAATTCCTGCTTAGATGAATTAGTTTCTTGCTCAACGGCAGTAACCGCTTCAACAACATCTTCCGTTTGTTCAATGTTCTGTTTATCTTTTGACATATTTCCACCTTAGTTAGATTTGTCGATAAATTTCAATACGCTTTCCAGCAGACTATTATTATCCGCTTTTTCGGACAGTAGAACCTTATTTCTACTCCAACCCAATTTATACGCCAGTTGAGCGATACGAGAGCTAACGACGATTAAGTGACATTCAATCAACCACTGACGATCGAGTTCCGCCGTTTGTTCGTATAAAGCGGTTAAAATATCCGAACTTGTCACGATAATACTATCAATGCCGGCTCGTTTACACAAACTCATTTTTTCAGTAATGTTATCTTCCGCATATTTACGACGATAACACTCTAAATATTGGACATTTGCTCCTCGCAAACTCGCTTGTTCCGCAAAAAAATCCCGCCCTTTCTCCGCTCGTAAAACGAGAATATTTTTTCCTTCTAAACACTGCATTTCAGGTAATTCCAGTAATCCCTCACTATTCTCGGAAGAGATCGGATAATACGTAGGATACGCTGTTTTTGTCGAAAAATAAGCTGCGGATTGTCTTCCCACCGCAAAATATTTTAAATCGGAACGATACTGAAAACCTGTCTGTACGAGCGTTTCCGAGGCAAAATCAATGGCATGTTTAGAAACGGCAAATACATAATCATCCGTATTCAGACGAGACATAACCGACGGAAGCTGAGGTAATTCCGTCCCAGCTTCAATCGTAAATAACGGCTGATGAATCGCAAAAATCTGATGCTGATTCAACATTTCAACTAATTCCTGCCCACGATGATCAGGGCGAGTAATTAACACATTCATTTTATTTCTTATTCGTCTTTATATACTTCCGCAAGGATTTTATCCGCACCTTGTGCAAGAAGTTGTTCGGCCACGGAAATACCTAATTGCTCGGCATTTTCTCTATCCGCTACTCCTGATGCTCGAATAATGCTCGAACCGTCCAGCGCACCGACCAAGGCGTTTAACGTTATTTCATTGCCGTTTAAGGTTGCAAAACCACCAATCGGCACTTGGCATCCGCCTTGCAAACGGGTATTCATCGCACGCTCCGCGATGACACAACAAGCGGTCGGATTATGATTTAATGTCGCAAGATAATTTAACACTCGCTCGTCATTTACTCGAGTTTCAATTCCTACCGCACCTTGTCCTGCCGCCGGCAAAGATTGTTCGACCGAAATAAAGCTACGAATGCGCTCAGGCATTCCTAAACGAATTAATCCGGCAGACGCTAAAATAATCGCATCATATTCGCCGTTATCCAATTTTGATAAACGAGTGCCAACGTTACCACGCAAAGATTTCACTTCCAAATGCGGATATTTTGCCATCAATTGACACTGACGACGTAAGCTGGATGTCCCCACAACGGCTCTGGCAGGTAATTCGTCTAAATTTTGATATTTATTTGAAACGAACGCATCACGCGGATCTTCTCGCTCACAAATTACCGCCAAACCTAAACCTTCCGGAAAGGTCATCGGCACGTCTTTCATCGAATGCACCGCAATATCCGCACGGTTTTCTAAAAGCGCCAATTCCAATTCTTTTACAAACAACCCTTTTCCGCCGATTTTAGCTAACGGGGTATCTAAAATCACATCGCCTTTAGTAACCATCGTCACTAATTCGACAGAAAGTTCCGGAAAACGTTTTTCTAATTCGTCTTTTACAAAATTTGCTTGCCACAATGCAAGAGGACTTTGGCGAGTCGCAATACGTAAGGTATCTTTCATAGGTAAATTCATCATTTTGTTGTACTTATATAAATGTTCTTATCCTACCATTAATTACCTGTAACTGCCAAAATTTCTGTGTAAAGTTAATACATTATGCATTGGATAGCCGCCTACTTATTTATGATAATTATTACACCAAATAAAATTTGACATAAATCAAAAACACCTCTAAAGAGTTATGAATTTAATGCAATCTACAAATATTTAGGTAATAATTTTATCAGTTAAAAAAATTTGAAATTTGAAACTTTAGAGGAACCAAACTATGGCTAACAATGCAAAAAATGCACAACCATATGATGCTCAAACCGAAGTAAATCAGCTAGTTGAAAACGGTTTAAAAGCTCTCGAAGAATTTCGTCAGCTTAACCAAGAACAAGTGGATTACATCGTTGCAAAAGCCTCTGTGGCGGCACTGGATAAACATGGCGTTCTGGCAATGCACGCTTATGAAGAAACGGAGCGGGGCGTATTTGAAGACAAAGCGACTAAAAATCTATTTGCTTGTGAATATGTCGTCAATAATATGCGACATTTAAAAACGGCGGGGATAATTAGTGAAGATGACGTCACGGGTATTACCGAAATTGCCGATCCTGTCGGTGTCGTATGCGGCATAACTCCGACAACCAACCCAACCTCAACCACTATCTTCAAAGCGTTAATCGCCCTCAAAACTCGTAACCCAATCGTTTTTGCTTTCCACCCTTCCGCACAACAATCTTCCGCTCATGCCGCTCAAGTTGTATATGATGCCGCCGTTGCTGCCGGCGCACCGAAAAATTGTGTGCAATGGATTAAAACCCCGTCAATGGAAGGTACTTCCGCATTAATGAAACATCCGGGTATTGCAACCATTCTTGCCACCGGCGGGAATGCCATGGTTGAAGCGGCATATTCTTGCGGTAAACCGGCATTAGGCGTAGGGGCGGGTAACGTACCGGCTTATGTGGAAAAAACTGCTAAACTAGAACAAGCTGTTTACGACATTGTGATGTCAAAATCTTTTGACAACGGTATGATTTGTGCATCCGAACAAGCGGCGATTGTCGATAAAGAAATCTATGCCGATTTCGTGAAAGAAATGCAATCTTACGGCGTATATCTGGTAAATAAAAAAGAAAAAGCGCTATTAGAAAAATTCATTTTCGGTGTGGATAAAGCCAAAGATGAAAACTGTGCCGGCGCAAAATTAAATGCGGCGGTCGTAGGTAAACCGGCGGCATGGATTGCCGAACAAGCGGGTTTTAGCGTGCCACCAAAAACAAACATCCTACTTGCAGAATGTGCGTTTGTCGGTGAAGGCGAACCGCTTACTCGTGAGAAATTATCACCGGTACTTGCATTATTGAAATCGAATTCAACCGAACACGGTTTAGAACTTGCCGAAGCGATGGTAAATTTCTACGGTTTAGGTCACTCGGCGGCAATCCATACACAAAATGTCGAATTAGCAAAAACATTCGGCGAGCGCGTTAAAGCGATTCGTGTAATTTGGAACTCGCCATCAACATTCGGTGGTATCGGTGACGTGTATAACTCATTCCTTCCGTCCCTCACATTAGGTTGTGGTTCTTACGGTAAAAACTCCGTAAGTAACAACGTAAGTGCGGTGAACTTAATTAATATTAAACGTGTGGGCAGACGGAGAAACAATATGCAATGGTTTAAAGTTCCATCAAAAATCTACTTTGAGCGTGATTCAATTCAATATCTCAAATCAATGAAAGATGCGGAAAAAGTGATGATCGTGACCGACCGCTCAATGGTAGATCTCGGTTTTGTCGATAGAATTACCGACCAATTACGCCAACGTCGTAATAAAGTGATGATTCAGTTATTTACCGATGTTGAACCGAATCCAAGTTTACAAACCGTACAACGCGGGACGGAACTTATGCGTAGCTTCCAACCGGATACCATTATTGCCTTAGGCGGCGGCTCGCCGATGGATGCGGCAAAAGTAATGTGGTTATTCTATGAACAACCGGAAGTGGATTTCCGTGATTTAGTTCAGAAATTTATGGATATTCGTAAACGTGCGTTCAAATTCCCGCAATTAGGTCGTAAAGCGAAATTTGTCGGTATCCCGACCACATCCGGTACCGGTTCCGAAGTCACGCCGTTTGCGGTCATTACTGACGGTGATATTAAATATCCGTTGGCCGACTACTCTCTCACGCCGACAATTGCGATTGTAGATCCTGCATTAGTGATGTCAGTGCCGGCTCATGTTGCAGCGGATACCGGTTTAGACGTATTAACTCACGCAACAGAGGCTTATACTTCAATTCTTGCCAACGACTACACCGACGGTTTAGCGTTACAGGCAATTAAACTGGTATTCGAAAATTTAGAAAAATCCGTGAAAGAATTTGATGAAGTCGCTCGCGAGAAAATGCACAATGCTTCAACTATGGCAGGTATGGCGTTTGCAAATGCGTTCTTAGGTATTTGTCACTCAATGGCGCATAAAATCGGCGGTAAATTCCACACAATTCACGGCCGTACCAATGCGATTTTATTACCGCACGTAATTCGTTATAACGGTACTCGCCCGACTAAAGTGGCAACTTGGCCGAAATACACAAACTATGTTGCGGATAAACGCTTCCAAGACATCGCACGTATTTTAGGTTTACCGGCGACAACGCCTGAAGAAGCGGTGGAATCTTACGCTAAAGCGGTACATGATTTAGCAGTACGTTGTGGTGTTAAAATGTCTTTACGTGAACAAGGTATTGACGAACAAGAGTTCTTAGACGCACGTCGTGAGCTTGCACTAAATGCCTTTGAAGACCAATGTACTCCGGCAAATCCACGTCTTGCAATGGTAGAAGATATGGAAGAGATAATGACAAAAGCTTATTACGGCAAATAATCCTTTTCTCTTATTATGATTGATTGATGAAACGAACTGAGGGCTAACGAGAGTTAGCCCTTTTTTCATATTTTGCCTAATATGTGATGAGATATAATATAAAAAAACCTCCGAGAAATTTCTCGGAGGTCTTAATTAACAAACTAATGGGGGATGAATTACATCATTCCGCCCATACCACCCATGCCGCCCATTGCTGCAGCCGGATCTAATTTTTCCTCTTTCGGTAAATCTGTGATCATACATTCTGTCGTGATCATTAAACCTGCAATTGATGCTGCGAATTGTAATGCCGAACGAGTTACTTTTGTCGGATCTAAGATACCCATCTCAAGCATATCGCCGTATTGTTCCGTACCGGCATTATAACCGTAGTTACCGTTACCGTCTTTCACATTACGAGCCACAACGGACGCTTCTTCGCCTGCGTTAGTCACGATTTGGCGAAGCGGTGCTTCCATCGCACGAAGCGCAAGTTTGATACCGACATTTTGCTCTTCGTTATCACCTGTTAAAGTAGCCGCAACTTTAGAAGCCGCACGCACTAATGCAACACCGCCTCCCGGTACGATACCTTCTTCAACTGCCGCACGAGTTGCGTGTAACGCATCATCAACACGATCTTTTTTCTCTTTCATCGCCACTTCGGTTGCCGCACCAACTTTAATTACCGCAACACCGCCGGCTAATTTCGCGACACGCTCTTGAAGTTTCTCTTTATCGTAATCTGATGTTGAATCTTCAATTTGTTGGCGAATTTGTGCTACACGTGCTTTGATTTGCGCTTCGTCACCGATACCGTCAATAATGGTTGTATTGTCTTTAGTAATCACAACACGTTTTGCTTGACCTAATTCTTCAAGTGTCGCTTTCTCAAGTTCCATACCGATTTCTTCCGAAATCACGGTACCTGCGGTTAAGATTGCAATATCTTGTAACATTGCTTTACGACGATCGCCAAAGCCCGGTGCTTTTACTGCAGCCACTTTCACGATACCGCGCATTGTATTCACAACTAATGTTGCTAACGCTTCGCCTTCGATATCTTCCGCTACGATTAATAACGGTTTACCTGCTTTTGCTACCGCTTCTAATACCGGTAAGATTTCACGAATGTTGCTGATTTTTTTATCGACTAAAATAATGTATGGGTTTTCTAATTCAACCGTACCGGCTTCCGGTTTATTGATAAAGTATGGAGAAAGGTAACCACGGTCAAATTGCATACCTTCTACCACATCTAACGCATCATCTAAACCTGTACCGTCTTCAACAGTGATAACGCCTTCTTTACCGACTTTTTCCATTGCTTGCGCAATTAATTTACCTACAGTTTCATCAGAGTTTGCTGAAATAGTGCCTACTTGCTCAATTTCTTTTGAAGTTTCGCACGGTTTAGAAATCGCTTTTAATTCTTCCACTACAGCAACAACCGCTTTATCGATACCGCGTTTTAAATCCATCGGGTTCATACCTGCCGCTACTGCTTTTAAGCCTTCGTTTACGATTGCTTGCGCAAGAACAGTTGCGGTTGTCGTACCGTCACCTGCCGCATCGTTCGCTTTTGACGCCACTTCTTTTACCATTTGTGCGCCCATATTTTCGAATTTATCTTCCAATTCGATTTCACGTGCAACCGACACGCCGTCTTTAGTGATGGTTGGTGCGCCGTATGCTTTATCTAATACGACATTACGACCTTTTGGGCCTAAAGTTACTTTTACCGCATCCGCTAAAATATTCACGCCTTTTAACATTTTTACACGTGCGTCATTACCGAATTTAACGTCTTTTGCTGCCATTTTTTCTTCCTATAAATTATTTATTCAATTTGCAAAAAATTAGTGAAAACTGACCGCTTATCACTACTCTACGATAGCTAAAATATCGTTTTCAGAAAGAATTAACACTTCTTCGCCGTCAATTTTTTCTGATTTAACCCCATAACCTTCGTTGAAGATAACGACATCACCAACTTTTACCGCTAATGCTTGTACGGAACCGTTTTCTAATAAACGACCTGTACCAACCGCAATTACTTTACCGCGCGTAGATTTCGTCGCTGCCGAACCGGTTAAAACGATACCGCCTGCAGAACGTGTTTCCACTTCTTCACGTTTTAAAATTACTTTATCGTGTAATGGACGAAGAGTCATTGTCTGTTTCCTTCTATTATTTATTTGTAAAAAAATTTCGCACGCCGAATTGCGTGCAATGATAACCAACATTGGGGCAGATTATCAGCTTTCAAGTGAGTTTTACAAAATTTTGTGCAAAAGCAATCGCTTTCGTCTGATTTTTAGACAAAAAAATCCTCCGAGATTTTCAGCTCAGAGGATTTGTAAAGTAATACGGAAAATCGACCGCTTATTCCGCTTTATCGCCGATTAACACGGACTCTAATGCAATCGTAATCATATCATTAAAGGTTAATTGGCGTTCTTCCGATGAAGTTTGCTCACCGGTACGGATATGGTCTGAAACGGTACAAATCGCTAACGCTTTTGCATCGTATTCCGCCGCTACCGCATAAATGCCCGCCGCTTCCATTTCCACGCCTAAAATGCCGTATTTTTCCATTACGTCAAACATTTCCACATCCGGCGTATAGAATAAGTCCGCAGAGAATAAGTTACCGACACGTGCCGCAATACCTTTTTGTTTTGCCGCTTGTACCGCCGCTAAGGTCATATCAAAGTCGGAAATTGCCGCAAAATCGTTGTCACGAAAACGGATACGGTTTACTTTTGAATCGGTGCAAGCACCCGAACCGATAATTACATCACGCACTTTTACATCTTGACGTACCGCACCGCAAGAACCGACGCGAATGATCTTTTTCACACCGTATTCGGTAATCAATTCTTTTGCATAAATTGAGCAAGAAGGAATCCCCATACCGTGTCCCATGACCGAAATACGGCGACCTTTATAAGTACCGGTGTAGCCGAACATATTACGCACGTCCGTTACTTGTACCGCATCTTCTAAAAATGTTTCCGCAATATATTTTGCACGAAGCGGATCGCCCGGCATTAATACAACGTCAGCAAATGCACCTTCCGGTGCGTTAATGTGTGGAGTAGCCATTTTGTTTTCCTCTATTACGATATAGTTTGTAAAAAATTAATAAATTTAGACCGCTTGCTTAGTAGCCACTGACTTTTTGGTTTGCTTGTCCGTTTAATGCCGCCAGTAAATTCGTTAGTAAACTTGAAGCGCCGAAACGGAAATGATCCGCATTCACCCAATCATGACCTAAAATTTCTTGCGCAAGCGCTAAATATTGCGCCGCTTCTTCCGCTGTTTTCACGCCGCCCGCCGCTTTAAAGCCGACTCTATCCGCTACCTTTAAATCACGAATGGTTTCTAACATAATACGAGCAGATTCAAGCGTTGCATTTACCGGCACTTTACCTGTTGAAGTTTTAATAAAATCCGCGCCGGCTTTAATGGAAATTTCGCTCGCTTTACGAATTAATTCGGCAGTTTTCAGTTCGCCGGTTTCAATAATGACTTTTAGTAATACGTTTGACGCTTGGCAAACCACCTTACATTGTTGTACCAATTCAAAGCCGATTTGTTCGTTACCCGCCATTAATGCTTTGTAAGGGAAGACCACATCCACTTCATCGGCACCGTAAGCCACCGCCGCTTTGGTTTCTGCGACTGCAATGTCAATATCATCGTTACCATGCGGGAAATTGGTTACCGTGGCAATCTTAACTTGCTCGGTTCCCTGTGCTTTTAATGCTTTACGAGCAACCGGCACAAAACGCGGATAAACGCATACCGCTGCCGGCGTACCGAATTCCGTCTTACCTTGTTGGCAAAGCGCAATAACTTTCTCATCCGTATCGTTGTCATTCAATGTGGTTAAATCCATTAAGGATAAAGCGATTTTCGCCGAATCTTTTAAACTCATACGAGCCCCCTTCTTACTTTTGTAAAAATATAGAAAAATTAGACCGCTTGCACGATATACATACGCGCAAACGTTTACTTAGCTCTAAAACGACAACACCACTGTTTCCAGTGGTGTTTCTATAAATCAATTGCGATTACATTACCGCGCCGCCGATACCGATAAATAAACCGGCAATCGCCGCACTCATTAAGTTGGAGAGCGTACCTGCAACAACAGCTTTCACCCCCATACGCGCTACGTCGCTACGACGACTTGGCGCCATACCGCCTAAACCGCCGATTAAGATTGCGATTGAGCTTAAGTTTGCAAAACCACATAGTGAGAAAGTGATGATAGCGATTGTTTTCGGACTTAACGCAACCGCCGCTTCCGGTTTTAAGTAATTCACGAAATCGGCATAAGCGACGAATTCATTTAAAATTAATTTCTGACCGATTAACGAACCGGCTACTTGCGATTCGGCTCCCCAAGGCACACCGATTAGCCATGCTAAAGGTTGGAATACATAACCGAATAATGATTGTAACGTTACGTTTTCATAACCGATAAATGAAGATACGCCACCGATAAAGCCGTTAAGCATTGCGATCAATGCGATAAATGCTAATAACATTGCACCGACGTTCATTGCCAATTGCATACCGGAGAAGGCACCGACTGCCGCCGCTTCAATGACATTCGAAGGTTTTTCTTCAATGTCGTCATCGCTTAATTCGTCTTTAAATTGTTCTGATTGAGGATGAAGAATTTTAGCGAATAATAAACCGCCCGGCGCCGCCATAAACGATGCGGCAATTAAATACGGAAGCGGTACGCCCATACCTGCATAACCAATCATTACCGCACCGGCAACCGAGGCTAAACCGCCGCACATTACCGCGAATAACTCGGAGTTAGTCATTGATTTAATGTAAGGTTTAACTAAAAGAGGCGCTTCTGTTTGACCGACGAAAATATTCGCCGCCGCAGACATCGATTCTGATTTTGACGTGCCTAATACTTTTTGTAACGCACCGCCGAGGATTCGAATCACAATCTGCATGATACCTAAATAGTAAAGAACGGAAATAAGCGCAGAGAAGAAGATAATCGGAGGAAGCACTTTTAATGCGAAAACGAAACCGCCGCCGCCGAACACTTCAAACATTTTGTCGCTGACCAAGCCGCCGAATAAGAAGCTGATACCGTCGTTACCGTAGCTGATAACTTTACTCACACCTTCCGCTGCCGCTAATAAACCTTTACGACCCGTTTCCCAATAAAGGATGATCGCACCGATACCGACTTGTAGAACTAACGCTCCGATTACCGTACGGAAACTGATTGCTTTACGATTATTTGATAATACAAAGGCAATCAGTAGCAGTACGACAATACCTAAGATACTATTTAACGCACTCATTTGAAAAAACCTCAAAAAGAAAAGTAATAATACGTCGTTTTCCGAAAAAAACACCATCTAAAAAAGTTTCATAACTATACCTTTTTTTACACAAAAAATCTCTAAAATTTTACCTTATGAATATTCGAAATTGAGAAGTTGATCACATTATTACTATTTAAAATCATATAAATAGATATAATGATTACTTGTTTTTTCTCAATTGAGCATTTATGTCAAAAAAATCACCGATTCCGCTCATGCGTTGGTCTGCCCGGCACCAATGGGAACTGCGCTTTGATACCATTTTAATTATTTCATTGACGATGATTTTTATCGGCATCGCAGAAGGATTACTGATCTTAGCGAATTTGGGTGCAACACCTTGGACGGTATTATCGCAAGGCTTAGCCTTACAGCTGGATATCTCTATCGGCACCTCTATCGCGCTGATCAGTTTTGTCGTGTTATTACTTTGGATTCCGTTTAAATTACGTTTCGGTTTAGGCACATTACTGAATATTGCTTTAATCGCATTATTTACCGATCTTACCGTACGTTTTCTCGAACAGCCCGAAACGCTCTTTCATAGAGTAAGCTATATGTTAGTCGCAATTCTCATATACGGTATCGGTACGGCGGTTTATCTTTCCTGCCGATTGGGGGCTGGCCCTAGAGACGGGTTAATGGTGGGAATCTGTTTACGTTACGGTTGGAAAATCAGTATAGTGAGGACATTAATAGAAGTTTCAGCCTGTGCGGTCGGTATTCTGCTCGGCGGTACTTTCGGGATCAGCACTATACTTTTTGCGATAAGTATCGGCTGGCTGATTCAAATTACTTTTTCTTTTTTAGTACGCTATTTTCAAGCGGTCTGATTTTGCACGTTTTTTGCAAAAAGCAGAGAAAATCAAACCGCTTGCTTGTAATTAAGCGTGGGTTAGTGCTATGGCTTCTCGTACCAATCTACCGATTTCATCCCAATTCTTCGCTTGAATCAAAGATTTCTCGACAAACCAAGAGCCGCCGCAAGCCACAATATTCGGAATGGCGAGGTAGTCCTTGATATTGCTCGGGCTGATACCGCCGGTCGGCATAATTTGCAGATTACCATAAGGACCGAGTAAGGCTTTAATCATTTTCACACCGCCGCTGGCTTCCGCTGGGAAAAATTTGACCGCTTCAATGCCTAACGATAATGCCGCTTCAATCGACATCGGATTGTTTACCCCCGGCGTAATCGGAAAATCTAAATCTTGGCACAGTTTCACGATAGTCGGGTTAAAGCCCGGTGTCACGACAAAATCCGCACCGGCATTTTTCGCTTTGACCACTTGCTCGGCGGTTAATACCGTACCGGCGGCAATCAATACGTCCGGATAATGCTGGCGTACTAAGCGAATCGCTTCTTCCGCCGCAGCCGAGCGGAAAGTAATCTCCGCCACCGGTAAACCGTTCTCCGCTAACGTCTTAACTAACGGTAAAATATCTTCCGCTTGTTCTACCGCAATTACCGGCACGACTTTTAACTGACGAAGTTTTTCAATAATTTGTTCTGTTGTATATTTCATCATTTTTTTCCTTACTACATAGCATTAAATTGGGCGAATAAATGAGCGGTCGCCGATTTATCTATAATTGCGCCTTTGTGCTGAATCACTATACCTGCTAATTGATTACCTTGACGGCAACACACCGCTAAAGGCTTGCCTTGTAAATAACCGGCTAAAAATCCGGCATTGAAAGAATCCCCTGCCGAAGTGGTATCCACAACGTGTTCCACCGGTGTCGTAGGCACAAAAGTTTGTTGCAGATGCTCACATACGACTGCGCCGCGGCTACCTTGTTTAACAATGATTTTAGCGATCCCATAAGCAGATAAACGAGCAATAGTCTGCTGTTCGTCTTCATCTTGCCATAACATCTCCTCATCATCGAATGTGACTAAAGCGACATCGACTAAAGGCAATAACTCACGATAACAGGCTTGTGCTTGCTCAAGACTTTCCCATAATTTCGGACGGAAATTACTGTCAAAGGCAATTTCCACACCGGCTTGTTTTAACTTCGCTAAAGAGGTAATCAACAACTTTCGATCATTTTCAGGCAGGATTACTAAAGAAATGCCGCTTAAATAAATCATATCCACCGAATCCAGCTCACTTAATACTTGAGGGAAATTCGAATGTTGCAATAAATAACGAGCGGCCGATTGATTGCGCCAATATAAGAAAGTCCGTTCGCCTTTCTTATCCAATTGAATTAAATATAACCCCGGCGAACGCTGCTCGTCTTTTAAAACCCATTGGGTATCAATGCCGTCTGCCTGCCAATAAGCTAACATACCTTGACTCAGCTTATCCGTTCCTAAGGCAGACACGTAGCATACTTGAATCTGTTCGGGAGTAGATACACGTGCTAAATAGGTTGCCGTATTAAGCGTATCGCCGCCATAAGTTTGGCGCATTTGCCCAAACGGCTCCCCGTTCAGCTCTATCATACACTCCCCTAAAAGGGCTAGTTTTTTCATCTTGGTCACCGATTAGTAAACTATTTTAGTTCGATAGTAATTTTCGGACAAAAAGTTCGATTTCTGGTACTTGACAATGGGCAAAGAAGCATTCTTGAAACTGTTTACTACCTACTGCAACTTTTAGTAATTCTGTATCGATAGATTGTAATACTTCAAGATAATCATCTTTTATAACTGCTTTTTTAACTTGATTTAAAATATTGGCATTTCTAATTTGGGGTTTCTTTCTTTCTAAAGGATATCCTTCTCCACGAACACCAGTAAATGCTTTTTCAAAGATATAGCGCACATTTAGTTCAGCTCCCCAACCAAATCCTTTTGCAAACGCGAGCGACAAGGCATTCCCATTATTGATTTTAGTGAATAAAAAGGCATCTGTTGGATCTAGACAATATCCGCATACAACGCCAGGATGAATATTTAAGGACATCATTGCACCTTGTCCTGTACCACAACCTGTAATAATAAAATCCACGGATTTAGAATTAATCAAAATACTAGCCATAATACCCAAATGAATATAGGTAAGATGATGATCATTTTCGTCTGTCATTCCAACATTAAAAACTTGATGACCTTTAGGATCCACACACTCTCTTAGTTCTTTTAAAATAATAGCATTTTTAGATGCTTGACTATTTTCCATTATTAGAGCGATTTTCATTTTTAACACCTTATGAATAAATATAATTTAAATAATAAAATTATCTCGCTAACCATCCGCCATCTACTGCAATAGTATAACCATTTACATAATCACTAGCAGAGGATGCTAAGAATGTACAAGGACCAGCTAAATCACTAGGAAGTCCCCATCTACCAGCAGGAATTCGATCTAAAATCTCTTGGCTACGCTTCTCATCAGCTCTTAATGCAGCTGTATTATCGGTTGCCATATATCCCGGCGCAATCGCATTAACGTTAATATTGTATTTTGCCCATTCGTTTGCCATAGCTTTAGTGATTCCCATTACTGCACTTTTTGATGCCGTATATGATGGAACACGGATACCACCTTGGAAAGATAACATTGAAGCAACGTTAATAATTTTGCCGCCATGGCCCTGTGCTATAAATTGTTTTGCAACAAGTTGTGAAAGGAAAAATACGGTTTTCAAATTAATATTAATGACATCATCCCAATTCTGCTCGCTAAAATCGATAGCATCTTCTCGACGAATAATACCTGCGTTATTAACTAAAATATCTATTTTTCCAAAAATAGCGGTCGCTTTTTCCACAATTTCAGCAAGCCTATCCTGTTGCATAAGATTAGCTTCAATATTGATAAATTTACGACCGATAGTCTCAATCTTTTGTTTGGTCTCTAACGGTTCTGTTAAATTAATTCCAATAATGTTACAACCAGCTTCCGCCAACCCTAAAGCCATACCTTGCCCAAGTCCGGTATTACATCCTGTAACGATGGCTACTTTTCCAGTTAAATCAAATAATTTCATATGATATCTCCTCTAATGTAGAACAATTATTCATTACATGAATATGATTAAATTAATATGAGCATAATACATATTTAAAATAACTAAATCAATAATAATGAAACAATGTTTTATTATTTATTTTATTAAAATAAATAATTTTATGATATGATAACTGCACTAAATTTTAGTCGGAGAAAACTATGGTAAACAGTAAAGATAATCAACTAGAAGCAGTTTCATCGGTCTTAAAAGTTTTTGGTATTATTGAGGCTTTATCTGAGCAAAAAGACATAGGGATTACTGAACTTGCACAAAGATTAATGATGTCAAAAAGTACAACCTACCGTTTTTTACAAACGATGAAAACTTTGGGAATCGTAGTTCAGGAAGATGAGTCTGAAAAATATAGCCTAACTTTGAAACTATTTGAAATAGGTTCCAAAGCACTGGAATATACAGATTTAATTACACTGGCAAATAAAGAAATGTTACATATATCTTCCTTGACTCATGAAACATTACATCTAGGAGCATTAGACGGACATGAAATTGTCTATTTGCATAAGATTGATTCTGAATACAGCTTGCGAATGTACTCGCGAATTGGTAGAAGAAACCCTGTTTATAGTACTGCAATAGGCAAAATTCTTTTATCATCTTTAAGCAATGATGAAATTCAAGTTTTATTAAAAAACGTTGAATTTAAAAAAAATACACCTAATACATTAGAAAATGTTGCTGTGCTATTAGAACAATTAGAAGATGTTCGTAAAAAAAATTATGCTGAAGATAATGAAGAGCAAGAAGTAGGTTTACGTTGTCTTGCCGCCCCTATTTATAATCGATTCGGTAAAATAATTGCCGGAATATCTATTTCAATACCTGTGGTGCGTTTTGATGAAAATAATATGAATAATTTAGTCGATTTATTAAAAACAGCAGGGAAAAACATTTCTGAAAAGTTAGGATATCATAATTATCAATAATAACTTAATAATGCTTTTAAAAATAAAAAATCACCTTATTTAAAGGTGGTTTTTTATTTTTAAGATTTCTTATCCGACCAGCCCCATTAATTCTGGTAATAACATTGACACACTAGGAATATAAGTTACTAACATCAGAACAATAAATATTGCGATAAAGTATGGGATTAAAATCTTAACGACGCTTTCAATATTAATATTTGTTACTTTACATCCGGTAAATAATATTGGTCCAACTGGTGGAGTAATAGTACCTAAGGATAAATTAAATACAAGTATAATACCGAATTGTACTGGGCTCATGCCTAAACTTACACAAATAGGTAGGAAGATTGGTGTAAAAATTAATACTGCCGGAGTCGGGTCCATAAATGTTCCGACAAATAATAAAATAATATTTATTAATAATAGGATTAATATAGGATTATCAGTTAATGATAATAAGCCGCTAGCAATTGCGTTAGGAATTTGAGTAAATGCCATTACCCAAGACATAATTGATGATGTCGCTAACATAAAAATTACAATTGCCGACATTTTAGCAGTATCTAAAAAGATCTTAGGTAACGCTTTAAGATCTAGTGTTCTATAACATAAACTCAATATCAATGAATAAACTACTGCAATACCTGATGATTCCGTAGCGGTAAACACCCCGGCTAAAATACCACCGATAACAATCACTACAAGCGATAAACTAGGTAATGCATCAATAATGACTTTTAAACGCTCCATATTCGTCATTTTTTGTTTAGTTGTATAGCCGCGTTTCTTCGCCATAAAACCGGCAACAAGCATTACTGCTAATCCCCATAGAATTCCCGGTACATACCCAGCCATAAATAAAGCAGAAACAGATACACTTCCGGCAATAGTTGCATATACAATTAAAGTATTACTTGGTGGAATTAACATTCCGGTCGGAGCAGAAGCAATATTTACTGCGCTACTATATCTTGGATCATAGCCTTCTTTTGCTTGTATCGGAGACATAATACCGCCTACTGCGGCTGCCGATGCAACACCAGAACCACTAATTGAGCCAAATAGCATATTTGAAACAATATTAGTTTGGGCTAATGAACCGGGTAAGCATCCACTAACTAACTTTGATAAATTAACTAATCGAATCGCAATACCTCCACTATTCATAATATTCCCGGCAAGAATAAAGAAAGGAATCGCGACCAAAGCAAAAGAATCTAAGCCTACGAATATTCTTTGTGCGGAAGTAATCACAGCCCCTTGATAAGGTAAGATAGATAACATTGCAGCAAAAGAAGATATGCCAATACTAACACTTATAGGAGTGCCTATAATTAAGAAAAAAATTGTTCCTAAGAACATTATGAGAGCAGCAAGAGTTGCAGTATCCATAATATTACCTCATTAAAATTTAATTATTTAATTCTTTTAATTTGCTATATAATTTAAATTCATTGTAAATAAAATAAAAAATAGTGATTGCTCCACTAATAGGTATTGCTGAATAGATGACGCCTATAGGTAAATTTAATGCGGAGTCTACTTGAAACATTTGTCTTACTGACGCATTAAAACCACCATAAATCATAATACTTACTACAAATGTAAGAATAGTAAATTCCGAAAACATATCTAAAATAATTTGTGTTTTTTCCGAAAATTTATTTTTCAAAAATTCAATAGACATATGTTCTCTTAGACCAAACACATAAGCTCCACCAAAAAGAATTAACCAAATAAATAGATAACGAGAAAGTACTTCGCTAATATTACTCGGGCTATTAAACAGATATCTGGCAACTACTTGATATGTCACTAAGATAGTCATTAAGCCAACAATAAAAATACATATAGATGATATAATGTAGTCAATAAATTTCTTTGTAGTTTCCAGATAATAAAGTAGAGATTTCTGTTCAAGATTGTGCATATTTTATTCCTTTAATTAGTAAACTCGGTTAAACATAATTTAACCGAGTTATATAAAGTTATTCGGAAATATTAGTTATTTTATCGAAGAGTTCCTTTTGCTCCGGCGATTTGATTAAATCTTTTTGAACGTCTTGACAAGCATTTCTAAAGATTGTTGTATCGACTTCAATAAAGGTTGCGCCTTTGTCTTTTGCAAGTTTTTCAGACTCAAGAATTTGTTTATCCCAAAGATCAAATTCTGTTGTGATACTTTCCTTCGCCAATTTGCGTAAAGTAGCTTGATCCTCCGATGACATTGTAGAAAGTGCCATATCACTAATTACTAATAAGTCGGCTACACGTAAATGCTGTGTTCTAGAAAAAAATGGAGCAACTTCATAATGTTTTAGATCTGCATAAGTAATTTCATTATTCTCTGCACCATCTAACACACCTTGTTGAATTGCCGTATATACTTCACCTTGGCTCATTGGCATACCTGTTCCGCCCATACAAGCTAATGTTTTTAACATCGTATCCGATTGTAAAACTCGGATTTTTTTACCTTTTAACTCTTCTTTAGTTGTAACCGATTTATCTTTAGTATAGATACTTCTAGCACCAGCAGTATAAGCAGCTAAAACATTAAAACCGAATTTTGAAGTTGAGGAAAATAAAGGATCTAAAATGTCTGAGCTATACACTTTTTTCTGATGTGCTGTACTTTTATAAAGATAAGGTAATGCTAATACAGAAAAAGTTTTATCATAGTTTTCAACTAATGGATTTGCTACAACCGCAAGTTGAATCGCACCGTTTTGTACCAGTTCTAAACTTGCACGCTGATCGCCTAATAACTCATTTGGATAAATGGTTAGTTTATATCTGCCCTGTGTTGCACTTTCGAATTTATTGCTTAAATCCTCTAATGCTTGATATTGAGGATGTTGTTTGGATTGGTTAAATGCAACTTTTAATTCAGTTGCCGCATAGGCCTGGTTTGCTAAAAAAGTTGCACTTAATACTGCAAGAAATGTTGCTGATTTTGTAAAAGATTTGAAAGTTTTCATAAAAAGCTCCTTCGCCCAAAATTTATTGAATATCGTTCATATCGACAAAGTCCATATCGTCGAAAGTTTGGTTTTCACCAATCATTCCCCATACAAAACTATAATTTTGTGTCCCACATCCGGAATGGATTGACCAACTTGGAGAAATAATCAGCTGTTTATCTCTTACAACAATATGTCTTGTTTCTTGAGGTTCTCCCAAGAAATGAAATACTACTTGTGATGGTTTTACATTAAAATAGAGGTAAGCTTCCATACGTCTTTCATGCGTATGTGCCGGCATAGTATTCCATATACTTCCTTCATCTAGATGAGTAATTCCCATACATAGTTGGCATGTATCTAAAACATCCGGATGTAAATATTGATTAATTACTCTTTTATTCGCATTTTCTTGACTGCCTAAAGGTACTTTACGAGCATCATTTTTCGTAATCAGCTTATTTGGATAAGAGTGATGAGCCGGAGCACTTAAACAATAAATATAAGCTTCGGAGTCTTCTAATGCTGTAAATTCAATATTCTCAGTACCCTTTCCTAAATAAAGTGCGTCAAGATATTCCAAAATGAACTCTCCTGAAGAACAGCTTACTTTTACTTTAGAGCCTAAATTTACGATTCCTAATTCTCTGCGTTCTAGAAAGTAATTAGTACCAAATGCTTTCTTATCAATTACATCATCTAGTTTAAGTACTGATTCAGGACAGGCTCCGATAGCAACTAATCTATCTATATGACTATATAAAATAGATATTTCCCCTTTTTTAAAAAGATCACTTTTTAAAAATTCTTTTCTTAAACGTTGGGTATCGTAATGCTTTGCATCATTTGGGTGAAAATTTTGATAAATATCCATAATTAACTCCTAGTAGTTTTTAATTTGAATTAATCGCAATTATAACTATGACTTTATCTGTTTCAATCTAATATTTCACAATTTGTGACATAGATCACTAAAAAAATTAAAACACTGTTTCATTAAATATTCTACTATTAATTTATTTAACAAATTAAGGTAAATAAGATATGAAAAATGATGTAGGTTTAGAAGAGATAAATCAAAGAAAAAGGACATAAAATAGGGGGTTATATGCCCTTATAAAATAACGATATAGAAGCCTTTCAATAGCTCAACCATTCTTTTAGGGAAAGCATTATGCTATCCCCATTGCGCTGGGTTGTAGAATGATAATAGACAAAATTAATATAGCCTTTCGGGATTACTTCTGCTTCCGATACTAATGAAATCATTAAGAAATAAAAAAGCCAAGAGCAACTAACACCTTGTACTCTCGGATAAATCACTATATGCTATGAAAACTTAATACAAGCGGTCTGATTCCGTGAAAATTTTACAAACAGGAGAAAATATGGCGAACATTCGAGAAATTTATTTGGCGGGCGGGTGCTTTTGGGGTACGGAAGCCTTTATGCAACGTATTAACGGAGTGCTTGATGCACAATCAGGTTATGCGAACGGCAATACTGAAAACCCGAGTTATCAAGAAGTGTGTGCCGGCAGCGGTCATGCGGAAGTAGTAAAAGTGACTTACGATGCGGATAAAATCAGCCTAGCAAAATTATTAGATTACTATTTTAAAGTGATTGATCCGGTAAGTGTAAACCAACAAGGTGCGGATAAAGGCATTCAATATCGTACCGGGATTTATTATGTTGATCCGCAAGACATACCTGTTATCAATCAAGCACTTGCCGATTTACAAGCACAATATGCAGAGCCGCTTGCGGTAGAAAATATGATGCTAGAACATTATTTCCCGGCGGAAGAATATCATCAAGATTATTTAGACAAGAATCCGAACGGTTATTGCCATATTGATTTGCAATTAATGAACGAGATTCTACGTAATCAATAAAAAATTAAGGCGTATCATTGGATACGCCTTTTTACTATTTTCGCATTAAACCGTAAATCGCTTTAAGAGCCGCAAGCGGTAAAATTCTCGGCAAACCTCGCATTAAGAAAATGACGAATCCGGTTAAAGGATCATGAATTTTACATTCGTTTTTCAGCTTCATTAAACGCCATTCGCTTTTGAAATAATTCCAACCGTGACGGCGGCTTACCATGCCGTTGCCTACTCGAGCATAGACTAATAAATCGGCTAAGTTCGCCACATTATTGCCGTTTGCCACCATTTTTACCCAAAGATTATAGTCTTCTTGTAAATCTTGATAACCGCCGCACGCTTGAACTGCGGATTTTTTATAAGCAACCGTCATATGATTAAACGGACAACGCAAGCGGGTAAATTTTACAATATCTTCCGCTTTAGTCGGTACATTTCGATAAGCAACAATATCTTGAATATTCTCTCCGAATTCGGCAATTTGTCCGCCAAAAATAATCGTATCCGGATTTTGCTCGATAAAAGCCACCTGTTTTTCAAAACGTTCCGGTAAGCAAATATCATCGGTATCCATACGAAAAACCCATTCGTGCGAGCAATAATTTAAGCCGTCGTTCAGGGTTTTACCTAAACCGCGATTTTGCTCAAAACGCACCGCTTTAATCGGAAGCTGTTGTTCGTATTCCACTACAATCGCATCTAATTCCGGTGTAACTTTTCCGTCAAATAACACCACGATTTCATCAGCCAGTCGAGTTTGTGCTTTTAAGCTGTCAAAACATTCTCTTAAAAACTGCGGATTTTCTTTGATATACAAAGACATTAAAACAGAGAATTTCATTAAATAAACCTTTTCATATTAATTGCCAATTTTGGCGAAATAAATGTAACCATTGCAATAATCAAATGTTTTAAGCTATGGCTACGTTTGAACATTTGCAAATAATAACTTGCCGCTTGACGAGAAAGATTCATTGCATAAGGGTAAGCTAAAATATACAGCGAGTTCATTGCAAAATTTGCCGCTTGAGTATCCGTTTGCACATATTTTTGTCGAATTGCCGCCAATGCCAATTCGGTATTAGTCGTATTGGTCGAAACGCTGGCACGTTTGGTATGAAAACCACAAATACTAAGCGGTTGATCGACAAATAAGGGCGAAAAATTCGGGTTGGATAATGCTTTCAATACAAACTCATAATCTTCCAACGATTTTAAATCGGTCGCTAAACCGCCCAATTCAAAAAAGAACGATTTTTTAATGCCTAACATCGGCATACCACCGATTTTATTAGCAAGTAATATCGCATCTAAATTCAATTTTTCACTTGGAAGCGGCTTCGTCACATAGCTGAATCCTTCGTTTACCATCAAACATTCTGCCGGATGGTAGATAAAATTTGCCTGTGGATGTTGTGCGATCTCTTGTGCTAAGACTTCACATTTTTGATCGGCAAAATGGTCGTCGTCGTCAAGGAATAGTAGCCATTCATAACTTGCGTGTTCCGCCCCAACATTACGGCTACCTGCCGCCCCTTTATTCGGATTATTACGGATCACTTTGACTGTAAAAGGATACGCTTGCGTTACCGTAACCGGTTGTTGAGAAAAATCATCGACGATAATCACTTCAAAATTTTGTAGCGTTTGTTTAGTCAAGCTTTCTAATAATGCCGGGATTTCTTGGTTACGATTGTAAGAAGGCACAATAATACTAAACATTTTTTGCCTCGCTATTTTTGTTAAAAAATACTTTAATTCGACCGCTTGTTCCGAACAAAGATAAGAACATTAACAAGACGAACATAATGCCCGGATAAGCGTAAGTATCCGCTTTAATATTCAATACGCTCAATAATGCTAAAGTGGAAAGCGTAAATTTCCAGCTGCCGTTTAACCAATTATCTGCCACTCGTTTAACAAAATATGCGGTAAAGATAAAGCACACGAAAATATAGCCGACACCGCCATATAATGCTTGGCGAATAAAGCCGGAATCCGAACCACCGTAATAACTGCCACCGTTTACATAATATTGACCGTCACCCATAATTAATTGCTTCACTTCCGGCATAAATAGATGCTTATTCATTAGCGTGTCGGTTGAAGAACTTAGGCGATCACCACCATTAATTAAGTTGATTACCGGTTCGAGGGCGTGTTCTACATAAGGGTGAGTCGGATAGTTATAAGCTAAAAACAACACAACCGCAGCAAACGCAATAACAGCCGTAAGGTAATGACGACGAAAATACAGTACTAAACTCACAATTGAAAACGTCAGGAACGTACGTCCGGCAATCAGCCCGATAAACAACAATAGAAATACGTAAACCGCATTTAATTTTTCCGTTTTATGATGATATGCCAATAAAAAATGCAGTAACAACATATAGAAAATACTTAACGGGAAAAATGCCGAAGACGTTAAGTTATATAAACGATATTCCTGCTCCGAACCGATAAAGCGGCTTAAATGTCCGCGCATTTCGGCATTAGTATTTAATGCCAATTCAATAAATAAGGCTATGCCCAATAATGCTAAGAAACCGATGGTTGCCTGTACACCGATTCCAATTTTCAGATCTCGAATTAAATGCGATTTTCCTTGTTCGGTTTGATAGAGCAGGTTGTAAATCACAATACCGAAAATAAAGGCAATCAATAATTTAACGTACATACTGATTACGCCTAACTCTCGCGTGCCGTTAATTAGCAGAGGAATAACCGATAAACCGATTAATGCGATACAAGCGATTAAGCTATCGACCGGTACTACGAAACTTTTTTGGGTTTTGTTATACCATTTATAGCCTAACCATAATAACGCTAAAAAGCCGGTTAATAAGCTCATTCGGACTACATGGAAAAACCACGGATCATAAATATAAAAAAGGTTAATCAATGCCGTCATTTATAAGTTTCTCTTAATCGCTAACAATTTTTTAAGCGGAAATTTTAATACTTTTTTGAACATATTATTTGAAATCGAACCGCGTAAGTTTTCCAAATTACTGACTAAATCCGGGTTCTCAATCGCCATCAGCGGACGAACGACTAAAGTATTAATCGCAAATTGCTGACCGAATAAAATGTAATCGTCCGCCAACCAAAACGGTAATGTCGCTGCTTTTTGTGCTAAAAACTTACGAGCGGTCGATTTTTTAATTAAATAAGCCACCGTGCCGGCAAAATAGTTTTTATACGGATAAGCATAACGATATTCGGTTTCGCCGATTTTCTTTTGCAGAAAACGAAAAGTAGTCGGATAGTTAATCGCTAATTCCGTATCATCAAAACTGAGAATTTTCGATTGACCGACTAATACGATATCCGCATTGAGCTTTTCATTAAGTAAAGCGGTCAAATTTTGCTGAAAATTCACCGCAAATAAACAGTCATCCTCACATACCAGTGCATAATCGTCTTCATTAATCATTTCGTCATTGACAATTAATTCGTACACACCTAAATGGCTCATCGTACAACCGATTTCACCTTTAGTGACTTTACGCCCGTAACGTTGTTCAAATTTAGCAAAGTCAAAACGCTGTTCAAGTTCGCTTTGCTCGACATTCATCGTATTAATTGCACTAAATACCGTAAAGTCGGCCGTATCCGCTTGGGAAAAGAAAAGCTCTCTGCGTTGTATGTCTTTATCGAGAGAGATAAGAAATTTTTTCATTTTGGTTCTACCGTAGTTTGTATTACAGGGTATTTAAAGTAGTAAATAATTGAAATTATCAGACGTGTTAAGCTACCGCCGATAAAGGCATACGCCACACCATATAACTGCTCATCACGCAGTAAATAGAATAATCCGACAAAGACTGCAATCGACAAAATTTGGCGGGTAAACAGCAAGACCTGTTTGCCTAACAGCAACATATTTTGCGAGAGAATCCAAGAAAGCCCGGCTAAGATAGAATTGATAATAAACCAAATCAATACGTCCGCCACTTCAACATATTTACTACTAAAGAAAAAGCTAATTACCGGCTCGGCAAGTAACGGTACTAACACAATTGCGCCGACACTCATTAAGGCAACAACAGCCAATACCGCTTTAATGCGGTTTAAATTATTCAATAATCCCGAATAATAGTAATCCGCCAACATATTGATAAATTTAGTCATCAGCGAATCGAAAGCGATACATACCGTATAAAGCCCGAGTACGTAATTACCCATAAACGCCATAATCAAAAATTTATCCAAGCTTGAAGTGGTAGCGCCGAAAATTTGTAATAAATTTTGCTTGCCCCAAGTTTTCAGGAAAAACTTACGATCAATTTCACTGACTTCATTCTTATTTTTAAAGGATTTATCGATTTTTGCCAGATAAAACAAACAAGCGATCGCTTGAATGGAACTGAATAAGATTAAAAGATAAAGTACGACCTTAAATTCCTGCTCGCCGAACAACCAATAAGCCGAGCCGTAAATCGCCACTAATAAAATCGGTTGTTGCAAAGTTAAGATACGATAAACTTTCATCTTCGGATCAATTTTACTTTTCTCCAAGGTCATTGTCAGAATTGCCGTCAGCACGACATTAATGATAAAAAGTCCATCGTAAGCGGTAAAATCAAACAGTAGCATTGCAACATTCGCCACAATCACGGCAAAAGCAAGAAAGGCAATAAAATAACGTTTCCAATGCAAATATTGTTTATTACGCATGGAAAGTGCTAATGCAAACCCAACCCCGCCGGTTGCAATCGTAACGACATAAGAAACGGCGGTAATAAACAACTGATGAGTACCGCGATCTTGTACCGAGAGCATATGCGCCAAAATAAAAGAACTTACCATGGTAAGCCCCATACTCAAGACGGTTACCGCAATCAGTTTAACCAGATTACCGCTAATGTTGATAGGTTTTGGCATAATCAATATCTTTTGTCCATTGGTTGTAATAACCGGTGTTTTTTCCGTAGGAGTTATCGCAAACTTCGTTCGGCAACCCTAATAAGCAGGAAAAAATATGCCCGTGTAAACGACTGGTCACAATGCGATCATAACCGAGGAACACGTCTTGACAGCGACGAATCACATCCAGTGCGTGTCGATACCACAAATCGTTAATTTTATTCTTCACAAAACCTAAATTGAATTTAGTTGCCAATTTTGATAAACGGCTGCACCATAATTCAAATTTAATATCGCTTGGTAACAGAATATCGTCCCAATCTTTTACGTGATCCAAGTTTGGTAATGTTGCTTGAACTTCCGCTTCAATATGGCTTTTTTCCACATCTTTACGCAAGAAATACAGCGTCTTACCCGAATGAGCGATTTCTTTCTGCGGCAAATGCCCGTAAAGCTGATGCGCCATATCCGGAGAAAGTTGCACTTTATCGGAGAAATGAGACTTCATCATTTCAAAGGTTTTAATATCACGCGCAAATAAATGGCAATCTTTGTGTGCGGCAAAAATTGCCGCCGATTTTTGCATTGCTTCTTGACTTGAAAAATGTGCGGTTTGCGGTAATAAAATAATGCGATTATTCGGAAAAGCTTTAACCAAATCTTCTCGCATTTTTTGAATAGAAGGATAAATATCGCCGAAATTACCGCCGCCGTGGCAAAGAATCGTTGAATTCGGCGTGACGAATTTTTTCGCTTCTTTCACATCAAAGCCTTGTAGGCTACGGCGAAGACGAATATTAAGATTATAGTCCTTAAAAAACTGTTCCGTACCGGCATAGATCAATAAATCCCCTACATTTAAATGCAGAGGATAGTCAAAATACAGTACATCATTTTTATCTAAAATGAGGGTTTCAATTTTTTGTAATTGTTGTTTTAGAGCTAAAAGTGTTTCGTTCATAAATAAAGCCTATTGAGTAAGACCGAGTTACTGGCAAATGTGGCATTTGGACAGAGTAAAATGCGGCAAGTTCCACTCAAAAACTTAAGAAAAATAAAGTGTGCATTCTATCAATAAATCAAGCAAAATACGCAAAAATTTTTAGAGGCTTTCTTATGTTTTATCTCGGCAAAATTCTGACCGCTATCGCACTTCCGCCCTTTAATATTGCGGTTATTTGGCTTTTTTCATTAATTTGCTATTGGTTGAATTTAAAAAAAATCAGCTACGGTTTAGCTTTTTTAGGTATCGGTTCGCTTTATCTGTTCAGCACCCCTTATGTCGCAACCAAATTAACCGATTCGCTTGTCACTGAAGACAATCTGACTTTAGAAGATTATAAAAAAGCGCAAGCGATTGTAGTATTAGGCGGCGGTGTGCGAGATAGCAAAGAAATCTATAACCCAATCGCCGTCGGCAATCAGGCATTAGAGCGAATGCGTTACGCCGCTTATTTGCAAAAAGAAACGCAGCTACCGCTACTGATTACCGGTAGTAGCCCGAACGGCACGTCCGAAGCTAAAACCATGGCGAATGAGTTTCAGTATTTCTTCGGCGTACCGACTCAATGGCTGGAAGAAAAAGCCAAAACCACCAAAGAAAACGCTCAATTTTCACGTGAGCTATTAGCGAAAGAGGGTATTAATAAGATTATTTTAGTCACCAATCAATGGCATATGAAACGTGCCAAAATGTTATTTGAAAAACAAGGATTTGAAGTGCTTCCGGCGAGTATAGGACACGGCGTAACCCCAAAAGAATACATTAATTTTGCCTATTTTATTCCGCAATCCGGTGCAATGGACAGCATAATGCTTTCTTTAAAAGAATGGCTAGGCTATTGGAAAGAAAAATAACATACATTATTAAGCGGTCTGATTTTCGTTATTTTTTGTAAAAAATATGGAAAATCAGACCGCTTGTTGTATGAATCCGTTGTTAGCCGATTTCTTGCGGATCAATATCTAAGGTTAAACGAATATTATTTTGTAAGCCTAAATTGGCTTTATCCAAATCAAATTGATCGATCAACTGTTGTAATATGCCTCTTGAGCGATGTTGAATTAATAACAGCCAGCGATAATGCCCTGCTTTTTTTGCCATCGGGGCGGAAAAAGGCGGTAGAAGCTGGATATCTTGCAAACCGAGTTCCGTACATTTTTGCTGAAAATAAGCGGTCAAATTTTGCAAAAGATTTACTACTTGCTGATTATCTTTGCCGGTTGCTCGTAGCAATACTTGCGCAGCAAACGGCGGCAAGCCCATCACTTTACGCATTTTTAACGCTTCTTGTGCAAACGCCAAATAACCTTGTTCTAACAAAGTCTTGAGCAACGGATGTTCCGGATAATGCGTTTGTAACACCACTTCGCCCTGCTTTTCCTCCCGTCCGGCACGTCCTGCCACTTGCACATAAAGCTGTGCCAAACGTTCTTCCGCACGGAAATCGGTCGAAAACAATGCCGAATCCACATTTACAATCGCCACCAATGTAACATTCGGGAAATGATGCCCTTTCGCTAACATTTGCGTACCGATCAGGATTTGGCTTTTACCTTCTCGGATATCATTTAAGTGATTTTCCAATGCTCCTTTACGAGTGGTGGAATCTCGGTCGATACGGCTAATTTGGTAAGTTGGGAATTGCTCACTTAACACTTGCTCCAACTGCTCCGTCCCCACTCCGGTGGTAATCAGATTGGTTGAGCCGCAATGCCCGCACTGGCGAGGGATCACTCGCTGTGAAGCACAATGATGACAACGCAAGATTTTCTGTTTCTGATGATAAGTGTAAGGCTTTTCACAAGCGTTACATTCACACATCCAGCCACACTCATGGCAGAGCAAAACCGGCGCAAAGCCGCGGCGATTTAAAAACAACATCACCTGATTGCCTTGCTCTAAATGCTGTTTCATCATCGCTAATAAGCGGTCGGAAAGTCCGGCGGTAATACGCTGCGTTTTTAAATCAATCAGTTGCTGTTTCGCCTGTTGAGCATTACCGGCACGGGCAGTTAAAGATAGTTCGATAAACTTGCCGTTTTGAGCATTCTGCACGCTTTCTAAGCTTGGCGTTGCAGATCCTAAAATAATCGGAATATGTAAATTTTTTGCCCGTAAAATTGCCAAATCTCTTGCGTGATAACGCCAGCCGTCTTGTTGTTTGAAAGAACTATCGTGTTCTTCATCAATAATGATTAAACCCAATTTCTCAAACTGGCTGAACAATGCCGAACGCGTGCCGATGATAATCGCACTTTCACCGTTTTTTGCTCGCAACCAAGCATTCAAGCGCTCGGTTTCATTCATATTCGAATGCAGCACGTCAATTTCAACATTAAAACGGGCTTTAAATCGTTGTACCGTTTGCGGGGTCAGTCCGATTTCCGGCACTAACACCAATACTTGCTCGCCTCGCTTTAACACCTCTTCGATCACTTGCAAATACACTTCGGTTTTGCCCGAACCGGTTACGCCATTTAATAAAAAAGCTTCGAAACCGTTTTGTACCGTTAAACGGCTCACCACTAAGCTTTGCTGTTTATTCAACACTAATCGATTATGTAAGTTTACAAGCGGTCGATTTTGCAATTTTTTTTGCCAATGTTGCGGCTCAAACGGCACATTAACCGGTTCGATATAGTTTTTTTCCAATAGCCCTTTCCAAGCCGATTGACTACAAGCGGCCGGTTTTTCAAAAAAATTTGCAATTTCTGCCAGTTTCGCCAGTAAATCTTGCTGTTTTTTGGCCCGCTTGTTCTCACCCGAGAGCAATGCTGCTCGCCCTGCCTCAGTAACAGTAAAGTAATCCGGTTGCGATCTTTCGGTACTATCGCCGTTACGTAATTTAACCGGCAAAGCATTGATCGCCACTTCGCCGATAGGCGCATGATAATAACGAGCCGCCCAACGAAGCAGTGTCCAAATTTCTTCGTCAAAGATCGGTTCTAAATCTAATACCGCTTTAATCGGTTTTAGCTTATCTTCAGGCACATCGCTTGTTTCAGGGAAATCCACCGCCACGCCGATTTTCGTTTGATTACCGAAAGGCACTTCAACACGCACGCCTTTGACCGCCGACAAAAAAGGCGGCAGTAAATAATCAAAATAACGATGTAACGGCACGGGTAATGCCACTCTAACTAACTTCGACATAAAACTAAAAAATGAGAGAGCAATAGATTAAAATCTATCACTCTCGTAGGTTATGGGTTTATTGAATCACAACATAACGTTGCTGAATAATCTTCCTGAAGCTTTCGCTTGTGTTTGCCCAATCGACAATATCGACTTTCCACACTAAATCCGATTTTGAAAAGGCTTCTCGCAAATGATCACTTTCTAAAAAAGTTAAGGGTGTATCCGTAATAATGGCAAGATCAAGATCGGAATATTTTTTAGCAGTGCCCTTGACTCGTGAACCGAACGCCCATACCGCTAAATTCGGTACATATTTTTGTAGAATTTCTTTTACGATGCGTAATTCTTCAGGCTGAATATCAAGGCTGTAATCACTTATCATCTTGGTTTCTCCGGCGTAATTGCTCTACTAAAAAACGGCTTTGTTCAAGAAAATCACTTATTCGGCTATAAACGGCATCCGCTTTTTGCTGGTCATAAGTGTGCGAAGTGATATTGTGCATATCTCGATACTCCACCCACTTGCTCATATCATTGATTATTCCTAAACGTAACGCTTCACGTAAAATATCTTTGAAACCGTATCCACCGACATCATCGTTATTAATCGCTTCTTGTTGTAATTGGCGTTTCATCATTTTTAAACTGAGTTCATAAACGAATTCGAATTTCTGAATCGCACCGGCAATTAAGGTATCTTGAACAATCCATTTTTGTTGAGTAAACCACGCTAAATCCGAAAGCTGTTTAATGGTTTCTTCTAATGAATAAAATGCATCTTCCAACGTATCTATCTTTAAACGATCTACCATAACAATCTCTCCTTAACCATTTATTCCGCTAAGAATTTGCAAAAAAATCTTAAAATTTAACCGCTTGTTACAGCTTTACCGGCTCAATAATTTCACTCGGGTAACAGCCTAATACTTTGATATAGCTGGTTACGTTTTCCAATGCTTTTAACGCTTGTTGCGTATTTTCGGAATGAATATTCGCTTGTAATTCTATATAGAACATCTCTTCCCAAGGCTTACCGTAAATCGGACGAGATTCCAATTTGGTCATGCGGATTTGATGCTGTTTAAACACCATCAACGCATCCGCTAATGCACCGGCTTGTTGAGATGTGGTCATCAGTAATAACGTTTTTGTTTGTACTTGCGGCGAAACGTTAATCGCTTGTTTTGCCACTACGATAAAGCGCGTGATATTATTCTGTTGGTTGGCAATATCGGTTTTGATATTGGTTAAACCGTAGAGCTTTCCGCCGTCCTCATTGCCTAATGCGACAATATTCGGCTTATTCAAACGAGCGACCATCTGCATGGCGTGCGAGCTGCTTTCACAATATTTGATATGGACTTTATTCAGACTTTGAATAAACTGGCTGCATTGTTGAATCACTTGCGGGTGACTGTACAAAGTATCAATTTCAGCAAGATCAATATTGCCGTTTGCCAGTACGCAATGTTTAATCGGATAAGCCAATTCACCGACCACCGCCAAATCGGTATGTTGCAGTAAATCATATACGTCATTGATTGAACCTGATGTGGTGTTTTCAAGCGGAAGTACACCGAATTCGGCTTCACCCTCACTCACCTTATCAAACACTTGTTGGAACGAATCACAGCTCAATTCAATTAAAGAACCTTGATATTTTTTCGCAAATTGACGAGACGCCATATTGGAATAAGAACCGCGCATACCTAGGAAGGCAATCGATACATTTTGTTCTTTTTGCGCGTTTAATTTATTTTGCAGATAATTTTGCTGAGTCAGCACCGAATCTTCGATAATACGCTGGAATATTTGTGTGACATATTGCGGATCTAATTGATAATTTTCCGCTTCGGCATGGCTCACCAATGCTTGTAATAACGCTTTTTCCCGTTCGATATCACGTAACGGCTTTTGTGTGATTTCTTTGCTACGCACCACATCAAAAGCGAGACGATGACGCTCGGCAAGTAATTTGAGTAAATGGCGGTCAAGTTGGGTAATTTGTTGGCGGATATCGGATAAATCTAAAGACATTGTGTTTTCTCTTAATTATTTGATTTATCAAGATTATAGCGATTTAGTCGATAAAAAAAAGATAAGCGGTCGAATTTGCAAGATTTTTTGCAAATTTGACCGCTTGTAAGAATGGAGCGGGGTTAGTTCGCAATACCTTTATGGCGTAATAAAGCGTCTAAGGTTGGCTTGCGACCGCGGAAGCGTTCAAACAATACCATCGGTTCTTCCGAACCGCCGCGAGTCAGAATATTATCTAAATAAGATTGACCGGTAACTCGGTTGAAAATACCGTCTTCTTCAAATTTAGCAAAGGCATCCGCCGATAATACTTCCGCCCATAAGTAGCTGTAATAACCTGCTGCATAGCCACCTGCGAAAATATGGCTAAAGCTATGCGGTGTACGTACCCATTCAGGTGTGCGAACCACGGCAACATCCGCTTTTACTGCTTTTAAGGTATCTAATACCAGGTCTTCACGAGGCTGTGCCAAATGCAAGCGGAAATCGAATAAACCGAATTCTAGCTGTCTTAGTACAAACATTGCCGCTTGGAAGTTTTTCGCTTTGAGTAACTGAGTTAATTTATCTTTCGGTAACGGTTCACCGGTTTGATAATGCCCCGAAATAAATTCAAGCGCTTCCGCTTCCCAACACCAGTTTTCTAAGAATTGGCTTGGTAATTCCACTGCATCCCACGGTACACCGTTGATTCCGGCAACATCACCAATATCAATTTGAGTGAGCATATGGTGGATACCGTGACCAAACTCATGGAATAAGGTAGTAACTTCATCATGCGTAAACAGCGCCGGCTTATCACCAATTGGTTTATTAAAGTTACAAGTTAAGTATGCTACCGGTTTTTGTAACGAACCGTCCGCTAAACGTTTTTGGTTGATACAATCGTCCATCCATGCACCGCCACGTTTATTTTCACGTGCGTATAAATCTAAATAGAATGAACCGCGTTCTTCGTTTTGCTCATCGTAAATTTGGAAGAATCGCACGTCTTCATGCCAAGTATCAATCCCAAATTTTTCTTCGATACGTAAGCCGAAAATACGTTTCATTAATTCAAATAAGCCTGAAAGTACGCGATCTTCCGGGAAATACGGGCGAAGTTCTTCATCATTGATCGCATATAACGCTTGTTTTTGTTTTTCGCTATAGAATGCAATATCCCACGGCTGAAGTTCGGTTACACCGTATTCCTGCTCAACAAAAGCGTGTAATTCCGCTAATTCTTTTTCGCCTTGTGCTTTTGAACGTTTGGCTAAATCTTCTAAGAAATCCACCACTTGCTGCGGATTTTCCGCCATTTTCGTAGCAAGAGAAAGATCAGCGTAAGTTTCAAACCCTAATAACTGCGCCATTTCTAAGCGTAATTTGAGTTTTTCATCAATATTTGCCGAGTTGTCCCATTTACCCGCATTTGAACCTTGATCGGAAGCACGAGTTGCATATTCTTTATAAATTGCCGCACGTAATTCACGGTTTTCGCAGTAAGTGAGTACCGGATAGTAACTTGGGAACTCCAAAGTAAAACGATAGCCTTTTTGACCTTTGCTTTCTGCAGAAAGTTTTGCCGCTTCTAAAGCGGATTCAGGTAAGCCTTTGAGCTGTGCTTCGTCTGTGATCACGATATCCCAACCCATGGTCGCATCCAATACATTGTTACTGAATTGTGAGCTGAGTTCCGATAAACGAGCGGACACTTCGCCATAGCGTTTTTGTTTATCCGCCGGTAATGAAATCCCCGAAAGCTCAAAATCACGTAGGCTGTTTTCAATCGCTTTTTTCTGTACAAGCGAATAGCTCTCGAATTCCGGTGAGTTTTTCAGTTTTACATAACCTTGATACAAACCTTGGTGTTGTCCCGCCCAAGTGCTGTATTCAGAAAGTAGCGGCAAGCAGGCTTGGTATGCTTCACGCAATTCCGGTGAGTTTTTCACGCCGTTTAAATGACCGACAGGCGACCACGCACGCGCAAATTTATCGCCGGCAATCGCTTGCGGCATATAGAAATTTTCCCAAGTCGGGTTTTCGATTCGGGCAACTTGTTCAATGGTATCACGACATTCTTTGATTACTGCTTCTACCGCAGGCTGGATATGTTCCGGTTTAATTTGTGAAAATGCAGGTAAACCGGTGTAATTTAAAAGAGGATTAGACATTGTTTATTAATTCCTTTTGTTTAGTCAAAAAGTTCTCTTATGATTGGGTTAAGGAAGGAAAAGATCAAGTCTTTCAAGTAAAAAGCGGTCGAATTCAGCCTATTTTTTACAAAAAACAGATTAAATTCGACCGCTTGTACGATTAGTATTTTACGGTATGACCGTAACTTTCAATAATCGCTTTTAAGCGATCCATCGTTTCTTTCGGCGGCGGTAATACGCCTTCCAATTCATATTTATAACCGAGCGTTTCCCATTTATGCGCGCCTAAACGGTGATATGGCAGTAACTCGACTTTCTCAATATTTTGCATACCTTGGATAAATTGTCCTAAGCGGTGTGCGGAATCATCGTCATCGGTATAGCCCGGCACAACAACATAACGAATCCAAGTGCGTTTATTTAATTTTTGTAGGTAACGAGCAAAATCAAGCGTACGTTTATTGGATACGCCGATTAAATCTTGGTGGATTTCATCATTTAGCTGTTTTAAGTCGAGCATCACTAAATCCGTCACTTCAAGCATTTCATCAACTACCGGGCTATAGTGACGAACAAAACCGTTAGTATCCAAACAAGTGTCAATGCCTTCCGCTTTACAGGCTCTAAACCAATCTCGCACAAACTCCATTTGTAACACGGCTTCGCCGCCGGATGCAGTTACACCGCCGCCGGTCGCTTTCATAAAATGCTTGTAGGTTACCACTTCTTTCATCAGATCTTCGACACTGATTTCTTTACCGCCGTCAAGATCCCACGTATCACGATTATGGCAGTATTTACAACGCATTAAACAACCTTGTAAAAATAGAATAAAGCGGATTCCCGGACCATCAACCGTGCCGCAAGATTCGTATGAGTGATAGCGAGCAATAGACATATATGATTCCTTCAGTAGCAAATATAAATTCGTTGTAATTATTTTAACAGAATATCAATAAAGAAGCGGTCGGATTCCGCAAAATTTTTGCAAAATCCGACCGCTTTAAAAGGTCAATGTGAGGGATTACATTGATTCGGTAAATGTACGAGTAATTACGTCCATTTGTTGCTCTTTAGTTAAAGAGTTGAAACGTACCGCATATCCGGATACACGAATGGTTAATTGCGGATATTTTTCCGGATGCTCAACCGCATCTAATAATGTTTCACGGTTTAATACGTTTACGTTTAAGTGCTGACCGCCTTCAACAGTTGCTTCGTGGTGGAAGTAACCGTCCATTAGACCTGCAAGGTTACGTTTTTGTGCTTCGTAATCTTTACCTAATGCGTTTGGTACGATTGAGAAGGTATATGAAATACCGTCTTTCGCATACGCAAACGGAAGTTTTGCAACAGAAGTTAATGACGCAACCGCACCTTTTTGGTCACGACCGTGCATTGGGTTTGCACCCGGGCCGAACGGCGCACCAGCACGACGACCATCAGGCGTATTACCGGTTTTCTTACCGTAAACCACGTTAGAAGTGATAGTAAGTACTGATTGTGTCGGAGTCGCATTGCGGTAAGTTTTGTGCGTTTGGATTTTTTTCATGAAACGTTCAACTAAGTCACAAGCGATTTCATCTACACGGTTATCGTTGTTACCGAATTGCGGATATTCGCCTTCGATTTCGAAGTCTAACGCGACGTTTGTAGCGACTACGTTACCGTCTTTATCTTTGATATCGCCGCGAACCGGTTTCACTTTTGCATATTTGATTGCAGATAATGAGTCAGCCGCAACGGAAAGACCTGCGATACCGCACGCCATTGTACGGAATACGTCACGATCGTGGAATGCCATTAATGCGGCTTCATAGCTGTATTTATCGTGCATAAAGTGGATGATATTTAATGCGGTCACATATTGTGTCGCTAACCAATCCATGAAGTGATCCATACGAGCCATTACATCGTCGAAGTTTAAGTATTCGTCTGTAATCGGTGCTGTTTTCGGACCGACTTGCATACCTGATTTTTCATCGATACCGCCGTTGATTGCGTATAACATTGTTTTCGCTAAGTTTGCACGCGCACCGAAGAATTGCATTTGTTTACCGACAACCATCGGAGATACGCAACATGCGATTGCATAGTCGTCGTTATCGAAATCAGGACGCATTAAGTCATCGTTTTCGTATTGTACTGATGAAGTATCGATTGATACTTTCGCACAATAACGTTTGAAACCGTCCGGTAATTGTTCAGACCAAAGGATAGTTAAGTTCGGTTCCGGTGACGGACCCATTGTGTAAAGGGTATTTAAGATACGGAAGCTGTTTTTGGTTACTAATGTACGACCGTCTAAGCCCATACCTGCTAACGTTTCAGTTGCCCACATTGGGTCGCCTGAGAATAATTGATCGTATTCAGGTGTACGTAAGAAACGAACCATACGTAATTTCATTACTAAATGGTCGATTAACTCTTGTGCTTCTTCTTCTGTGATTTTACCTGCTTTTAAGTCACGTTCGATATAGATATCTAAGAATGAAGATACACGACCGAATGACATTGCCGCACCGTTTTGTGATTTAACCGCAGCAAGGTATGCGAAGTAAGTCCATTGAACCGCTTCTTGTGCGGTTTCCGCCGGACGAGAAACGTCGAAACCGTATGATGCGGCCATTTGTTTGATTTGACCTAATGCACGGTGTTGTTCTGCGATTTCTTCACGTAATTGAATTGTGGCTTGGATATCTTCACCCGCTTCTAAACGAGGTTGTAATGAAGCAAATTGTTTTTGCTTGTCTTTCATTAAGAAATCCGCACCGTACACGGCTAAACGACGGTAGTCACCGATAATACGACCACGACCGTAAGCATCCGGAAGACCGGTAATTACACCTGATTTACGGCAACGTAAAATATCCGGCGTATAAACATCGAACACACCTTGGTTATGTGTTTTACGATATTCGGTAAAGATTTTTTCTACTTCAGGGTTTAAGGTACGACGATAAACATCGCAAGAACCTTTAACCATTTTGATACCGCCGAACGGGATGATCGCACGTTTTAACGGCGCATCAGTTTGAAGACCTACGATTTTCTCTAAAGCTTGATCGATATAACCCGCTTTGTGAGAAGTAATCGTTGATGGAATGTCGCAATCAATATCGTACGGTTCGTGAGTTTTGTTCTCAACTTTAATTTTTTCCATCACTTCTTCCCATAACTTAGTTGTCGCAGCGGTTGCGCCAGCTAAGAAAGACTCGTCGCCTTCATACGGAGTATAGTTTTTTTGGATAAAATCACGTACGTTTACTTCAGTTTGCCAGTCGCCACCAGTAAACCCTGCCCATGCTTTTTGTTGAGCTTCAGTTAGTTGAGTCATTTTAAGTCCTCTATTTGTTAGTAAATTAAGCTGTACAAGCGGTCGTTTTTGCAAAAAATTCCCCAAATAAAACCGCTTAAATTGAAATTATGTTAGTGCTTACGGATATATAAGAACCACTGCACTAAGCCGATGAAAAATACCCCGCCGACAATATTACCGAATGTCACCGGAATTAAATTTTTCACAATAAAATGATATAAATCTAAATCTGCGAATTGTGCCGGATCAACGTTAATTGCCGTCCAAAATTCAGGTGAGGCAAAATGTGCAATCATCATCCCCATCGGGATCATAAACATATTTGCCACGCAGTGTTCGAAACCTGATGAAACGAATAATGCAATCGGCATAATCATAATAAACGCTTTGTCCGTTAGGCTTTTTCCTGCATTTGCCATCCATACCGCAAGACACACCATCATGTTACATAAAATGCCGAGGGTAAAAGCCTCCATCCAAGTATGATGGATTTTATGTTGTGCCGTTTTAAGAATGGTTAAGCCCCATTGACCGTTCGCCGCCATAATTTGACCGGAAAGCCAAATCAAAACCACTACGCTTAAACCGCCGATAAAATTACCGCCGTACACAATGCACCAGTTTTTAAACATTTGAAACCAAGTAATACGATGCGTCGCTTTCGCTACTGCGGTTAATGTCGATGAGGTAAATAATTCCGCACCGAATACCACGCATAGGATAACGCCTAATGAGAAAACCGTACCGCCGACCAATTTCGCCATCCCCCACGGCATATCCGCCGAACCGGTTTGCGTTGTAGTGTAAAATACGAATGCAAGTCCGATAAAACCGCCTGCTAAAATTGCGGAGATGAAAGAATATAATTGATGTTTAGTCGCTTTATAAACTGCACCGTCTTCAGCGATTTTTGCCATTTCAGCAGGAGAAAACATTTATAACCCTTAAATATAAATTTGAAAAATTACAGAAATTGTTGAGAATTATAGACCTGTTACCTCAATCCCTCAAAACAAAATTGTCATTATATTGAGGTAAATCAAAAGCACTTTTTGATACAGATCAAATTGAAACTAAACCTCAAACTTTTGTTAAAATAATTAGTTCGGATATTTAACAAAAAAATTACAAAAAACCAGTATGGCGGATTACATAACTTCTTTATTGAGTTTATTCTTTTCGGAAGAAAATCAAATGTTCACAATGTTTCTAAGCGCATTTTTAAGTGCGACGGTGTTACCGGGTAATTCCGAAATTATTTTTACCACTTTGGCAACGCAAATCAGTCTAACAAACAGCGATTTATTTTCCGCTCAGATGCTTTGGCTACTGAGTGTCGCCACGCTCGGTAACAGCCTTGGCAGTTCCGTTACTTATGCGATGGGCTTACTGATTCCGAAACCGCTGGATTTAAAAAATAAATCCGCTCGATGGGCATTAGCGTTATGCGAAAAATACGGTGTATTTGCGTTATTGTTAAGTAGCTTACCGATTATCGGCGATCTGCTATGCGGTATTGCCGGTTGGTTACGCTTTAACTTATGGCAATCCTTAATTTTTATCTGTTTGGGAAAATTTATACGTTATTTAATTTTACTTTTTGCTCTCTCGCCTTGGTTTTAAGACCAGTAAAAAAGCGGTCTGTTCTTGCAAGTTTTTGCAAAATCAGACCGCTTGTCGATTATAAGTTTCTTAACGCTTCGATACGTTTTTCAAGTGGCGGGTGGCTCATAAACAATTCTTTAGAACGTGCGCCGTTAATCATAAATGCCGCAAGAGAACCTTGCATTTCTTGCGGTTCGTGTACGTGCTGTAAACGTTGTAGCGCCGCAATCATTTTCTCTTTACCGACTAATTGTGCCGAACCGGCGTCCGCACGGTATTCACGATAACGTGAGAACCACATTGTGATCATAGTTGCGATGACACCGAAGATCATTTGTAACGCAATATCGACGATCCAGAAAACTAAGGTGTTTTGAGTAGCGTTACCGTTTTCGTCTTTACCGCTTGAAGCCGCTGTCGAAATAATACGAGATAAGAAGATAACAAAGGTATTCAATACGCCTTGTAGTAAAGTCATTGTCACCATATCGCCGTTCGCAATATGTGCGATTTCATGCGCAACCACCGCTTCGGCTTCGTCTTCGGTCATGTTATCCAATAAACCGGTACTTACCGCCACTAACGAATTATTTTTCGTCGCACCGGTTGCAAACGCATTGACATCGGCAGAATGATAAATCGCAATATCCGGCATCGGAATATTCGCTTGTTGCGATTGACGTTGTACGGTATCGAATAACCATTGTTCCGCATGATTACGCGGTTGTTGAATCACTTCCGCACCGACGGAACGTAACGCCATACTTTTTGACATAAATAAAGAAATTAAAGAACCGGCGAAACCGAATACGAGCGACATTAATAAAATACCGCCGGTACTACCGCCTTGAATGCCGGTCACTTGGAAAATGATATTTAATACAATACCGAGTACGAAGGTAATCGCTAAGTTAGTTAATAAAAATAAGACAATTCTTTTTGCCATAGGTAAATAAATCTCCAAAGAAATCGTGAGGAAAAACTAGTCACTAAATAGGGGTAATTCTATAAGAATTCAAGCGTTTGACAATAATTATTCCCACAAATTTAACTGTTTTTTAACTTTTTCCGTCGGGTAATGCACCGAAAGCCCGATTAAACGCACCGAACGCCGATTTGTCCGCTGCCACACCTGTTGAAGCAACTCGATAAAACGCTCTCGCGAAAGCCCGTCGGTAGTACGTTCCAAAGTGGTTTGCGTGAAATCGCCGAACTTTAGTTTAATCGCTAATTTTTTAAATTCTTGTAATGAACGTTCGCCCCAATTTCGTTGTAGCCGAAAAACCAGTTTTTTAAACAGCTCATCAACGATTTGCTCCGCTTCCGCTAAATGCCAAATATCAGTCGGTAACGTATTTTCGACCGCTAAAGATTTACGAGGTCGATTCGCTTCGATTTTTCGATTATCAATTGCGTGACTGAACTCCCAAAGTCGTTGCCCGAATTTGCCAAACGTCTTGTAAATAAAAGCTTTATCGCTATGCTGAATATCGCCGCAAGTATGTAATCCCAGCTGTGCTAATTTTTCATTGGTTACCTTACCGACTCTCGGGATCTTTTTGAGCGGCAAACCATAAATAAAAGCGGTCATATTTTCCGGCGAAATGACAAATTGCCCGTTAGGCTTATTTTGATCCGAAGCGATTTTTGCCAAAAACTTGAGCGGGGCAATGCCGGCGGAAGCGGTTAAATGCAGCTCGTTCCAAATTGCATCTCGAATTTCTTGGGCAATCCAAGTGGCTGAGCCGGAACATTGCCGGCAATCCGTCACATCTAAATAAGCCTCATCTAATGAAAGCGGTTCGACGATATCGGTATAACGGCGGAATATTTGATGAATCTGCTCGGAAACCGCTTTGTATAACGGCATATTTACCGGTACTAGAATCAGATTCGGACAGCGTTTTAACGCCTGCGCAGTCGGCATTGCACTGTGTAAACCGAATTTTCTGGCTTCGTAATTGCAAGTGGTCAGCACGCCTCGACCTTCAACAGGACCGCCGACTGCGACCGGCTTGCCTATTAACGCCGGATTTTCTCGCATTTCAATCGCAGCATAAAAGCAGTCCATATCAATGTGAATTATTTTGCGTTGCGTTGCCATTTTTGATTGCTTATAAATAAAATTAACTGTATATAAAAACAGTTTCATTTTATGTGGTTACCGTTAAAATTTCAACCCAAAAATAAATAATGATAAGGAAGATGAAATGTTATACGGTTTGGCAATTGTGCTAATCCCCCTGTTTTTCGGTTATTTGTTTAAAGTCGGCAAAGGCAAATTACAGATTGTTAATCAGGTCGTAAATATTTGCTTATATTTGATTTTATTTGTGATGGGGATCTCGCTCGGGCAATTAGACGATATTGGCAGCAAGTTGCCGCAAATCGGTGGGATTGCGCTCGGTTTGAGCTTAATTATTCAATTGTCGAATATTATCGGTTTAGCGATTTACGATAAATGGCAACCGATGGTTCGTGAACAAGTGAATCCGCAAGAAATCCCATCTCGTTGGGTGATGTTATTCGATTCGTTTAAATTAATCGGTACTACCATTGCCGGCGGATTAATCGGCTTTGTCACAAAAGGTACGTTGGATTTCCCGCTACACGCCAGTACCTATGTGTTGGAAGTAATGATTTTCGGTGTCGGGATTCAGTTGCGTAATAGTGGGATTCCGTTACGAGAAGTCTTTTTTAACAAACGAGGCATTTATACTTCTTTAGTGATGATTGTCAGCAGTCTTATCGGAGGGGTCATTGCCGCTTTGGCACTGGATTTAAGCATTATACAAGGGCTTACTTTTGCTTCGGCATTCGGTTGGTATTCGTTATCCAGCGTATTAGTCAATGACGCTTGGGGGCCGATATACGGTAGTATCGCTTTCTTTAACGATCTTTCTCGTGAAATTTTCTGCTTATTTACCATTCCGTTTTTTATGCGAGCGTTTCCCTCTACCGCAGTCGGACTAGGCGGGGCGACATCATTAGATTGTATGTTGCCGGTAATTCAAAAATCGGGTGGGACGCAAGTTGTGCCGCTGGCAATCAGTTTCGGCTTTATTGTGAATTTGGTTGCACCGTTATTATTAGCATTATTTATCGGCTTAGCCGGATAAAACAAAATGGCAGGGTTATACCTGCCATTTTTTGTTTCTTAATCCACTTTTAGTAATTTGGCTAATGCCAACGACTTCCGTTCAATTTCCTGCCATTCCGATTGCGGTTCCGACTCTTCAACAATACCTGCACCGGCATAGAGCGTAATACGGTTTCGTTCGATTTGCGCGGAACGCAAAGCAACGCAAAATTCCGCTTCATCCGGTTGTAAATAGCCTAATGTACCGGCATACCAACAACGAGTGAACTGCTCATATTCGGCAATAAATTGTTTTGCAGCTTGGCGAGGCAAGCCAGCAACCGCTGCGGTCGGATGCATACGGGCAAGACAATCCGCATCACTCATCTCCGGTTTTAATACCGCGGAAATTTTACGGCGTAAATGTTGCACGTTATGCAAACGTTTAATTTCTGCTTGGCTGATTTGCAATTCGGTTACGCAATCGGTTAATTGTGCTTGAATATCATCTACAACCAACTGATTTTCATAGATATTTTTCGGATCGGTAAGTAACCACTGCGCATTTAGCTCCGTCTGCACCATACTTTCCGTTACCGGTGCGGTACCCGCTAATGCTTCCGTATGAAATTGATTGCCTTTTCGGTGATATAAACGTTCCGGGCTTGAGCCGACAAATGCCGATTCGACATTTTCCGCCCAAATAAAATGGTAACAACCTAAATTAGTGGTTTGGCTGGCGGCAAGTAAATCATAAGCGGATAGCTCATTTTCAAATTGTAACGTTTTGGCGTTAGCCAGTACCACTTTATTAAAGTCTTTTTGCTGAATATGACTAATCGCTCGCTCAATATTTTGTTGCCAGCCATCAAAATCGTAAACGGAAGTCTGAGCAAGCAGATTATTTTCCGTTAATTCAAGCGGTAGGGTTTGGCAGAAATTTGCAAAAAATCGTTCAAAAATGACCGCTTGTTGGGCTAATTCAGCTTCATTCAAGTAGAAATAAGCGGTTAAATTTTGCTGATTTTTTACCAATAGCAAACGAGGCAGAATGAATTGACAACCGCCCTCAAACCGTACGCCGCCGACTAAGCCGAATTGCGTTTGTTTTACAAATTGCTGCGCTTCATCAACACTGAAAAACGAGCGAACTACACCGATACTTGCAATGGTCTGATCAGTCTCTCTCGCCTGCCAAAAAAAATGCGGATAATGATTTTGTGCCTTTAACCAACTTAATAACGCAATATTTTCTTCAGACAAAACAACCTCGGCTTGATACTCCACCAAACCGAAATGAGTTCCAGACTCTATTAATTGCTTGCTAAGTTGTTGTTTTAATTGATTAAAAATAGACATTTGCAAAATTTCTGAAGAATTCGACCGCTAAATTTTAGCTATTGTGAAAAAAGGTCATTATTTTAGCTCATTTCCTCTTTAAATTCCTACTAAATCAGAGTAAAGTTTAACAATTTTCTCACTCTAATAACGATTTTCTTTCAAACCAAACAGGACAAACACCATGGAACGTTTCCCTAAATCAGACAAGCTCGCAAACGTTCGTTACGATATTCGTGGCGCAATACATAAAGAAGCTCTTCGTTTAGAAGAAGAAGGTAATAAAATTTTAAAATTGAATATCGGTAATCCCGCCCCGTTTGGTTTTGAAGCCCCGGACGAAATAGTTGTCGATGTCATTCGCAATTTACCGAAATCGCAGGGTTATTGCGACTCCAAAGGCTTATATTCGGCACGTAAAGCGGTCGTACAATATTATCAATCGAAAGGTATTCGTAACGTCGATGTCAATGATGTCTATATCGGTAACGGCGTATCGGAATTAATTACAATGTCGATGCAAGCCTTGCTGAATGACGGCGACGAAATGTTAATTCCGATGCCGGATTACCCGCTTTGGACTGCGGCGGCAACCCTTGCCGGCGGTAAAGCGGTGCATTATTTATGTGATGAAAACAATGAATGGATGCCGGATATTGAGGATATTAAAGCGAAAATTACCCCTCGCACCAAAGGGATTTTAGTCATTAACCCGAATAATCCGACCGGTGCGGTTTACAGCCGCTCGATGTTACTTGAGATTGCGGAAATCGCTCGCCAGCACAATTTAATGATTTTTGCGGACGAAATTTACGAGAAAATTATTTATGACGGAGCGGTACATCATCATATTGCCGCACTTGCGCCGGACTTATTATGCGTAACCTATAACGGCTTATCGAAAGCCTACCGTGTCGCCGGTTTCCGTCAAGGTTGGATGGTATTAAGCGGTCCGAAAAACCAAGCGAAAGGTTTTATTGAAGGTTTGGATATGCTCGCTTCCATGCGTTTATGTGCGACAACCCCGATGCAGCACGCGATTCAAACGGCATTAGGCGGTTATCAAAGTATCAACGAATTCGTATTGCCAGGCGGTCGTTTGCTCGAACAACGTAATAAAATGTATGAGTTGTTGGTACAAATTCCGGGAATTTCTTGTGTGAAAGCGAAAGGTGCGCTGTATATGTTCCCGAAAATTGACACGGAAATGTACAGTATCAAAGACGATGCCAAATTTATTTATGACTTATTACAGGCGGAAAGAGTGCTGTTAGTACAAGGTTCCGGCTTTAACTGGCACAAACCGGATCACTTCCGTGTCGTAACCTTGCCTTATGCGCACCAAATTGAAGAAGCATTAGGGCGTCTTGCCAACTTCTTAAAAACCTATAAACAATCTTAATCTTTTCTCCGCCCCTGTTGGGGCGGATTACGTCTTACCTATTATGCAACTCGGTATTATTTATTCGCTTTCCGCTTCCGCACTATTCGGCGGAATGTATTATCTTGCGACATTATTGCGCCCGCTTTCCGGCGAGAGCTTATTCGGCATTCGTATGGTCGTCACTCTGCCCTTCCTATTTTTTGCGATTTTCGTGTTAAAGAAACAACACGAATTTTTTGCGTTTGCCAAACGTTTAAAACAACAGCCGCATTTAATTTTGGTCATATTGATTACTTCCGCCATTGTCGGTTCGCAAATGTGGCTTTTCCTTTGGGCGCCGAACAGCGGTAAGGCATTGGAAGTGTCTATGGGTTATTTGCTGATGCCGATTGTGATGGTCGCTTTCGGGCGTTTGGTTTATAAAGAAAGTTTATCTCGAGTGAAGTGGTTAGCAATTATTTTTGCAACATTGGGCGTGTTAAATAGTGTGATTTTTGCCGGCGGTATTTCTTGGGAAGGCGTTTTCGTCTTTGTCGGTTATCCGGCTTATTTCCATATTCGCAGAAAATTCCAATTAAGTAATATCTATAGTTTCGTCTTTGAAATTATGTGCCTGATTCCAATTTCGCTGTATTTTATTTGGAATACCGATATGGATTTTATTCATGCACAGAATCCGAATATTTACTACTTTATTGCGATTTTAAGTGTAGTAAGCGGTTCGGCACTACTTTCTTATACGTTAGCCAGTACCATATTACCGTTTAATGTGCTTGGGCTATTGGGCTACTTAGAGCCGACTTTTATGATGATGATTTCATTTTTAATCGGTGAGAGATTGGATCCTAATTCCTATTTTCTGATGATGTGTCTAGTGATAGCGGTATTTTTCTTAATTCTGGACGGTATTTTTAGCATTCGAAAACAGCGTAAAAAGATGATAACGGAGAACTAAATGTTAAAGGGCATAATATGCTGTATGAGTGCGAATTTCTTATTCGGGCTAGGATACTACTTTGCAATTTTATTACGACCGCTAAACGGCGAAAGTATGTTCGGCTATCGTATCGTAGTATTAGCACCGTTTATCCTATTAGCGATTTTACTGTTTAAGCAAACAAATAAATTTCAGCAACTTTGGCAAAAAATCAAACAAAATCCACCGCTTGTTTTAGTGTTGTTATTGCTCGCTTTGAATACCGGCATTCAGCTTTGGTTGTTTTTATGGGCGCCGAATAACGGACAAGCGATTGAAGTTTCGATCGGTTATTTGTTACTACCGATTGTTGCTGTGGCGTTAGGTAAAATTGTGTTTAAAGAGCATTTTACTCTATTAAAATGGTTATCCCTCTGCTGTGCGGTAATCGGAGTAGCTTCGAATATTTGGCTGACCGGTTCGTTTTCATGGGCGACAATTGTTGCCGGTATCGGTTATCCGCTTTACATTACGCTGCGCCGCTATTTTGAAATTAACACGCTTGCCACCTTTTTTGTTGAGTTACTGTTGGTTATGCCGTTTGCCGGTTATTTTATCGCTCAAACCGATATGCAGCCGATTTTGGCTAACAATCAGCATATTTATTACTTCCTTGCTCTGTTCGGTTTGGTAAACGGAGCAGCTTTTATTTTATATATCGCCTCCAGTAATTTATTACCGGTAAACGTTCTCGGTTTGCTCGGCTATGTAGAACCTCTGGTAATGCTTTGCGTTTCGTTTATGATTGGCGAAGTGTTGGATTCCAAATCATATCTATTAATGATTTGTTTAGCCTTGGCAATTATTTTATTAACCATTGATAATTTTAGACTGACTCGTAGATGAACGATATTGTCAATTATTGGGGATTTTTGACCGCTTGTATTTTACTGAACCTAACTCCGGGTTCCGATACGATTTATATTCTTACCCGTACGATTGCGGAGGGGAAAAAAGCCGGTTTAATGTCTTCATTCGGCATTTTAACCGGATTTTTTGTGCATATTTTAGCGGTATCGGTCGGCTTAGCACAGATTATCGCACATTCGCCGACTCTATTTGCCGTACTAAAATATGCCGGCGCCGGATATTTAGGTTGGCTCGGGATTAAAATGTGGAAACAACCGTTTTTAGTCCATCAAGTCAATCTGGATAAATTGTCGTTATGGCAAATTTATCGCCAAGGTCTAATCACTAATTTATTGAATCCGAAAGTAATTTTATTCTTTTTAGCCTTATTACCTCAGTTTGTTGCGACGAATGTAGAAAATACCTTTTTACCTTTTTTCTTACTTGGACTGACTTCACTTTCTACCACAACGATTTGGGTCATCATATTGGTTTTGGCGGCTTATCCGCTTGGTAATCTACTACGAAGCAATCCGAAAATAGGCGCGTCGATGAATAAAATCTGCGGAGCGATCTTCATTGCCTTGGCAATTAAAATAGGCTTGGAATAGCGATATATGCAAGCGGTTAAATTTTCCGTTTTTTTGTAAAAAATCCCCGAGAATTTGTCCACTTTCGGGGATTTTTTTATTAGAAAGTTACCTCTGCAGTTAACTTAAAGTTTCTTCCCGGAGCAGTGAAACGATTTAAGCCTTTACCTGTTGCTTGGTTAATCAAGTTACTCGTACCAAACGGACGAATTGAACGAACTGATTCCCAAGTCAGATATTTTCGATTCTGTAAATTATAAACACCTGCTTGTAAGGTGACGTTTTTCCACGGTTTAACATAAGCAATCATATCTAATAAAGTATAAGCACCGCTGCGCCATTTTAAGTAGCTGTCTTTTGCTTTTTCTTCGCTGTGATACATATTGTAAGTATCTTCCGCCTTCTTCGCACTTACACGGGTAACATAAACATCTACACCGAATTTATCTTCCGGATGTACATAGCCTAGAGCAAACACAGATGTTCTCGGCTGAATCGCGTTAAGCGGTAAATTCCCCTCCATCTTACCTTTTTGATAAGTGTATTTATAACTTGCGTTAAAACCTTCTAAAGCTTGCCATAATTGACCAAAATTCAGCTTAGAACTAATTTCCAAACCATTCACTTTCGCATCTTGACGGTTTACATTTTGATAAATTTGATAAGGTCTCGCCGTAGCACTGCCGCCGAAAGCATTCATTAGATTTTTAGGGCCAAGATATTTTAAATCAATAAAATTATCATAATCCGTTTTAAAGTAACTGGTCGTGATAAAGCCTAAATCACCATGTAAAGTTAATGCGGCTTCTTTCGTCTCAGCACGCTCAGATTTAAGATCCACATTAGGCAATACGGTAAAATCCGGGTGCTTAAAGGTAAAATAAAGCTCATCAGAAGTCGGTGCTCTAAATCCATTTGCGTATTTAACTTGTACGCGCAAGAAGCTAAACGGATCCGCTGTTGCCGCTAATGAATAAGAATGTTTTTGATATTTAACATTACGTGATAAATATTTAATATTTTCTTCCGCATTTTGGCGAATCTGCTCTTTTGACGGCCGTTCCGGTAACGGCACAAATAAGCCTTGCAACATATCATCCGGAATCTTTGCCGTTTGTCCCGCAACATATTTAGGCTTATAGCTAATATCATCATAGCGGTAGCCGATATCAAAACTTAAATAGTCATTCGCTTTCAAATTATCCGCAAAATATAATGAACCATTTTTCGCTTCAACCGGAATTAAGAACGAAAACGTATCTTCATTCGGGCAAATTAAGCCATTCCATTGATCGCTACCGGTCGCATTTTTACAAGTAATGACTTCTTCCGTTCCTTTAAGGAAGTTATTCCTCATACCAAGGAAACGCTTTGCCCACCATTGAGTATTACTCGTTGCACCGAAACCACTACGGTTAACCATTTTTTTCTCAGTATGGTTGTAACTACCACCGTATTCCAGCGAATGTTCTTGACCAAATAAAGAAAGTGATTTTGTCAGATCAAGGTTAAGTTGCTTCGTATCCGTGTCTAAATCTCTTTCAGTATAAATATTTTCCGTATAGCCTTTACTTCCTGGTAATAGGATGCTTTTAAATTTACTCTTTGGATCTAAAGTTGCAAACTTACGTCCTTTTTCGTCCGTATACGTTTTTGTAAGTGCAACCTCTTCCGAGGTTATATTATTTGAATAATCTTTATAATATGCTGTGACAGATTTATTACAATCAAAAACACTACAATCAAACCAATAAGCTCTAACGAGATTTACTCCCTCAGTATAAGTGCCTTTTGAATCGGTAATTGTGGTTAAACCTAATTCATCCACGCCTAAGTTCGGTTGATTACCGTCTCTATCAACCACTTTACCATCTTTTAGCTGTAAACCGGCTAAATTCTCGGCTTCCTTACAATGCGAACCATCACAATAATCATCTGTCCTAGCACGATTTTTAATTTTTTGTGTTGAATAGGTAAGCTTTAATGTATCCCATAATGGATTCGCACTAAAATTCTCATACACAAAAGCATAATTCTGGCGTTTACTTTTATCATTCGTATGACGTAACTCATATTCGTCAACGTTAATATAAGTTGTCGGTTTTAAGTTGTAAGAAAAGTCATGGCCTCTATTTTTCTTCTCATACAAATCCGCAACAACACTAAAACGGTGATTATCCGAAGGTGAATAACCGAATTTAATTAAAGTACTGTCTTTCTTAATTGAATAAGGGTCGGCTTTTTCTCGTTCTTTCCCTTGTACACTACCGTCAGCCGTCTTGTAATCATAGTTTTCCAATTCATGACCGTCACGCCAAGTTTTTAACGCTAAAATATCAAAATTTTTATAACGACCGGCAAAGGTCAGTGAGTTGGCTTTTTGATTATCTGCACTTGAATAACCGGTTTTATAACCAAAGTGGTAATCTTTTTCCGTTAAAAAATCACGAGCATCTTTGGTTTCAAACATTACTGCGCCGCCTAAAGCACCGCTACCGACACGAACGGAATCCGCACCTTTACGAATCGTCGCTTGTTTCAGTGTTTCAATTTCTACCGAGTTACGGGTATTATTAAAATTGCCATACCCTTCAAATAATTCTTTAAAACCCTGAGATGAAAGTGTTTCCGCTTGATGTAAACCATCTACTGTAATTGCAACACGGTTCTCATCTACCCCTCGCACCGCATAACCGCTGCTCCCCATACGTCCGGTTTCAACTACCGTCACACCGGTTTCATAACGTACGAGATCTCGTGAGTCTTGTACTTGCTGTTTTGCCAGTTGTTTTGCAGATTTTTTGATTTCAGAAATTTTTTGTTGCTGAATACCGTCCTTTACAATCACGGTGTCGAGTTGCATTTGCTCTTGTGCCAATGCACTGTTGTATTGCAAAACACAAAGTGCTGCAATAGATAGATTAAAACGAAGCTTAATCACAATCATTCTCCTTTAGACAAGATAAAAAAACTGTGCTAGCCAAAACTAGCACAGTAAATGTTTAATTATTCTGTTTTATGACCTTCATCTAGGTGAACGATATTCACTAGATCATCCGAGCTTACTTCGAAAGCTTTACCAAAGCCTTTTACGAAAAGGCCTTGTGTCGGTTTAAAACTGAATAAGTTGAAATCTTTCATTTTTGAAAGCTCATCAATAAGATCACCATGGCGTGCTTTTAATGCTTTTAAACCACTTTCCCACTCTTCACCTTCACGTTCAATTAAACGTGAAGTCGCATCAAACGTTAAACGGCGGCGAGCAAAAATTTGACGGCTTTTCGTTTCATCGTCAATCAGCATTAACGATACTTTCGGTACTTCCGTTAAATTACGGGCGTGACGTGCAATGGTTGAAATAAGTACTTGATATTCGCCGTTATTAATCACAAAAGGGGCGTAGCTTACGTTCGGATTACCGTCTTTATCTACCGTCGAAAGTACAATAGTTTGAATATTTTTTTTTAATTCTTGAATTTCCGGTCCTAAACGATTTTGTAATACTTCTTGGCGATTTTTCGCTGTCATAAGATCTCCTTAATTTTTCATTCAAATTTCTATCAAAGTTATTGATAATAAAAACGATTATTAATTATATTAATCCCATTAATTTGCGCAATCCTAAAAATGTAAATTTTGACGTTTATTTAAGAAATCGAGGAGTTACTCGTTATTTGGAGCATAAAAAAGGAGCAATCCGTTAAGATTGCCCCTCTCTCATCACTTGAAAATTATTGATTTATCATTTCTCGTGCCGCTTGCATACTCTGAATAATTGCACGACGGTTTATCGACTCGTTATCACTATCCAATACTTTACGCCATAAATCTATCGCTTGTTGGTAATCCTTTTTCGCATAAGCGTCCGAAGCCAATAACAATAAACTTGAACTTTCTTTCTGATCTAAACGTAATGCTCTGTCAATCCATTGCTGCGCTCTCGCCGAAATCTTATTCTGATTGGCGTAGTATTCGGCGGCAGCCATTGCTCCGAGGATTGCCGCCTTTTCACCGAGAACTTTTAAAGCATTGTCGTAACAAACCAATGCGGACTCGAATTCGTTACTCAAGGTATAAGCTTGCCCTAATTCATACCAGAGATCGCCGTCATTCGGTGTTGCTCGCAAACGATCCTGCAGATTCGTAATATAACGATAATTTTTCTGCTCTTTGTCTTCCAATTGCGTTTGTACTTGAAAGGCTTGGTGCATTTGATTTCCGGTTTGTACGATTTGATAACGTCCCGTCTGCCAATACGTCACACCGGAAACCGATAAGATAACCAATAATAAAAGAGATAAAACAAGCGGTCGTTTTTGTTTAACATTTTGCAAATGTTCGGAAATTTGTTGCCGCTCGAATTGATAACGTTCCTGCGCTTCGGCAAGATATTCCGCTTTCAGATCCTCGCTAAAATTATCGGCAAATTTAACCGCTTGTTGATAATTATCTTGGTTAAGTTGTTGTCTTGTTTTCATCTTTATTTACATTGCTATTTACGTTTTTTGGTACGCCATACAATTGCGCCGAACAGTATGAGAAATAACCCGACCGGCATTCCCCATAATAACCAGGTTTGCGCATTAAACGGCGGTTTATAATTGACGAAGTGTCCGAAACGTTCGGTCATTATCTTAATAATTTCTTCGTCCGTTTTACCTTGATTCACCATTTCATACACTTCTAAACGCAGTTTATACGCCGTGGTTGCGTTCGATTCGACTAAATTTTGGTTTTGGCACTGCGGACAACGCAAAGATTTTGCCAAAGCGACCGCTCGCACACGATCGGTTTCGTTCTGAAACTGAAAAGTATCCACCATTTCCGCTTTAGCAACCAAACTGAAGACAAGCGGTAAAATAAACGCGATTTTTTGCAATAGTTTCGTCATTATTTTTCCTCTTGTAACGCTTTTAAACGAGGGAGAAAATCCTGCTCGAAATCCGGGTTATATCCTTTTTGTTGGTAACGTACCACACCGTGTTTATCAATTAAATAACTGGAAGGTGCGGACGAAACTTTCAGCGTCTGAATTAGAAACCCTTTTTCATAATCATCAATAACCAAATCGAACGGATTACCCCAACGAACCAAGGCTTCGCGCGCATCCTTCGGTTGATCGGAATAGGTAAGCCCGACAATCGGCACGCCTTGTTCTTTCAATTTGAGTAAAATCGGAAATTCTTTAATACACCAAATACACCAACTTGCCCACACGTTTAAAATATAAGGCTCTTTCGGCAAACTGTTATTATTAATATGCGCATTATGATCGAGTAAATTTTTACCGACAAATTCCGGAAAAGGTTTATCTCGCCAATCTTCGGTCGGCGAAAGGGCATCCTTATTCATTAACGGCACGGTTAAAAACGCTACCAGTGCAATCAACAATAATAAAGGTAAAAATAAAAAGGTTTTTTTCATATTATTTATCCGCTGTAATATCCGATTTTCGACGATAACCGAATAAGGCAAGTATGGAAGCTATCACCATAATAATACCGCCAAGCCATAGTGCGCCGACATAAGGCTTATAATGCAAACGGAAAGCATATTCCAAATTGCCGAACTTATCGCCCATCACAATATAAATATCGTCCAAGCCGTGATGATAAAGCCCGACTTCCGACATCGTCATGGTGCGAATATCGTAATAGCGGCGCTCCGCCACTACCGTCGCAAGCGTTTTTCCCGCTTTGCTTATGCTAAATAGCGCATTTTCGGACGTGTAGTTCGCACCGATACCGTCCTGATAATCTTCATATTTAAAGGTAAACCCGGCAAGATCCGCCTGTTGCTGCGGTTTTAAACGTACGCCGATTTCATCGCCGTAATAACTGTTCATCATGGCACCGATAACACAAATCGCAAAACCGATATGCGCCAAACGCATAGCAAGCGGTCGGATTTTCAGAAATTTCGCCGAATAAGGCAAATGCGTCAGAATAATCCAAACGGCAAGGCTGACGAATACCGTCGGTAAGACGCCAAATTGATACAACTTTGTTTGCGAAATCGTTTGTTGAATCAATAGGAAACTCAATCCTACCGCTACCGGTAACAGCCATAATTTCATCAGAATTTGTTTTGACGGAATTTGCTTCCAACGCAATACGACGGCAAATCCCATTACCGTCATTAATAATAATGCCAACGGTGCAAAAACATTATTGAAATAAGGTGCGCCAACCGAAATCGAGCCCCAATTCATCGCCGTAAAAATCATCGGGTAAAAAGTCCCGAGTAGGACAACCGAAGTCGCTACGCTCAATAAGCCGTTTACTAATAATAAAGCGGTTTCTTTGGATAGCGGTTGGAAACGCACTTCGCCCTGCCACAAATTCACTCTAAAAGCGAACAAGGCTAACGCAATAAAACTTAAACTGAAAAACAGAATAAGCAGTGCCATTCCTCTATCCGGATCAACTGCAAACGCATGTACCGAAGTGAGTACGCCGGAACGCACGATAAAAGTCCCGAGTAAGCTCAATGCAAAAGCAAAAATCGCCAGTAAAATCGTCCAATAGTTAAAAATACCGCGCTGCTCGCTCACAACCAAGCTATGCACTAATGCGGTTCCCAATAGCCACGGCATTAACGAAGCGTTTTCAACCGGATCCCAGAACCACCAGCCGCCCCAGCCCAGTTCATAATACGCCCACCATGCACCGAGAATAATCCCTGCGGTAAGAAAGCCCCAAGAGATCATTGTCCAAGGTCGAATCCAACGCACTACTGCGGCATCCAGCATACCTTCCATTAATGCCGCCACGACCATTGCAAAGCTTACCGCAAAACCGACATAACCTAAATAAAGTAAAGGCGGATGGAAGATAAGCCCTACGTCTTGCAACATCGGGTTAAGATCTCTGCCCTCCGGCGGAGGCGGAAAACTACGCTCAAACGGATTGGAAACCAAAAGAATAAACAGCATAAATCCTAGGCTAATCAAGCCTAATACCGCCAAGGTTCGCTGATTAAACAAGCGGTCAGATTTATCCGAAAAAATGCAAAAAACGCTGGTCCATAGTGTCAGTGCGGTCAGCCAAAACAGCATTGAGCCTTCGTGTCCGCCCCAAGTCGCCGCAAATTTAAAGAAATCCGGTAATTGGCTGTTGGAATGTTGGGCGACATAAATCACCGAAAAATCATCACTCAAAAAAGCATAAGCCAATATCCCGAACGACGACAAACAACCTACCGTTTGCAGGCTGCTCAACAACGTATTGTATCGAAGAAAATCCGTTTTCTTAGTGATCTCTCCCCACAAGGACAGCCCTACTTGGCAAACAGCGGCAACCGCTGCAAAAATTAACGCAAAATAACCCAACTCAGGAAGCATAAGAACCCACTTCAATAAATAACATCTGATTTTACAAAGAAAATCTTAAAAATAACCGCTTGTTTTACTAAGGCTAATCATAAAGATTTGTTACCTTTATGTAAACGAAAAGGGCGATAACTCGCCCTTTGTTGTTAAGATATTTGATCAAATACGAATTTTTCAGACGTTTACTTCTCTTTGCTTTCCGCATTTGACTCGACCGCTTCTTCCGCTAAGATTTCCGCCGCATCTTCATTTAAGGCTTCCGCTTCTTGTTGCGGCTTAACAAACGGCTTCGGCGTAAAATATTTACGAATCAATTCCGCCGAAGTGCCGTAAATCAGTTCTTCTTTAAAACGCTCTCTATCCAGCAAACGCACATTCTCCACAATTTCGGTTGCTTCCACTTCGTCCACCCCTAATTTCATCATTGCCGCTTTACTCAATACCAATGCGGATTCCAAGGTTTCACGAATTTGGAAATCTACATGTAATTTCGTTAATTCAATCGCACTATGGCGGTCATAAGTTCGTGCAAAGACCGGCGTGAGCGGATATTCGTTTTTGATTTGTTCTACAATTAATGCGCTACGCGCCGGATTATTGATACCCAATACGACACAATCGGCTTTTTCCAATCCGCTTGCTCGCAACACGTCCAGTCGAGTACCGTCCCCATAATACACTTTAAAGCCGAAGGTAGCCGCCGCACGAATACGATCGGTACTCGAATCGATCACCGTTACCGTAATACCTCTCGCCAATAACGCTTGACAAACAATCTGACTGAAACGACCGAAACCAATCACAATCACACTGTTCTCCAGATCTTCCGCCACTTCAATCTCCATCATATTCGGCGCTTCGGCACTCGCTTTACGTGCAATCATACGCTGCATCAGCAACATCACTAACGGAGAAATCAACATCGACACAATCACCGCTGCGGTAAAAGTCGCCTGTTGATCTTGATCCAACAAGCCTGCCGCCGCCGCTGCGGAAAACAGGACGAATGCAAATTCGCCTCCATGGCTCATAATCGAAGTACGCATCAAGGCTTCGCGATGAGGCAATCGTGTAATTAAAGCGATGATATAAACGCCGAACGCTTTCCCTAACACACAGACCGCTACGATACTTAATAACCAAATTAAATCGTTAAATACGAAATTCAGATCAAGCGACATCCCTACGCCCATAAAAAACAGCCCGAGCAATAAGCCCCTGAACGGCTCGATATCCGCTTCCAATTGGTGACGGAAAGAAGATTCGGACAGAACAACTCCGGCAACGAACGCTCCCATTGCCATCGAAAGCCCGCTCATTTCCATCAATAACGCCGCACCGAGAACCACTAATAATGCCGCAGCCGTCATCATTTCACGTACTTTCGCTTTCGAGATCATTCTAAATAGCGGATTCATTACCCATTTACTGCCGACAACTAAAATAATAATGCCGACAATCGCAATACCGATAGAAGTTAAGCTGGATGTTTTTTCTTCATTCGCTTGTTCCGGCGCCAAAAAGGCAATCGTCGCCAACAAAGGCACGATAGCCAAATCTTCAAATAATAAAGTCGAAACGATGCGCTGTCCTTTTTGCGTGCTGGCAATCCCTTTATCTTCAAGCACTTGCATCACAATCGCGGTGGAAGACAGGGTAAAACCCGCACTGGCGATAAACGCCACTTCTTTAGTTAAACCCAGAATATAGATACCGGTTAAAGTCAATAAAACGCCGCAAGTCGCCACTTGTAAGAAGCCTCTTCCGAAAATAGCTTTACGCATACTCCACAATAGCTCCGGGTGCATTTCCAAACCGATAATGAATAGGAACATCACGACACCGAGTTCCGCCAAATGGACGACCGCTTGCGGATCTTGAATCAGCCCCAACACGGACGGACCGATCAGACATCCTGCTACTAAATAACCCAGTACGCTACCCAGCCCGATACGTTTAAATAACGGCACAATCGTAATACTGGTAGCGAGTAACGCTACGATTTTTGCTAATTCCGGATTATCCAAATGAGAGATATCTATCACCATAAAATTGAGGTTCCAAATATAAAATAACTAAATCCATGCTTGTTTACTTCGATGCGCACATCAATTTAGCAGTTGAGTAATAAGCATATTATCCTTGTTGAACTTGCCGCAAATATTGTCGATGTTGTTTGCTTTGGAAAGGAACTATCCGCGTTTTACTGTTTAGGCTAATTAATTGATAAAACTGAGGGAAGTTAAAACTTTCCAACGACGCATTTTCTTTACTGTTTTCAGCGGCATGAATCCGATTGATTTCTTTAACTTTTTCTTCTTTAGAACAAAAACAATCGTGACAAACTTCCAAAGTATTTTTCTCATCTAAAATATAAACGTTAAAGCTCTCGTCCGCATTATCCTCAAAGAAAAATTGTAAAAAGCCTTCACTGGCAAATTCATCGATTTCTTTCGGGAAAACACAGTTCGATTTGGCACGCATACCGGCTTCATCTTGCAAATTGGCAATTTCTTGGTTAAATTCGACCGCTTGTTCATTCAGCGGTTGAATCTCTACTTTCTGCTTGCCGAATACGAATTGCCACATTTTGCCGGCGACTTTTAACGTACTTAACGGTTGTTTTTGTGAAATGGTTCCCGTTTGAATCGTAATGCACTTATGAACCAACTCCGCAATAAAATCACGTAACTCGCTACGCAAATGACGGCTATAACAAAAAACATTAACCGATTGCGGCGAAGCCGAGCTGCGATAAATCTTATTTGAAATCAGCTTCAAGGCTTTTAAAATCGCATCGTCGCCTTCAAAGTGCTGCGTTCTAATTTCATTCCATAAATTACGATAAATAATACTCACGCTACCGACCAAACTTTGTTGAGCGGATCCGAAGTTAAAGAGATCGCTCGGTTGAACCGCCCGTCTGGTCGGCTCTAATTTCTGGGTCGGGTCCTTCACTAAATTTATCGCTAAAATCAAACTACGGATTTCATTCGGGTGTAACAAATCGTCATCTATCATTTCCGGTGCCTTAACCGGAAACGACAAACGCAAATCGGTAATAAATTGACGCAGCCGAGATAAATCCAAACTACGACTAACCAAATGCAATTGGGTATTAGACGTAATCACACCGTTAAAGTATCCCCAAGCAACCAGTTTAGTTAAATTTTTCGCCTGTCTTACATAACGCAATGCCGGATCATAAGGACTTCTCGGTGCTTGATTGATCATATACCAGCCCGCTTGCATCGCAGATCCTTCCCGTACTTCAATAAAAGTCACCGCACTTTCCGCCAAATTCTCGGAAATTTGAGGATTAATTAACGGAACTTTACCCGGCGCCATTTCAAACACCGAATATAATTTTCGCATTAAAATATCAATATCACTGGCTAAAATGCTCGGATCGATATGAAATTTTCGGGCGAATTGAATTAAATTTCGATAACTCTGCAACAGCTGCTCGACAATAATTTGCTGATGAGTGACCGCTTGCTTAATTTTCCAATTCTGACGATTATCCAATAAATTAAGCTCTTGCAGATTCCAATTCCACCCTTCAATGAGCTCTCTCAGAGCTTGAGTGCGCCAAGTTTCGCGAGATTCCCCCTCGCTTGCCTTAACGTAAAAGCACATTCTTAAACGGGATAACCGCAACATTTCTTTACGCTTGCTCAAATAATCCGTGACCTGCTCCAACATCGCCAAATAAGGATCAAAATGATATTCGACCGTTTGCACGGCTAACAATTTTTGCTTGAACTGTTTTGAGATCAAATTCGTATTCGGATAAGTGTCCGCATAACTTTCCAGTAATAAAATCTTAATTGCAGATTTATACGGATATTCGATCCCTTTATACAACTGCCAAAGGCTTGCACCGAAAAATTCACCGGTCGAAAGCGATGAAAAATCACCGAAATCAATCCATTCCGCCGGATTAAATTCGGCTGAAGACAGATATTGTCGGTATAGCCCGTCGGGCAAATGTAACCAAAGCAATCGCTTACCGGCTAAACGAATCGCCGAACGATAAAATTCGTCCAATAAGAAGTAATGTTGTGCCGAGCCGCTATGCTCTTCGTTTACGTCGCTATGATATAAATGCGCCTTAAAATGCGCCGGATTCATTAAATAGAAGCTGATGTCCACCCCGAGACGTTTCGCCCATTGTTTGATTTTGTCCAACTTCTGCTCTACTAATTGATACTCCAAAGCGTTTAAACGGTCGGAATAACAAAGCCATAAATCGATATCGGACAAACTGGTTTGCGTAATCGTACCGGTGCTTCCCATCGAATAAAGCCCGTCAAACGCAACAAGATCGGCGGAATTTCGAATCGCTAAATGCGACAACGATAATTCGGAAAGATAATTTGCCTGATATTCGGAAAGTTCAAAAGCGGCGATACCGCTCGGTGCGTTTTTTATATATGCCGGCAATTCGGGCAAATTGGTATGAATTAAAAGCGGTAATAATGAGAAAACATGCTGAAACTGCGGGCTATTTGCCGCTAAAGCGCGTTGTGTTCTGAAATGATCCAAAGCATCGACACGAGAGATTCCCCAAGATAAATGCGACGCCCAATCAATCTTTTTTGAAAAGGAAGTATCGGGTAAATGATGATTTACCGTATTTGTTGATAACTGTAACGTTTTCACATTTACTCCCTTACCACATAAAAATGTGATCAATGTAACATTTTGCTAAAAAAAGTAAAGATAGCAGCCGAATTAGTTTTGACATCTCGCAAAAATTCTAAAAAACAGCTCGGATCAGACTTGAAACAATGACGAAAAGAGTTCAGACCAGTCCTAAAATCATGTAAAATAAACAAGTTTTAGTAGCTTACTTTAGCGAACAAGTGTAAGCTGAATCTAATATCTTACGAAATCAATCTGATGAAGGAAACAAAATGAAAAGAGTCGTTATCACTGGTTTAGGCGTTATTTCTAGTATCGGTAACAATAAAGAAGAAGTTTTAGCTTCATTAAAAGAAGGTAAATCAGGTATTGAATTCGTTCCTGAATTTGCCGAAGTAGGCATGCGCAGCCAAGTTGCCGGCACAATCAAATTAAATCCGGCGGAATTAATCGATCGCAAGGTTTATCGTTTTATGGGTGATGCCGCCGCTTACGCTTACCTTTCAATGAAAGAAGCAATCGAAGATTCAGGTTTAAGCGAAGATCAAGTTTCAAACGATCGTACCGGTTTAGTTATCGGTGCGGGTACCGGTTCGGCACACAGCCAATTAGTGGCTTGCGATGCGGTACGCGGCCCGCGCGGCGTGAAAGCGGTCGGTCCTTATGCGGTAACTAAAACGATGGCGTCAAGCGTATCGGCATGTTTAGCGACCCCGTATAAAATCCGCGGCGTAAACTACTCAATCAGCTCGGCATGTGCGACTTCCGCTCACTGTATCGGCCATGCAATGGAATTAATCCAATTAGGTAAACAAGACGTAGTATTTGCCGGCGGTGCGGAAGAACTTTCCTGGGAATGCGCAACCGAATTCGATGCGATGGGTGCGGTTTCAACCAAATATAACGATAACCCGACTAAAGCAAGCCGTGCTTACGACGCAAACCGTGACGGTTTCGTTATCGCAGGCGGCGGTGCGGTGGTTGTCGTTGAAGAATTAGAACACGCTCTTGCGCGCGGTGCGAAAATCTATGCGGAAATCGTAGGTTACGGTGCGACTTCTGACGGTTACGATATGGTTGCGCCAAGCGGTGAAGGTGCGGAACGTTGTATGAAACAAGCGTTAGCAACGGTAAACGGCGAAGTGGAATACATTAACGTACACGGTACTTCTACACCAGTCGGCGATGTAAAAGAATTAGGTGCAATTAAAAACGTATTCGGTGATAAGAGCCCGGCGATTTCATCGACCAAATCAATGACGGGTCACTCTTTAGGGGCTGCAGGCGCACACGAAGCAATCTACTCGTTATTAATGTTAGAGAACGGCTTTATCGCTCCAAGCATTAACATCGAAACCTTAGACGAACAAGCGGAAGGCTTAAATATCGTGACCGAGCGTCAAGACAAAGCACTTACAACTGTAATGTCAAACAGCTTCGGCTTCGGCGGTACGAACGCTTGCTTAGTATTCCAAAAATACAACGGCTAATAGACAACCATATAAAGTAAAAAAAGTGCGTTTAATACGCACTTTTTTAATATCCTAAGCGGTGGGATTTTTCTCCTTTTTTGCAAGAAATATAAAAAATTAAACCGCTTGCGTTATAAAAAAGCTCATCTTGATAAGATGAGCTTTTTTGTTTATTGATTGACTACCGCTTGAATTCTCTGCTCAATGCCTGCCGCATCTAAGCCTAAATCCGCATAGCTTTCCGCTTGGGTCGCTTGTGGCACGAAGAAATCAGGAATACCAAGCATAACAAGCGGTCGAATTTTACCGATTTTTTGTAAATATTCATTTACCGCACTGCCTGCGCCGCCTTGAATCGCGTTTTCTTCCAAAGTCACCAATAATTCATGCGAATCCGCTAATTCCGCGACTAATTGTTCGTCAAGCGGTTTCACAAAACGCATATCCGCTAGTGTGTAGTTATATTTTTCCGCCACGATACGCGCTTCATTTAGCAATGGACCAAAATTTAGGATCGCCACTTTTTGCCCTTGCTGAATCAATTTACCTTTACCGACTTCAAGCGCTTGCATCGGTGCTAACGCCACGCCTTGAGCATTACCTCTCGGATAACGTACCGCTGTCGGCGTATTCATACGATAAGCCGTATAAAGCATTTGACGCATTTCATTTTCGTCCGACGGACACATAATCGTCATATTCGGGATACAGCGCATAAAACTCACGTCAAACGCACCTTGGTGAGTCTGCCCGTCTGCACCGACAATCCCGGCTCGGTCAATCGCAAAGATCACCGGTAAATTTTGAATCGCCACATCGTGAATCAGCTGATCATAAGCACGTTGCAAGAAACTCGAATAAATCGCCACCACCGGCTTATAACCGGCAATCGCCAAACCGGTGCCGAAAGTGACCGCATGCTGTTCGGCAATTGCAACATCAAAGTATTGCTCCGGGAAGCGTTTTGAAAATTCAACCATACCCGAACCTTCGCGCATTGCCGGTGTAATCCCGATTAACTTGCTGTCTTGCTCTGCCATTTCGCATAACCAATTACCGAAAATATCCGAATAGGTCGGAATCGTTTTTGATTTCGGTAATTGTCCGCACGTCGGGTCAAATTTAGGTACGCCGTGATAACCGATCGGATCATTTTCCGCCGGTTCGTAGCCTTTACCTTTTTTGGTACGAATATGTAAGAACTGCGGACCTTTCAACTCACGCATATTGCTTAACGTTTTTACCAACTCGTCAATATTATGACCGTCAATCGGACCGATATAGTTAAAACCAAGCTCTTCAAACAGGGTGCTTTCCGGCGAGATCACCCCTTTCATATGCTCTTCACTTTTCTTCATGAAGTTTTTAATGGTCGGGACTTTATCCAAAACTTTTTTACTGCCGTCGCGCACTGTCGTATAAATCGAGCCGGAGAAAATACGCGCCAAATGGTTGTTTAACGCACCGACATTCTCGGAAATCGACATTTCGTTATCATTTAAAATAACTAACATATCCGTATGCAACGCACCGGCATGATTCATTGCTTCAAACGCCATACCGGCGGTAATTGCACCGTCGCCGATTACGCATACGGTTTTACGTCCGGCATTCTCTTTTTCCGCCGCGACGGCAATACCGACACCGGCACTGATTGAGGTAGAGGAATGACCGACACTTAACACGTCATAAAGACTTTCTTCACGCCAAGGGAAAGGATGAATGCCGTTTTTTTGGCGAATGGTGTGCATTTGGTCGCGACGACCGGTAAGAATTTTATGCGGATAGGCCTGATGACCGACATCCCAAATCAATTGGTCAAAAGGGGTTTGATAAACATAATGCAAAGCCACCGTAAGCTCTACAACGCCTAAACCGGAGGCTAAATGACCGCTTGTTTGGCTAACCGATTCGAGTAAATAAGCGCGAAGCTCATCCGCGACAGGCTGTAATTGCTCTTTTGCAAGCAAACGCAAATCTTCCGGAGAATTGATTTGGCTTAACAGAGGATATTTGTTTTGCATAATGTTTTCTTTTTTAATTTAACCCACGTCCCACACGAATTAACACGGATATTGCAAAATAAGCGGAAAATTCGACCGCTTACTTGCTTTATCCGTGTAATCTATGGTTTAAATTTTAAATTAGTTTTTAAGATCTTCGGTTAATGTCGGTTGAATCGCATTTAGGATCTCTTTTACCACACGAGCCTGACCTGCTACGACATTACCTGATTTTAAGTAATCCGTACCGCCGACAAAATTCGTCACGATTGCACCCGCTTCACGTGCAATTAAATCACCCGCCGCGCAATCCCACGGTTTTAAACCGATTTCAAAATAACCGTCCACACGATTTGCCGCAACATAAGCTAGATCAAGTGCCGCAGAACCGGTACGACGGAAATCCGCCACGCCGTTATTCATTAAACCTTCTAGCATATTTAAGTGCGCAGGACGATGTTTAGCCGCTTTGAAAGGAAAGCCGGTTGCAAGTACGGTACCGTTTAAATCACGACGTTCCGTTTCTACACGTAAACGGAATTCATTGAGTTTTGCACCTTCACCGCGCACGGCAGTGAAAAGTTCATTACGGATTGGATCGTAAACCACTCCCACCGTGGTACGACCGTTTTCACGCACTGCGATAGATACTGCAAAATGAGGCAAACGTTTTACGAAGTTAGTTGTACCGTCTAATGGATCAATCACCCATTGCACATTTTCGTTTTCGCCTGCCAAAATACCTGACTCTTCGCCGACAATCGCATGATCAGGATAAGATTTACGGATTACTTCGATAATCGCCGCTTCCGCCGCTTTATCAATTGCCGTTACATAATCGTTTGTACCTTTTTGAGCCACTTCGATTTCACTCGCGGCTTGCTCATAGCCTTTAGCAATAATATTGCCTGCTTTTCGTGCAGCACGAATAGCAATGTTTAACATTGGGTTCATAATTCCACCGGATTTTAAAGAACATAAAAAGACAACCGATTATAAAGAAACTCGATAAATAAAGAAATAACAAGCGGTCTGATTCTCAAAATTTTTTGCAAAAAAGCGGTATTTTACTCAGTGAATAAACTATAATAGCCCGAAATTTTCCCTAAGGAACAATCAAATGAAACCAAAATTTAATGAAAACAAACCTCGCTTTCAGACCGTTGATGAGCGCCGTGATAATAAATTCCAAACAAAATCAAACCGCTTTAACGATGAACATCACTCAAATCGCCGCGAACAACGTAATGACCGTTCTTCAAACCGATTCGAAGATAAACCTCGTTTTGATAAACCGAAATTCGGCGGCGACAAAGCACGCTTTGATCGTAAAGATCGCCAAGAAGCTCGTGAAGCGATTTACCCGATAATCGGTAAAAAAGCCGCTGGCGAAGGCAGCGTACAAATTAGCGTAAAGGGCGGCAATAACACAATTAAAGAGAAAAAAACCGGACCGCTTTCTCCTCGCGCACCGGAGAAAATTAAGAAAAATCGTGCGGAAGAAATGAAAGTGTACGGCGAAAACGCTTGCCTTGCATTGTTTAAACAAAGACCGGATGCGATTGTTCGCTTATGGGCAACCGTAGAAGGCGCGAAAAAGTTAGGCGATATGCTTAGCTACCTAGCCGAACACAAAAAAGCTTATCATGTGGTGGATCGTGCCGAAATGGAACGTGTCACCGGCACGGAACACCACGGTGATGTCTGTTTATTAGTCAAAAAAGCTGTGCCGTTCTCATTAGAAGGCTATTTACAAGTACCGCGTAAACGTGATTGTTTAGTCTTACTGGATGCAGTAAACAATGCACAAAACGTAGGCGGTATTATTCGCACTTGTGCTTTCTATGGGGTGAGCGGCGTGATTGTCGAAAGTGCCGATACGCTTAATTCAAGCGCTGCGGCACGTGTTGCCGAAGGCGGTTTAGAATTTGTTCGCCCGCTCGAAACGAAACATAAACAAATCGCACTGACGCAATTACGTCATGCCGGTTATCAAATCGTCCATTTAACCCGCAATAAACAAGCAACTTCGCTGGCAAAAACCAAATTAGCTACAAAAACGGTATTCGTATTAAGTGAAATTCCGGCACAAGACGTTGAATATCTGGAAGATACCACCGTACAGCTTTCTTTTGAAAACCCGCTTAACAGCGGCTTAAATGTGGCGGTAAGTGCAGGTATTGTGCTGAATCAATGGTACCAAACGCATATCGTTTAAGATTGAAACTAAAAAAACAGGCTTACGCAAAAACGTAAGCCTGTTTTACTTTAGAACTTTGTTAGCTTATTAGCCCTTTTATTCCGTCAAAAATTAAAATCACGCCGAATACAATAAAGATCACACCGGCGACATTATCAATATAGCGGCTATATTTTGTATAAAATTCTTGTACCGGTCGGCGAGAAAACAGCAATGCTACTAATATAAAATAAATTAGCGTTGAAAATACGAACAAAAATAATAAAAGAAATAGATCAGAAGTTTGAGTAAATTGAGCAAGAAATGCTGAAACAACACTCGTAAAATAAACACCTGCTTTAGCATTAAAAATATTGATTAATAAGCCTTTTTTAATTTCAGTCATATTATCTAACGTTCTAAGATTCGTTGCCTCATTTGTGAATGTTGCATTTTTTGTAACTCTCACCATAAGTGAACCGATATAAGATAAATATATGCCGCCAATTACCATAATTAAAAATTGGAACACTGTACCAATCGTATTACTCAGCCAAGCCAAACCGAAAATAGCAAAACTCGCCCAAAAAATAATTCCTAATGAAATCCCGATTGCCGCTAAAATGCCCGCTTTAGTTGAATGACTTGCCGATTGGCGTACCACATAAAAAAAATCCGGACCGGGGCTGGCTAAGCCTGCTAGATGAACCAACAGAATGGTAAGCATATACTCTCCTAAATAAACCAATAAATTAAATGTAAAACAATCAGAGCATAAATTGCGGCAAGAATATCGTCAAACATAATGCCTAAACCGGTTTCCAATTTTTCATCGAAATAACGAATCGGATAAGGTTTTAGTACATCAAAGAAACGGAAACAAATAAACGTCAGTATATAAACCAGCCAATTATATTCGGGCAAAAATGCAAACATCAGAAAGATTGCCACAATTTCATCCCACACAATGCGGCCGTCATCATGCACGTTTAGATCACGACTGGTTTTTTCGCAAATATGGCAGCCGGCAATAAAGCTCACAAGAGTTAAACCGATAAAAAATAGAGAACTCTCGGTCAAATTCCACAATAAAACGGCAATCAAAACACCGGCAAGCGAACCCCAAGTTCCCGGAGCCGGCTTTAATAAACCGGAGCCGAAACCGCAAGCGAATAAATGAATCGGATTTTTTAAGTTAAAATTTTTCATCGTTATTTTTTATTATGACTTGAAATGATCAAAACCGGATTGAGTTGGTAACGGAACCTGTTTGCCATTTTGGCGTAAAATCAGACCGCTTGCTGCCGGCGTAATCCTACCGATACAGCTTACCTTAATCCCTTGAGAACGTAAAATTCGCTCCATTTCCGACCGCTTGTCATCCGATACCGTAAAACACAATTCATAATCTTCGCCACCGGTCAAAGCAAAATGAAGCGCTTCTTTCTCACTATATTTAGTCGTTAGATGGGTAGAAAGCGGTATATTATCCAATTCGATTTCGGCACCAACTTGACTGCGTTCCAAAATATGACCTAAATCCGCTAATAAACCGTCAGAAATATCGATCGCACAACAGGAAAACGCTCGTAGAGCAAGCCCCAATTCGACTCTTGGTGTAGGTCGTAAATGGCGTTGTACCAAATAGCGGTCGGATTCATCCGAAATTTTGCAATGATTCAACAATAGCGATAAACCGGCTGCACTATCGCCTAAGCTACCGGAAACAAAAATCCAGTCACCGACTTGCGCTTGATGTCGAAACAATCCCTGATCTTGCGGTAAAATACCTTGTGCGGTAAGCGTTAGCGAAAGCGGCCCACCGGTAGTATCACCACCGATCAAATCCACATGATAACGCTCTAACACAGCAAATAGACTTTGGCTAAATTCAGCAAGCCACTGATGATCAACTTTCGGTAAAGTTAAAGCTAAAGAAACCCATGCAGGAGCAGCTCCCATTGCAGCCAAATCACTCAAATTGATCGCTAAAGTTTTATAGGCTAGATCCGCAGCGGAAATAGACGGAAGAAAATGGGTTCCAGATACAAGTGTATCGGTAGTAATCGCTAAACGTTCATCCGGCTTTAAGGTGGTAACCGCACAGTCATCACCTACGGATAAATCCACGTCCGAACGGACCTTATTACGTTTAAAATATTGTGCAATAACTTCAAATTCCGTCATTTTTCTTCCCTCAAATAGCAAAAAAGAAGGTGAACTAATGCTCACCTTCTTTTTACCCATAAATTATTTACGACCTAAAGCCGGTGCTAATTTATCTAAAATACCGTTGATATACTTATGGCTATCGTCCGAACCGAATACTTTCGCCACTTCAATACCTTCATTAATCACTACTTTATAAGGTACGTCAAGTTCATATTTTAATTCGTATGCCGAAAGACGTAAGATGGTGCGTTCAATCGGATCCACCTCATCTTCCGCACGGTCTAAAAACGGACGAAGCTCGTTATCAATCGCTTCTACATATAAAACCGTACCGCGTAATAATTTACGGAAATAAGGCAAATCAACACCGCTCATATCTTGGTCCGTGACAAATGATAATTCGACTTCTTCTACACTGTTTTGCGATACATACCAAGAATAAAGAGCCTGAACCGCACACTCTCTGGCACGGCGACGTGGGGAAACTTTCATAAAACCTCTGCGTTTATCATAAAGAGCAAAATGGCGGCATTTTAATCAACCGCCACATAAAAATTCGTATGCAATTATTAAATAACTTATTGCAATTTAAGGGAGAGATTTTAGCACAAGTTATTCTATTTTGGCGGTAATTTCTGTGAAGAATGTGAGGAAATTTGCGGTTGTCCATTTTTAACAATGTAAGGCGTCACAAAAATCACTAGTTCACGCTTACTAATTTTATCACTAGAATGGCTAAATAACTTTTTAATGACCGGAATTGAACCTAAAATCGGCACGCTGTCCTCACCTTTTGCGGTTAAATGCTGAAAAATACCGCCTAGCACAATCGTTTCGCCATGCTGAGCAAATACTTGCGTATTCAGTTCCTGCTTATCAATCGTCACTAAGCCTTGTAGGGTTGAACCGGTCGAATTCGGTGAATTTTGTGTTACAATTAGATCGAGTAAAATTTGCTTATCATTTGAAATATGCGGCGTCACTTGTAAGCCTAAAACCGCTTCTTTAAATTCGATATTTTTCACTTCGTCTTTACGGTTATACAGCACATAAGGAATTTCCGTTCCTTGCTTAATGCTTGCCGGCTTCTTATTGGTGGTTAATAAACGAGGGCTGGCGATAATCTCAACATTATTTTCTTGTTCCAAAGCGGTAAGTTCCAAATCAAGCACTCGCCCATTAATTTTCGCCACTTGTAGTGCAACAGAAGCGGCATTATTTACCGGAAAATTTACGTTTAAACGATTAGTATTCGGTAATCCGTTCGCTTCAAGCGAACCGGCAATTTTATGGTATCCGTTTGTAGGAGCAAATATCCCCCAGCGTACGCCTAATTCTTGTAAATTCTCACTGCTTATCGTGACAATTCTCGCTTCAATTGCAATCTGTTCGGTCGGTTTGTCTAAATTTCTGATTAATTGCACGATATTTTTCATCGATTCCGGACTGTCTTTAATAATCAAACTGTTACTACGATCATCAAAATGCAAATAGCCGTTTTCCGATAAAAAATGACCGCTTCCTTTGGTTAAAGATTCAATCACTTCCGCCGCCTTCGCATAATCTAATTTTATTGTCTTAGTGATCAATTTAGGTTTCAATAAATCCGGATTTACGCCTATTGCCTCAGCCGCTTTCTCATCTTTTTTATGCCCGATAAAATAGATCTGTTTTTCGTATGCACTCGTGAGTTTATTCGCCCGAGTAATACTTTTTAATACGCTGTCAAAATCACTATTTTCAATTCTTAATGTAGTATTTGTCTCAATATTGTCGCTTAACACGATATTTTTACCGTATTCTTCGGCTAAATAACTTAAAATTTCCGCTGTCGGCGCATTTTTCAGCGAGAGAGAAAAAGTATTTGCCATAACCGGCGTTAATATAAACAGGAGCGACCAAATCATTTTTCGCATTCTTGTTCCACCTATAATTTTAAGATAACCGGGGTCGGAGACTCACAATTTTTCTCTGTTTGCCAATTAATATAACGAATAGATTTTAAATCAATGTCTATAATCTGGATTAATTCATCTGCCAGCCAATCATTCACTTGTAAATCAAACAGTTGCTTTTGAGCATCCATCAAAATCGCTTTATATTTATCCTCTTTTTTCAACACGCCGATAAATTTTAACTGCGTGAGTTTCGCGGGCAAGTAACGGGAAATTTGTGGTAATGAGATATTACAAGCGGTCAAATTTTCCGTATTCATTGCAATTTCCGTATCTGCTGAAAACGTTGGGTTTTCTCTCGCTAATTTCTCACCGTAAAACGGATCGGCAACACTTATTGATGAGAATATAAATAAGATCCAAATATATTTACTCATTTTTATCCTCCGTTACGATAACATTCGCCTTTAACTGTAATTGTTTATCTTGTTTTAATTTAATCAAATGAATAGTTTTAAACTTTAACAAACTATTTTCGGATAGTATTCTAATTAATTTAAATATATTCGACACTTGATGAGTGACTGAAAAATAAATTGATTTTTCCTGTTCCAGTTCCCATTGCAGCTGTTCCGGTTTTACTTGATTATCTGTAAATATAATTTGTAGTTGCTGATTAAGCAGGCTAACGTATTGTTCTTTCTCCGCCAACTGTTGATGATATTGTGAAACGCTTTGATAAAGCCTATATTCTTGTTCGACTTCTTCCGTTAATCGTTGCTGGTTAAATAATAACTCTTGGTGAGAATAAGACTCGTATAAATATCGATATAACGGATAACTGATTATTAAAATAAACATAATTAAGCAAACGGTTTTAAAATAAGTTTGTATAAAAGATAAAACACGAAACAAATAATTATTAGGTAATAAATAAAGTCTATTAAGTGACAACATCATTATTCTCGTAACATAATATTAAAAACAAATTCGATTTCTTGTTGTTCATTCAGTTGAAAACTGACTAAGGAATATTTAAATGTCTTTTGCTCGGATAAATATTTTTCTAATCGTTCAAATTGATCGGAATTGATTAAAACCCCGACTATCTTCATAATTGGCATATCATCATATTCAAAAATAGCTTCTTCTACCCCGCCTTGCGGTAACGGCAAACTTTGTAACAGATTTAAAAATGCGCCGACTTGGCTCTTAGTAAAGGTTTGAACGGTATCTCGTATCGGTGAACTTCGATATTGCTCCAACTTTCTATGCAAATTATCTCGTTCCGCTTTCAATTGCTGATTTTGTTTTGCAAGCGGTCTGTTTTGTTGATTTATTTGTAAAGCGGCTAATTGCAAATGGACGGCAAGACCTATCGCAACGCTCACGATTAAAACTAAACAACAAAATTGTTTATAGATCTTACTTTTCCATTGTCTTACTCGAAAATCGGTTAAATTTATTCCCCGCCATTCCATAAACTCGCCCCTAATGCGGTTAAATATAAAACAGGATCCGTTATCGAATCCGGTAATTCCAGCTGCTTTAAATGGCAATTTGCTTGTGTAAGATCCGTATTAAATTCAACGCCTTTAGGCGTCAATTTAAAAGTTTTATTTTCTAACGCATAAATTCTGTCTTGTTGCGCCAGTTCCGAACTTGATAAATAGTTGAAACCGCGAACAAAGCAATAAAGCTCACAATCAAGAATCGTATTCGGTTGAATGAAAAGTGAGTCAGCATAATTTTTACGTAATGCATAAATAATTACTCGAACCAAATTGTCATTCGGTAGAGGAAAGCATTGGTAATCGAAATAAACTTCTTCAATTGCAAGCGGTAATTCTTGGCGCAAAACTTGTAAAATCTGTCGATAAATCATGGCTTGATCATAATTAATCGGTAAGAACAGATATTTTCGCCAAATATATTGAAAAGGAACGGATCGAATAAAAACAGGATTTTTAAGACATTCAATCGCTTGCGGTAAAGTAAAGCGATTGTCATCCGTTTTGAGTTGCCAATAAGTTTCCCTTTGCTCCTGATATTCAAAGGAAAAGCATCGATAAGCCTGATTTTCACTGATTCCAATCGAATAATTTTTAGATTCTTTTTTGAACGATTCGGCGAATTTTTTCACAATTTTAATTCCTTAAATCAACTTTATTCGATTTTTAAGCGGTTTTTTTAACATTTTTGGCTTATACTTATATTTTTAATGTAACTATATCTTGGCAATAACTTTTATTTCCGTCATTTACCAGAAGAGAATTTTTCGATGAAGATCGCAAAAATAATATTAAGTGCCTTACTTTCACTTATTATTTTAGGTGGCATCGCCGCCGGCTTAGCTTATATACATATCAGAGACAGTTTGCCGAATGTGTCTAGCTTAAAAACAGTTGAGTTGCAGCAGCCGATGCAGATCTTTACTGCAGACGGCAAATTAATCGGTGAAGTCGGCGAACAACGTCGTATCCCGGTGAAATTAGCCGAAATTCCGCAAACGCTGATTGATGCGGTAATTGCGACCGAAGACGTGCGTTTTTATGACCATAAAGGTATTGATCCGAAAGGGATCGTTCGAGCGATTTGGCGTTCCAGTCAAGGCGATACCCAAGGTGCAAGTACCATTACCCAACAGTTGGCTCGTAACTTTTTCTTAACGCCAGAACGTAATTTGGAACGTAAGCTCAAAGAAGCGATTCTTGCGCTTGAAATCGAGAAAGTACTAACGAAAGACGAAATTCTTGAGCTTTACCTCAATAAAATTTATCTAGGTTATCGTTCACACGGCGTTGCCGCCGCAGCCAAAACCTATTTTGGTAAGAGCCTCGATCAACTGACTTTAGGTGAAATGGCGATTATTGCCGGCTTACCGAAAGCACCATCGACCATGAACCCGCTTTATTCGGTAAAACGTGCTGAAGCGCGCCGTAATGTGGTATTGGGTCGAATGTTAGAAGTCGGTAAAATTACTCAACAGCAATATGATCAAGCGAAAGCGGAAACAGTAAAAGCGACGTTTTACGGTACCGCTTTGGAATTCCGAGCCGATTACGTTACCGAGATGGTTCGCCAAGAAATGGTTAAACGTTACGGTGAGGACGTGGCATATAATAAAGGTTTTAAAGTGTATGCGACCGTGCTTTCAACCGACCAAAAAGCGGCGCAAGACGCATTAAGCGAGAACTTGATTAATTATGATCGCCGTCACGGTTGGCGCGGTGCCGAAAAACTTTGGAGCGGTAAAGAGGCTTGGGACGACGAGAAAATTATCGACCATCTAAGTAAATTGCCGAATTCCGATCCGTTTATCGGTGCGGCTGTTATGGCGGTCGGAAAAAACGGCTATACCATTATGTTACCTAACGGCGATAAAGAGGAATTACAAAAATCGAATGCCGTATTCGGCAAACAAATTAAGCTCAACGTAGGCGAACAAATTTGGGTTCGTAAACATAAAAACGGTAAAGATTGGCAACTTGGTCAGATTCCTGAAGTGAATTCGGCATTAGTTTCGTTAAACAGCGATAACGGTGCGATTGAAGCGATTGTCGGCGGTTTTAGTTTTGAACAAAGTCGTTTTAATCGAGCGACACAATCGCTCGTGCAAGTCGGTTCATCAATTAAACCGTTTATTTATGCAGCGGCTATGAATAAAGGTTTAAGTCTTTCCACGACACTAAGCGACTTGCCGATTACCATTACTAAAAAAGGACAAAAACCGTGGACGCCTAAAAATGCGGATAATCGTTATGAAGGCCCGTTACGCTTACGTGTCGCACTCGGTAAGTCTAAAAATATGATTGCCATTCGCGCATTACAGATGGCGGGTGTAGATTACGTTGCGGAATATCTTGAGCGTTTCGGCTTCAATCGAGATCAATTTGTAGCGACCGAAGCGCTCGCTTTAGGCGCAGCTTCATTTACTCCGCTGGAAATGGCAAGAGGCTATGCCGTGTTTGATAACGGCGGTTACTTAATCGAACCTTATATTATTGAACGTATTTTAGATAATCAGGGTAACGAATTATTTAAAGCGAATCCGGCTATTGCTTGTATGGATTGTAATATAGGCGTTAAATATCCTGAACCGACCTATTTCGACGGCGTGAAGATTCATGATGAAACGCAATTACAAGGAAACTCGGAAATCTCGGAAAATGATGAAAGTAACGATACTTCGGCAGAGAATGACGATGAGCTCGAAATTAAACCGGCGGTAAAATCCGATGCGCCGAGTTTAATGACCGAAGCGGCACAAAACGGTACGGAAACCCGTTATGCGCCGCGCGTTATCAGCGGCGAACTCGCCTTCCTGATGCGTAGCGCATTGAACAGTGCGATTTACGGGGAACCGGGGCAAGCATGGAACGGAACCAGTAAAGCGCTTGCAAATGAATTTAAACGTAAAGATATCGGCGGAAAAACCGGTACGACCAATAATTCGAAAGTCACTTGGTATGCCGGTTTCGGTGCGAATATCGTGACTACGGTCTATGTCGGCTTCGACGATAATAAGCGTGATTTGGGTAAAGGCGAAGCGGGAGCCAGAACCGCAATGCCGGCTTGGATTAAATATATGAAAGTGGCGTTAGCGGATAAAAAGGAAAGAACGCCGGCAATGCCACCGAATATTATCGAAACTAAAATCGATAGCGTAAGCGGTTTCCTCGGTAATAACTTAACCGAATACTTTATTAAAGGAACCGAACCGACGAAAAAATATATCGTAGAAAAAGCCTATAAATTACCTCAAGAGGCGAAACCGCATTTAGAACAACGACTGGGCTTACCGCCGAAAGAATTATTAAATTCACCGGGTAGCTTCGAGTTATTCTAAAAAATAATTTATGAAATATTTTAGGGATTATCTCCCTATGAGGTTGAATCGGGTATGGTTTCTTGCGATAATCATACCCAATTATTTTGGGCAATTTGTGGTATTTCTTATACTAAACATAATCGAAAAAATATTTGCAAAATTTTTCGTAAAACAGACCGCTTGCCGTTGCTAAAAACACGAAGCAATTGAGCATTAGCGGTCGTTTTTTTCCACAAATTGAATTTGTCACATAATATTGAAATAAAAGAAGAACAAACGATGGCAGAAAAACGTAATATTTTCCTTATAGGTCCTATGGGTGCGGGCAAAAGCACCATTGGTCGTCAGCTCGCTCAAATGCTAGGAATGGAATTTATTGATTCTGACGCAGTAATTGAAGAACGTGCCGGTGCCGATATCGATTGGATTTTTGACCTTGAAGGCGAAACCGGTTTTCGTAAGCGTGAAGAACGTATTATTAACGAGCTTACGCAAAACCAAGGTGTTGTATTATCAACCGGCGGCGGTTCGGTGTTATCCAAAGAAAATCGCAACGTCTTGTCCGCTCGCGGTATCGTTATCTACCTTGAAACTACGGTGGATAAACAATTCGAGAGAACGCAACGCGATAAAAAACGTCCGTTGCTGCAAACGGAGAATCCTCGTGAAACGCTGGAAGCACTGGCAAAAGTACGCAATCCGCTCTATGAAGAAATTGCGGACATTACGCTACAAACCGATGAGCAAAGCGCTAAACTGGTTGCGACACACATCATTGAACTGATTGATAATCTTCAATAAGTTACCCGGGATTAAACTCCCCTATAAATATAATTCGCACATCATTAAATGTGTCGAGATGAGGAAGTAAAATATGTTGCAAGTCAATGTCGAATTAAAAGAGCGTCGTTATCCGATAACCATCGGAGCGGGTTTACTCGGTGATCCGAACAGCTATTCTTCGCTGAAAGCGGGAGATAAGGTGATGATTGTTTCAAATCCTACCGTCGCCGCACATTATCTTGCAACAGTAACAAATACGCTTAACGGATTAGGTTGTAGTGTTGATTCCGTACTCATTCCTGACGGAGAAAAATATAAGACCTTAGATTCGCTCAATATGATTTTTACCGCATTATTGGAAAAAAATCATAACAGAGACACCACGCTTATCGCTTTAGGCGGCGGTGTGATCGGCGATGTTGCGGGTTATGCGGCGGCATCTTATCAACGCGGTATTCGTTTTATCCAAATCCCAACGACATTACTGGCTCAGGTCGATTCGTCGGTCGGCGGCAAAACGGCGGTTAATCATCCGCTCGGCAAAAATATGATTGGAGCGTTCTATCAGCCGATTTCTGTGATTATTGATACGAATACCTTACAAACCCTTCCTAAACGAGAAGTGAGTGCGGGACTTGCCGAAGTCATTAAGTACGGTGTGATCTTTGATATTCATTTCTTTGAATGGTTGGAAAGTAATATCCATCATTTAGTCGCATTAAAACAAAATGAATTGGAATACTGTATTCAACGTTGTTGCCAGTTAAAAGCCGATGTGGTGGCGCGTGACGAAACGGAAAAGGGTGACCGAGCCTTACTCAACTTAGGGCATACGTTCGGTCATGCGATTGAAGCTCATCTCGGATACGGAAATTGGTTACACGGTGAAGCCGTTTCGGTCGGGATGTTGGAGGCGGCGGAATTATCCCGCATCTTAGGCGATTTATCCGCTCAAGATGTTTCTCGTCTGGAAAGATTACTGGCACAAGCCGTACTGCCGACAATATCGCCGGACGGAATGGAACCTAGCGAATATTTGCCTTATATGTGGCGCGATAAAAAAGTACTGGGCGGTCAATTACGTCTTGTCTTGTTAAAATCACTGGGAAAAGCCTACGTTACGGCACAAGCGTCGGAGCAACAAGTCTTGTCTGCGATTGAAAGATTTACACAACGTGAGTTTCATGAGTAATAAAAGAGCCTTTCTCAAGTGGGCGGGAGGAAAATACCGCTTAACGACCGAAATTCGTAAACATTTGCCCCCTAAGTCTGCTCAGGGGGCTTGTTTCGTTGAACCTTTCGTTGGAGCCGGTTCCGTCTTTTTAAATACGGATTACGAACGTTATCTACTTGCGGACATTAACCCCGATTTAATTAATTTATTCAATATCATCAAACATGATGTCGAACATTATATTAAAGAAACCAAAACGCTTTTTTTAGCTTCCGAAGCGAATACCGCCTCTTTTTATTACGCTCGCCGCCAAGAATTTAATCGTTCGTCCGATAAGTTCAGGCGCTCGGTACTGTTTCTTTATTTGAATCGTTTCGGCTTTAACGGCTTATGCCGCTATAACCAAAAACATGAATATAACGTACCGTTCGGAGCTTATAAAACGCACTATTTTCCTGAAAACGAATTACGTTTTTTCGCTGAAAAAGCGCAAAAAGCCGAATTTATCTGTGCCGATTTTGAACAGGTTTTTGCCCGCTTGTATCAAGCTCCCGACAATTATATTATTTATTGCGATCCGCCGTACGCCCCCTTGCAACAAGATACTAATTTTACTCACTATGCCGGCGGCGGGTTCAGCCTCGTGCAGCAGGAAAAATTAGCTCAGCTCGCAAGACAGGCGCAGACAAATAATATTCCCGTATTGATTTCAAACCATGACACGGCGTTTACCCGACAAATCTACCATGGTGCAAAAATCAAAAAAATTAAAGTTCAACGTTCTATCGGGCAGCGAGCCGATTCTCGTATTAAAGTAGATGAACTGTTTGCACTCTTCTTATAATTTGCAAAAATTTCTTAAAATCTTACCGCTTGCTTTGCGGAAATAGCCTAACTTAGGAGTAATAATGGCGAATAAATCTGTAGAACGCCAATCTTGGTCAAATAGATTGGCTTATGTGATGACGGTTGCAGGGGCGACCGTCGGTTTCGGGGCGACTTGGCGTTTTCCTTATTTAGTCGGAGAAAACGGCGGCGGTGCCTATGTATTTTTATTTTGTATTGCGATGATTGTGATCGGTATTCCGATGATTTTGGTTGAAAACGTTATCGGTCGTCGTATTAAAGTCAATGCAATCGATGCTTTCGGCGGAATGGCAAACGGTAAAAAAATTGCTTCGGGTTGGAAAATTCTCGGTTATATGGGCTTACTCGGTGCTTTCGGTATCTTAGCCTACTATATGGTACTGGGCGGTTGGGTATTAAATTATATCAGCAGTTTAATTAGCGGCACTTTAGATCTTTCCACTCCGGTTACGGTTGAAACAACCGCATCTTACTATAAGGAAAGTATCCAAAACAGCCCGATGGCGATTATCGGTTATACCGCTTTATTCGTCTTGGTAAACTATTTTATTTTGAGTAAAGGGATCGTGGACGGTATTGAACGTTCGGTTAAATACCTTATGCCGTTACTCTTTGTCTTCTTACTTGTCATGGTTATTCGCAATGTTACCTTACCGGGAGCGGCGGAAGGGATCGCATTTTACCTAATGCCCGATTTTTCTAAAATTACGCCGAAACTTTTCGTATTCGTATTAGGGCAAGTATTCTTTGCGTTAAGCCTCGGTTTCGGTGTATTAATCACGCTTTCCAGCTATTTGGATAAAAATGAGAATTTAGTTAAAACCGCTACCATTACCGGTATTATGAATACCTTGATTGCGGTACTCGCCGGTTTTATGATTTTCCCGTCATTATTTAGTTTTGGCGTGGCACCGAATTCAGGCCCTACGTTGGTTTTCCAAAGTTTGCCGATTGTCTTCTCTAATATGTGGGGCGGAACGGTTTTTGCCATTATTTTCTTCAGTTTACTCGTTGTAGCGGCACTGACTACTTCATTAACGATTTATGAAGTGATTATTACCTCTTTACAGGAAAAAACGCAGATGAGCCGTAAAAAAGCGATTGCGGTTACGCTGTTTACGATTTTTGTGATTGGTAATATTCCGTCGGTATTAGGCGATAATCTTTGGCAAAATATTCGTATCATGGACAAAAGTATTTTTGATGCTTTCGACTATATCAGCGGCAATATTTTATTTATCCTTACCGCATTAGGTAGTGCGATTTTTGTAGGATTCGTTTTGAAAGATGAGGCGAAAAAAGAATTAGGGGCAGGAACAGTCTTCACGAATATTTGGTTTAATTACGTCAAATTCGTTATTCCGGTCATTATCTTAGTAATATTCTTCAACTCTCTTTAAAGTAACAAAAAAGGCTATTCTATCGAATAGCCTTTTTTATCATAAAATAGATGAGTTAAAAATTAGCCCATACCGTATTTTTTTAATTTTTTACGTAATGTACCACGGTTAATCCCTAACATGGTTGCAGCGCGAGTCTGGTTACCGCGCGTATATTGCATAACCATATCTAACATCGGGTGTTCAATTTCAGATAATACCAACTCATATAATTCCGTCGGATCTTCACCGTTTAATTGAGATAAATAATTTTTTAATGCCGCTTTCACATTGTCACGAAGTGGTTTATTCACTTGTTGTGCTTGAGCATTTAACATTGATACCGTTAATGGGTTTTGTACAGGTTGTTGTTCTAACATTGTCCTCTATCCAACTAAAATAAGGATTCTACCGAATCGATTTCATAAAATCTTCCAATGCGAGTAATTGTTCTTTTGTCGAATCCAACGCATTGAAAGTACGTTTAAAAGTTAAGTCTGGCGACAATTGATCCGCATACCAACCGACATGTTTACGCGCTATACGATAACCTTTTTGTTCACCGTAAAACCGATGAAGATCTTCAATATGTTTAAACATGAGTCGGCATTTTTCATCTAAAGGCAAATCCAAAAGGCGACCATTCTCTAAAAATTGTTCAACTTCCTTAAACAACCAAGGACGACCGAAACTGCCTCTACCGATCATAACCGCATCCGCTTCCGTATAATCTAACACATACTTCGCTTTCTCTGCGGAGGCTATATCGCCGTTAGCAATAATCGGAATAGAAACCGCTTGTTTAACGGCTTTGATACTGTCGTATTCGGCATTACCTTCAAAAAGGCAATGACGCGTACGACCGTGAATCGTTAAAGCGGAGATACCTGCTTTCTCAGCAATTTTGGCAATCTCCAAACAGTTTCTATTTTCCTGATCCCAACCTGTTCTAATTTTTAATGTTACAGGCACATCCACAGCATTAACGACCGCATCTAAAATTTGAGCGACTAATTCGGGTTCACGTAGAAGTGCGGAGCCCGCCATTTTCTTGTTTACCTTTTTAGCCGGACAACCCATATTGATATCAATAATTTGTGCCCCGTACTCAACATTGACTTTCGCCGCCATTGCCATTTCCGTTGGATCCGACCCTGCAATTTGTACGGCATTTATGCCAATCTCTTCATGATGCGCAAGCCTCAAACGAGATTTTTCCGTATGCCATACGTCAGGGTTTGTGGACATCATCTCCGAAAAAGTCAAACTTGCTCCGAGTTTAGTACACAAGCGACGAAAAGGTTGGTCGGTAATACCTGCCATCGGCGCGAGGAAAATACGGTTTTTTAATTCATATTGTCCTATACGCATACTTTTTCTTCCGTAAGTGATTAAATTTAAAACAAATTTAACGAGATAACTATCCAAATAAAAAGTACGGCTAAAAAACCGTACTCTTTAATCAATCTATGTCAGCTTCAGCTGATTTTGAGGTGCGTATGATACGCACTTTTTACATAATTGGGAAGCCTATTTATTGGACAATTTCTAAAAAAATAAAAATAATTTTTTTATCCCCCTAAAACCTATCATTTAAGGATTTTCAATTGCTGAAACTTTACCAAAGTCTGTTTTCCAATCGATTTCCGCAATTACCGCCGGATAAAAATGTACGCTATCTTGGTGTTGCGTCAAACTGACGACCAAATCATATACTAACGGCAAATGCGATACGATTAGAATATTCTTCGCCCCTTCTTCACGTAAGAAATCCAAATAGTTTTTAACGTTCTCCGGATCTCCGCCGGGCGTAACGCCCTCCCAAATTTCTATCGACGAATTTACCAAATTTCGCTTAAAATCGACCGCTTGCATCCCTTCGTTCAAAGCCTCGAAAGTCTGTTGCGCACGCAGATACGGACTCACAATCACTTTATCCGGTACGATACTTTGCTCAAGAAAACGTTTTGCCAACCATTGACCCTGTTTATAAGCCGTTTTTCGCCCGTTTTCCGTTAAAGGGCGCTCGCTATCCGTCGTCGCATTAAACCCGGCTTCACCGTGGCGCATAATCCAAATATTCATAGGAAAACCTCATTACTGTATTTAAACCAACACGATTTAAGCGTATAATACTCTGCGTTTAAGGCGTTAAAATACCGCCGATGAAAAGAATTTTCAATTTCTAAATAATCAATAATTACGGAGTCTAATCAATGTCTAGAAAACTCAGAAGAACAAAAATTGTTTGTACAATGGGTCCAGCTACCGATCGTGGTAATAATTTGGAAAAAGTTATCGCTGCAGGTGCGAATATGGTTCGTATGAACTTCTCGCACGGTGTGCCGGAAGATCATATCGAACGTGCAAATAAAGTGCGTGAAATTGCAGCTAGATTAGGTAAAACCGTAGCGATTTTAGGCGATTTACAAGGTCCTAAAATTCGTGTTTCAACATTTAAAGACGGTAAAATTTTCTTAAATATCGGTGATAAATTTACCTTGGATGCGGATTTACCGCGTGGCGAAGGTCATCAAGATGCGGTCGGTTTAGACTATAAAAATCTACCGAACGACGTCGTACCGGGCGACATTCTTTTATTAGACGACGGTAACGTACAATTAAAAGTACTTTCGGTTGAAGGCGTAAAAGTTCATACGGAAGTAACTGTCGGCGGTCCGTTATCAAATAACAAAGGTATCAACAAATTAGGCGGCGGTTTATCTGCGCCGGCATTAACCGATAAAGATAAAGAAGATATCAAATTAGCAGCTAAAATCGGTGTCGATTACTTAGCGGTATCATTCCCGCAATCAAGTGCAGATTTAGACTATGCGCGTCAATTGGCACGCGAAGCGGGTTTAGATGCGAAAATCGTAGCGAAAGTGGAACGTGCGGAAACCGTTGCAACCGAAGAAGCGATGGATGACATTATTTTAGGTTCTGACGTGGTAATGGTTGCACGTGGCGACTTAGGTGTTGAAATAGGTGATGCGGCGTTAGTCGGCGTACAAAAACGTTTAATTCGTCGTGCGCGTAAATTAAACCGCGTAGTCATTACCGCTACCCAAATGATGGAATCGATGATCAAAAAACCGATGCCGACACGTGCCGAAGTTATGGACGTAGCGAATGCGGTATTAGACGGTACGGATGCGGTAATGCTTTCCGGCGAAACGGCAAACGGCGATTATCCGGTTGAAACGGTTAAATCAATGGCGGAAGTCTGTTTAGGTGCGGAAACGATGCCGAGTATCAACATCTCTCGTCACCGTATGGAAGGTACATTCGCAACGATTGATGAAGCGGTTGCTATGTCTGCGATGTACACAGCCAACCACTTGGAAGGCGTATCTGCGCTTATCGCTTTAACCCACTCGGGCGAAACGGCGAAATTAATGAGTCGTATCAGTTCAGGTTTACCGATTTATGCGTTATCTCGTAATCAACAAGCATTAAATCGTACCGCGCTTTATCGCGGCGTAACACCGGTATTCTATGATGAAGAAAGCCGTACTTTCGAAGGTGCGAAAAAAGCTATCGCTCTATTAAAAGAGAAAGGCTATTTAATGTCCGGCGATTTAGTATTATTAACTCAAGGTGACGAGTTAAAAGAAGGCGGTACGAACACCAGCCGTTTATTAAAAGTTGAATAAGCACTTTTTAATCAGACCAAACCCACGCAAAAGCGTGGGTTTTTACTATTCGCTATCAATGAATTACTTTAAAGATCGCAAATTCTAATGAAAAAACAACCGCTTAATATCTGTATTTTACGTCTGTCCGCCATTGGTGACGTATGCCATACTCTTGCCGTCGTGCAGGCGATTCAACGTCAATATCCCGACGCCAAAATCAGTTGGATTATCGGCAAAACCGAAGCGATGCTAATGCAAGGTTTGGAAAATATCGAGCTGATTCCTTATGATAAAAAAACCGGCTGGAAAGGAATATTTACACTTTGGAAAACATTAGCCAACAAGCGGTTCGATTTTTTGTTAAATATGCAAACCGCTTTTCGTGCTTCAATGATTTCGTTAGGCATTAAAGCGACGAAGAAAATCGGTTTTAACCGAGATCGCGCACGTGAAATGCAGCGGCTTTTTACCAATGAAAAAGTGAAAATGACCGATTCTCCGCACGTTTTGGACGGACAAATGATGTTCGCCAAAGCGATTGGCGTAACGGATTTAACTCCTCACTGGTCATTACCTTTAAGCCAAGCCGATCTGGATTACAGTGCCGCTTTTATTGATAAAACGAAAAAAAATGTACTGATCTCGCCCTGTTCCAGTAAAAAAGAAAAAGACTGGGGAGCGGAACACAATGCGGAAATCGCCAAATGGCTTACCGCTCAAAATATCAATGTGCTTATTGCCGGCTCTCCTTCCGCTTATGAAACGGAAACCGCAGCTAAAATTCAACAACTTGCGCCGAATTGTATCAATATTACCGGGAAAACCAGCTTAAAACAGCTTGCTGCATTAATTAAGCAAGTTGATTTGGTTATCTCGCCGGATACCGGTGCGGCACATATTGCGACTACGCAAGGCACGCCGGTTATCGGCTTATATGCGATTCACAATCCTCGCCGTACTGCGCCTTATAATGATCGGCACAATGTTGTTTCGGTTTATGATCAAGCGGTCTTAGATTATTACGGAAAACCATGGTATGAACTGCCTTGGGCAACCAAAGCCAAGAGTAAATCCGGCGAAAAATTAATGGAACGAATCACTGTCGATGATGTGAAGAAAAAAATAGTTGAAACGCTGGCTGTAAAATTGTAAAGTAACAATGTATTAAAAATTTTACAGAAAAGGAAACAAAAATGAACACCGTAGTTAATCAGGACAGTTTACATAATGTGAATATTATTGACGAGAAAGTATTGCTTACCCCGGCCGAGCTAAAAGCCGAATTACCTTTGCCCGAATATCTACGTAAACAAATTGAAACATCGCGTCGAGAAATCTCGGATATTATCCATAAACGTGATCAGCGTAAATTAATTGTGATTGGTCCTTGTTCTATTCATGATCCGATTGCCGCCATTGAATACGGCAAAAAATTAAAGGCGTTAGCCGATACCGTGTCGGATAAACTTTACATCGTCATGCGTGTATATTTTGAAAAACCGCGTACTACCGTGGGCTGGAAGGGGCTGATTAACGATCCGAAAATTGACGGGACTTTCGATGTCGAAACCGGCTTACGTGTCGGGCGTAAGCTCTGTTTGGACCTCGCCGAATTAGGTTTACCGTTAGCAACCGAAGCACTTGATCCGATGACGCCGCAGTATTTGGCTGATCTCTTCAGTTGGTCGGCAATCGGGGCTCGTACGACAGAGTCACAAACTCACCGAGAATTAGCTTCCGGTTTATCTATGGCAGTCGGTTTTAAAAACGGCACGGACGGCAGCTTATCCGTTGCGATTAATGCGATGCAATCCGCCGCACAAGGTCATAGCTTTATCGGTATCAATCAAAAGGGGCAAGTAAACCTACTGCATACTAAAGGTAATCCGGATAGCCATGTGATTCTTCGCGGCGGTAAAACACCGAATTTTGAAAAGCAATATGTTGAGGAATGTGAAATCGCATTACGTAACGCCGGCTTACCGGAAGCAATTATGATTGACTGTAGCCACGGTAACTCAAATAAAGATTATCGCCGTCAGCCGCTTGTTGCCGAAAATGCGTTAGAACAACTATTAACCGGAAACCGTTCGATTATCGGTTTAATGATCGAAAGCCATTTACATGCCGGTAACCAATCTTCCGATCTGCCTTTCGCTCAAATGCAATACGGCGTATCCATTACCGATGCCTGCATCGATTGGCAAACGACGGAAAATCTATTAACCGATTTCGCTGACAAATTAAGAGCATAATACCGGCCGGAAAGGTTCGACATAACGTGAATAAGCGGACAAAATTTTGCAAAAAAACGTGAAAATTTGCCCGCTTATTTTATGAGTCTTTCGACAGTATCAAGGAAATCTCTATGAATCCACTCAATCCTTTACGAGAAAAAATCGATCAAGTTGATCAACAATTAATTCAACTGTTTGCCGAACGCTTAAAATTAGTTGCCGAAGTTGGAAAAGTTAAATCCGAATACGGTATTCCCGTTTACGCACCGGAACGTGAAACCGCAATGATTGCCGCTCGCCGTCAAGAAGCCGAAAAGCAAGGCGTACCCGCCGATTTAATTGAAGACGTGCTAAGAAGAGTAATGCGAGAGTCCTATGCCAATGAAAACAAACACGGTTTTAAAACAACCAATCCTAATATCAATAAAATAGTAATCGTCGGCGGCAAAGGAAAATTAGGCGGATTATTCGCACGTTTTCTAGCACTTTCCGGCTATCGAGTGGAAACATTAGGCAGTCAAGATTGGAATCAGGCGGAACAAATTCTTGCCGAAACCGATTTGGTTATCGTTTGCGTACCGATAGCTAAAACGTTGGAAACGATTGAACGCCTACAACCGTTTTTAACCGAAAATATGATTTTAGCGGATTTAACCTCCGTTAAAGCACAACCGCTGGAAAAAATGTTGGAAGTACATAGCGGTCCGGTTGTCAGTTTACATCCGATGTTCGGACCGGACATTGCTTCAATGGCGAAACAATTGGTTGCTTGTTGCCACGGACGTTTTTCCGAAAAATACGAATGGTTTATCGAGCAAATTAAAATTTGGGGTGCAAAAATTGAGGTTATCGATGCGCACGAACACGATCATGCAATGACCTATATTCAAGCATTACGCCACTTCTCGACTTTTACTTTCGGTTTGCACTTATCCCGCCAACCGGTCAAATTATCACAGCTTTTGGCACTGTCTTCACCGATTTACCGTTTAGAGTTAGCAATGATCGGACGTTTATTTGCGCAAGACGGCGGTTTATATGCCGATATTATTTCGGATAAACCGGAAAATCTTGCCGTAATCGAATCACTGAAAGACACTTTTGCCACCAGCTTAGAATTCTTCAAAAATAATGATAAAGCCGGCTTTATCCAAGCCTTTGAAGAAGTTCATCATTGGTTCGGCGATTATTCGGAACAATTCTTAAAAGAAAGTCGAATACTACTACAACAAGCAAACGATAATCGTAGATAAAACAAGCGGTCTGATTTTTATTTCTTTTTGCAAAAAAGTATGGAAATTAGACCGCTTGCACAAAGAAAAGGCTCCTAATGGAGCCTTTTGTCTATTTGGATAATTTACGCTTGGGTTAAGTCCAAATCCTTGGTTTCTTTTGACATAAATAACGCAATTAAGGTTAATACCGCATTCACCGCAAGATAAATCCCCACGCCTAAAATACCGTAAGTCGCATTGATTTTAATCGCAAATGTTGCGGCAACTGTTGCACCGACAATTGAAGCGAAATTATAGGCAAGTGATGCACCTGAATAACGTACTTCGGTCGGAAAAAGTTCCGGTAATAATGCCGCCATTGGTCCGAAAGTGAATCCCATTAACGCCATACCGACAACAAGAAAAGCGAATACGGAATATGGTGTGCCGTTTGACAGGAATAGCGGCATTGCTAAACCGAAAATCCCCATCGCAAAAGTTACCCATAGTAAGAAAGTACGGCGTCCCATTTTATCGGCTAAAATCCCTGAAATACTGGTAAAAATACCGAAAATAATCGCACTTAAGAGGAGTAAACCGGTAAAGGTATTCGGTTCAATTCCAAGTCCCATCGGGTGACCGGCTTCAGATAATTTCGCCGGTGTTCTTGAATAAACTTGCGCAAATGCCGTCATAATATAGAACAACACATAAGTTGCCGTCATAATGAAAGTGCCTAAAATCAGCGGTTTCATATGATGTTTAAATACCGCACTCACCGGTGCTTTCTGTGTTTTACCTTTTTCTTCCGCTTCACGGAATACATGGCTTTCATGTAAGGTTAAGCGTACCCATAAACCAACCATCACTAACACCACCGATGAAATAAACGGAATACGCCACGCCCATTCGACTAACGCTTGGTGTCCGAAGAAATAACTGACTAAAAAGAATGAAGCATTTGCGATAAATAAACCGATCGGCGCACCTAATTGCGGAAAAGTACCATACCAAGCACGCTTGCCGTCCGGAGCGTTTTCAGTTGCAACTAATGCCGCGCCGCCCCACTCACCGCCAAGACCTAAACCTTGTCCGACACGGCACAAACAGAGTAATACCGTTGCCCAAATGCCGATATCCGCATACGTCGGTAATAGACCGATACAAACGGTTGAGCCGCCCATTAATAATAATGAAGCGACTAATGTTTTCTTACGGCCAATTTTATCGCCGAAGTGACCGAATAACGCTGAACCGATAGGACGAGCAAAGAAAGCCAAAGCTAAAGTGGAAAGTGAAAGCAGTTCATCCGAAACCGGATCACCGCTTTTGAAGAATTGCGTATTAAAAACTAAAACCGCTGCGGCGGCATAAATGTAGTAATCAAAGAATTCAATTGCTGTCCCCACCATTGAGGCAATTGCAACCTTTTTAGGATCATTCCTTAAATTTTGTGCTGTGTTAGGCATAAATATAAATCTCATTTAATTGTTATAAAAGAGCGAGAATCCTAACAGCTTCAATATACTAGAGCAATAACCTCTCCATCATATCTATTTTTATTAAATTTATAAAATCCTTTTAAATATAAAAAATATAGCATAATCATCTAAATCCATATAGAGTTTATACGATTATGCTTTAACCAAAACATTTTAGCTTACAAAATTTTTATCATTTTTTTCACTAAATAAATTAATCGAAAAAAAGCGATTGTTTTCATTCGAAACTTAAGCATACAATGCAAAAGACCGTACTAAATTTTATACAATAAAGGGAAAGAAAATATGACACAAACACAGCAAATAGAGCCGGCTTCGAACTGGCAATCAAAATTAAAAGCAATGGGACCGGGGATATTAATGGCTTCGGCTGCGGTAGGCGGTTCGCATATTGTTGCTTCAACTCAAGCCGGTGCAATTTACGGTTGGCAATTGGCATTAATCATTATTTTAGCAAATTTATTTAAATACCCGTTTTTCCGTTTCGGCGTGCAATATACGTTAAGTTCGAATAAAACCTTATTAGAAGGCTATCAAGAAAAAGGCAAAATCTACTTGTGGATATTCTTTATTCTTAACGTGATTGCGGCAATGATCAACACTGCGGCGGTAGGTATTGTAACGGCGGCAATTTTAAAATTTATCTTCTCGGCACTCGGCATCCAATTTGATCTAAGTATTCCGGTTGCCAGTACCGTTATTATCGCGGTTACTTGGGGCATTCTGTTATTAGGTAAATATCGCTTTTTAGATACCCTTTCTAAAGGCATTATGATTGCGCTAACGGTTTCCACCGTAACCGCTGTAATTGTAGCGGCGTCAAAAGGAGGCGTACAAGTTGCGCCTGATTTTATTGAACCGAGTCCTTGGAATTTGGCTTCACTCGGTTTTATTGTAGCATTGATGGGCTGGATGCCGGCGCCGATTGAGATTTCTGCAATCAATTCAATGTGGGTGGTAGCAAAACGTCGTTTAAACAAAGTGAGCTATGAAGACGGTATTTTTGATTTCAATGTCGGTTTTATCGGTACGGCAATTCTTGCCTTAGTATTCTTGGCGTTAGGCGCATTAGTTCAATACGGTTCGGGTGAAGCGGTTGAACAGGCGGGTGTAAAATATATTGCACAGCTCATTAAAATGTATGCGTTTGCTATCGGTGATTGGTCTAAATTGTTGATAGCATTAATTGCTTTTATGTGTATGTTCGGCACAACGATTACCGTAATTGACGGTTACTCACGAGCAAATAATGAAGCGTTACGTTTATTACTTAATAAAAAAGAAAGCTCTGTAGCCAGTTTAAGTGTTTGGATGACGGTTACATCTGCAATCGGTATTCTTATCATCTCGGTATTTATGAGCGATGTGGCGAAAATGCTTTCGTTTGCGATGATTTGTTCGTTTGTTTCAACCCCAGTGTTTGCTGCATTGAATCTTTCACTCGTATTAAAAGGTGAGCATAAAGTAAAAGGCGGTTTATTTTGGTTATCTATTGTCGGTTTAATTTACCTTACCGCTTTCACACTATTATTTATTGCGTATGAGTTAGGTATGTTGTCTTAGTTAGACTAGCTGGAAATATACAAGCGGTCTATTTTCCCGACTTTTTTGCAAAAAAATCAGGAAAATAGACCGCTTATTTTTACTCAAATTATACTTCTGATGAGTTATCACTTATGAGCGGAAAACCGCCGAGGTCTTTTAAGCGATTTACCATTGCACAGAATAACTCTGTAGTTTTTTCCGTATCATATAAGGCAGAATGCGCCTGTTTACCGTCAAACGGAATTTTTGCCATTTGGCAGGCTTTGACTAAGACGGTTTGCCCGTACATAAAACCGGCAAGCGTTGCGGTATCAAACATTGCAAACGGATGGAACGGATCACGCTTCGCATTGATACGCTTTACCGCCGCTTGTACGAACGCCTGATCGAAAGTCGCATTGTGCGCCACAATCACCGCGCGCTGGCAACCTTGCTCTTTCATTGCACGGCGTACCATTTTAAACATTTCGGGAATCGCAATATTTTCCGGCACCGCACCGCGCAACGGGTTATCAATATCAATGCCGTTAAATTTTAGCGAATCGGGATTGATATTCGCCCCTTCAAACGGCTGAATATGAAAATGGCATTTTTGATCCGGCACCAAATAACCGTTCTCATCCATTTTGACCGTGATTGCCGCCAGTTCCAATAAAGCGTCGGTTTGCGCATTCAATCCGGCGGTTTCCACATCAATAATGACCGGTAAATAGCCGCGAAAACGATTTTTTAAGAAATTATAGTCTGTTACTTGTTCTGTCATTGTCTGTTCATTACGGACAATCTCTATCCGTCTAAAGAAAAAGCGGTCGGATTTTAAAGAGAATTTGCAAAATTTCCTCAAAATTTGACCGCTTACGCCATAAAAATAGTTAGGGATTTCTATTTTTCGGCAAATATGATTAGTTACCTAATGCAGCCTGTGCATTTTTATTTTCGATAAACTCGATTTTATAACCGTCCGGATCTTCGGCAAACGCGATGACCGTTTTTCCGCCTAATACCGGACCCGGCTCACGCGTAATTTTACCGCCCGCCGCACGTACGCTTTCGATCGTTGCATAAATGTCATCCACGCCTAACGCCACGTGACCGAATGCCGTACCTAACTCATAACTTTCTACGCCCCAGTTATAAGTTAATTCGATTACCGCACTTTCACTTTCGTCCGCATAACCGACGAATGCTAATGAATATTTATATTGAGGGTTTTCGCTGGTACGAAGTAAACGCATACCTAATACTTCGGTATAAAATTTAATTGAACGATCTAAGTCGCCCACACGTAACATAGTATGTAAAATTCGCATAGTTCATTCCTTATTTAAGTTAAAAAACTGCGTGTATTATGGCATAATTCCACATCAAAATCATTTTCCAATTTAGCTTATCCGTTTAATTTATGTCACACGATCACAATTCCGAAAAAAAATATGACGTTGCCACACACGCACTTTTACCAATGGTATTAATGCTGTTTGTGCAAATGTTTCTTAATCACTATTTTGCCCCGCAAAACGCTATTTTTATTTCGCCGTATTTGCTCGCTTTTTTCATTACTAACCTCATTATCTTTTTTGTGTTATGGAAAGGGGAAATTTGCCCGGGACAAACCGGTAGGCTGTTGTTTGTCTTGAAATTTTTTATGCTGTTTTCTCTCGGCAATTTTATTTATTCAATCGGCTTTACGCCGAAACATAACCCAATGGCACTTACCGGCGTGGCATCTTTGATGCTCGGTCTTTTTTATTGGTTGTTTACCGCCCGTGAAAAACCGATAAATACGTTAATTTACTGTGCTTTCGGTATTCTGGCAGTCGGTATGATTCAGTATTTAGCCATTTACTGGATTGAACTTCCGTCTTTGTTTAACGGGATTCGAGCGAATAATTTCGCTCAACTGTTACTCGGTATTTTACTTGCCGGTTGGTATTTAATGTTGGCGAAAAGTCGTCTTGACGTCTTTTTTAAATTATTAGTACAGCTTGCACTTATCGTATTGGTATTCAATTATTTGTGGAGTGCTTTCGTACTTTACCAACAATTGCAAATTATGCCGGATACGGCGTTATTGCCTTATGCGCTTTATTTTATCGTGCAATTTGTGATTTTCGCATTGCTCGCTTGGCTATTACTCGGCAAAGGCGAAAAACAAATTAAAAATCCGCTCGGTTGGACGTTAGCCACTTTATTGGCAATGCTTTATCCGTTCACTAATATGATCTAATGCTAAAACGCGGCTTACTTGTTATCGGGATTTTGGTTGCACTGCTGATTGTCGGCGGTGCGACACTGCTTTCAGGTAAGCAACTTGCCACGCTAACCAATTGGTTTCTGCCGGACGGCTGGCAAATTCAAACGCCCGCCGGCGGCATTCAAGCGAATTTGGACAATGCAAATTTAGCGCAATTTTCTCTCGCTTATCAAAATTGTCCCTTAATTACCGTCGATAATCTTGCCATGCATTGGCAGAGTAAAAATCGTGTATCGTTAGATACAGCGATACTGGATTATCAATGTTTAAGCCGCTTACCCGTCTCGGATAAATCGTCATCCGCCTTTTCTCTTACGCCGATTTTAGCGTTGTTACCGGAAGGCGAAGCGGAAATTAAAGCGTTACATTGGAGAAATTTGCCCGATGATTTGCATCCTCGTTTAGCGCAATTGCTAACTACGCCAAGCTACGGCAAATTTACCTTTTTTCAGCAAAAATTGACCGCTTCCGTCCGCCAACAAGCGGTCGAATTAACTGCGGAATTTGCCAACCAAACCCTTTCCGGCAATCTAAGCTATCAACCGAGCGAACGGGAAAAACACAATCTACTGTTTTCCACCCACTTGAACCAGAAAGATTTACTTGCGATTCCGTCACAATTTGAAGGCGATTATCATTGGATTCTACCGAAAGAAATGATCGCAAATGAAGTGATTCGAGAAGGCAGCTCTTTACTTAGTTGGCAAACCGATGAACAAAATCACTTGATCGGCGATTGGGCTTTCGCCTCCGAAACGGCGCCGCAAAATCGTTTAAATTTTCCATTCCGTTTTGATGGACAAACCCTTGAAATTAAACAGGGTAAATTCTATTGGGATTGGTTGGAAGACTTTCCGCTACAAGGTTTTATCAATGCCAAACTCACACCGAACAGCTTTGCAAACGGCGATTATTACCCGCTCAAAACCTATCTCCGTTTTAACTTGTTATCACAAAGTAAAACCGCCGGTAAGGGGAATATCGTGTTGGAAAGCCGTGACGGCGAATTGCAAGCCGACGGCTTAAATATGCCGTTTCAAATTACCGGTAACGTGAAATATGACGATTTTATTTTGTACAGCACCGTGCCGGTGGCATTTAGCGGTAAATTTAATGATCTGAATGTCAAGTTTCAGCCTAAGTCATTATTACGTTTAGTCGGTAAACAACGCTTACTGGCAATCCACGATTTACGTTTCCCGCTTGCCGGTATTCAGATTAACAAATATGGGGTAAACGGGCGGTTGCATGCGGTATTCAAAGGCGAAAGCCCCGATTTTAAAAATATCAATCTACATCTGGACGGTTTTGCGAAGCACTTCAAAATCGGACAATTAGACTTTTTTGAAGATGCGCCGGATAACAATGCGGTCAAAGATCTGTGGCAATGGAAAGTTTGGGGCGATACCAATATCCATACGATCGCCGGTAAACTTAAGATCAGCGGACGGGGCGATTGGCATCGGAATTTAGTCCGACTCAACGAATTAAACGGCGAATTAGGCAAAATTCATCAACAAGGCGTCTATATACCCAAAACCGAATTAAGCTTGCTTGAGCCAGTTAAATTCGCCTATCAAAAATGGCAATTGGACGGCGGCGTCCAAATTAAATCGCCGGAAATGCGTTTTGATTACGGCGGTATCATTCCCTCGCCGTCGGCAAAATTACAAGTAAACGGCGAAATTGAAAACCTAAATTTAAAAGGCGAGCTACAAGGGGATAAAATCGAACCGCTTAAATTATTCGCTCGTCGTAAATTGACTAAAACCGCAAGCGAACTCATCGGGCGATTATACTGGAAAGAACAATCTGCAAAAGTATTCCAACCGTTAATTCCGTTTCGCCAACATTGGCTGATTACCGACGGTACGGTACGAGGCGAAACCGCTTTTAGTGCCAGTGCGGAAAAAGGTATTATTGCCGGCGGGCATTTTGCTATTCGTAATGCCGCACTTTCCATGCCGAACGGTGAAGCGAAAGCGATTGAATTTAACCTGCCCTACCGCTTACAGGATAACGAGTTTGATTTTGGTCTGAAGCAGCCTATCGATTTAAAAATCGGGCAACTGAATATTGGTTTACCGATTGAGAATATTCATGTAAAAGTGTTCGGGCATTATCCTTATAGCCGTCACAAGCCGTTAATGCTCAAACAACTTTCGATGAATTTATTGGACGGTACATTGAGCGTCGAGCAATTTGCCTTACCGCAAACCCAAATTGCCTATCTAAAATTAGCGAATATCAATTTCGAACGTATTCTCGAATTGGTGCAATATCAACAAATTGAGCTAAAAGGCAAAGCTAATGCCACCTTACCGTTTTGGTTGGAAGGTAAACCGTGCTATGTATGTGACGGCTTACTGACTCAAGCTGTGGAATCTAATTTAAAAATTCAGCCCGAATTAATGAAAGCGATTTCACAAACCAGCGGCTATTCCGAACGATTATTGCTCTATTTGCTGAATGATACCAAAATTACCGATTTACGCAGCTTGATGAATGTTGGATCAAGTGGCGAAATGATATTGGACGCCAAATTAAAAATGCGGCTAAATCAGCAAGAAAAAGCTAAAATTAACTTTAATTATCATCATAAAGAGAATATTTTTAACCTCTGGCATATGATCAATTCAGGTTCTTATGTCGAGCAAAATATTGAAAATTCGATTTACCAGCAGTTAGATAAAAGAAAATGAGAAAAAGCCTACTTTTTGCAATTTTTTGCCTAAATTTGACCGCTTGTACCCCTAAAGTACAGCTTGAAACGCCGGCGGAAGGAATTACGATTAATATGAATGTGGTGGTTGATCATCGCATTGATGTGAAATTCGATGAAAAATCTCGTGCCGTATTGCAAACCTCGGATAATAAAGCGGCGAAATCGGAAGCTGTGGTCGAAACACCGATAAAATAATACGTATAAAAAATGCACGGAATATCCCGTGCATTTGTAATTAGAACGTCATCATTTGATGATGTTTAAACTGTTGGTAAATTTCCGCTAATTTTTCACCGCTTGGCAGCACTAAATCGGGGGTAAGATCATACATCGGTACAATCACAAACTCACGATTTTTCATTTCAATATGCGGCACGATTAAACGCTCGTTTTGAATCTGTTCATCGCCGTATAAGATAATATCCAAATCCAGCGTACGTTCTCCCCAGCGGCGAACTCTGACTCGCCCTTGCGCATTCTCGATACTCTGTAATTTATCAAGTAATGCCAATGCGCTTAAATCCGTTTCAAATTTTGCCACCGCATTCACGTAATCCGGCTGATCTTGCGGCCCGACCGGCTTACTGCCGTAGAACGGACTAACTTCAAAATTGGTCGCAAATGTTTTCAAAGATTCAACCGCTTGTTTCAGCTGTTCAAGCGGATTATCCAAATTGGAACCTAAAGCGATATAAACCGTTTTCATCCTACTCTCCGTTTCCGTCAATTTAACTAAAAGAAAAGGCACAAGCTCTCACTTGCGCCATATTTCAATTTATTCCGCCGAAACTTTCTTTACCGGCTTTCTCTTTCTAAACGTTTTACGACGACGTTTTTTCTTTTCTTCGCCTGCAAAATTCGGCAAATTTCTAACCGCTTTGAGCATTTCCATACGTTGGGTATCATTACTAAATTGGTATTCGTGCCACCATGCCGAAAGCTCGACTAAATCGCCGCCCTCAATCTCGGCACGCATTACTAATAAATCAAAACCCGCACGGAATTTTACGTGTTCCAACGTCTGCTGCGGACGTTTGCCCGAACGTTTGGCCATTTGGAATTGTAACGCCCAAATATCGCGAATGACAGATGTATGACGGCGATGTAACGCAATCGCTTTACAACTTTCCGCTAATACATCATTCGCCGCTAACATCATTGCGTCATGACTGTTTAAACCGCCCTCATTTTTAAGCAGTTCCATTTTCTCTCGCAACGGATACCATAGTAATGCAGCGAATAAAAATGCCGGATTTACCCGTAAATTATCACGAATACGCTCATCGGTCGAATTCAGCGCTTTACTTAACATACGCTCCGCATTCGAATCGTTACGTTCGGTAAAAAACGGCGTAAGTACCGGAAATAACTGCTCGAATAAGCCGTATTGACGCATTAATTGATAGGTTTTAAAACCTTGTCCCGATTGAAATAATTTCAACGATTCGTCAAATAAACGCGCCGCCGGAATGTTTTTCAATAAATGCGCCAATTCACGAATCGGCGTATCGCTCGGTTTATCCAAAAACATATCCAATTTTGCCATAAAACGAACCGCGCGTAACATTCGTACCGGATCTTCTTGATAACGCACCACCGGATCACCGATCAAACGCAGTTTTCCCGCTTTCAGATCCGCAATACCGTCGAAGAAGTCGAAAATCAAGTTATGTTTCGGATCATAATAGAGCGAATTCACGCTAAAATCACGGCGTTGCGCATCTTCGCGTAAGGTGCCGTACACATTATCACGCAATAACATTCCTTCTTCACTGACTTTAGAAATCTTATCGCTGCTATGGCTGGCGTGATCCGCTCGGAAAGTCGCCACTTCATAAATATCACGGCCGAAAACGATATGCGCTAAACGGAAACGACGTCCGATTAAACGGCATTGACGCCCGAAGATTTTTTGAATTTCTTCCGGTTTTGCGTTGGTTGCCACGTCAAAATCTTTCGGTTTATGACCCAACAATAAATCTCGAATACAACCGCCGACTACATAAGCCTCAAAACCGGCACGCTGTAATTTTTCAACAATCGCTAACGCATTTTTAGGAAAAGCTTTCGGTGTAATATCATAGTGTCCGGCATTTACAGTAAATTTTTTGTGCAATAAATGAGAAGGGAGATCCGAATTTTTTTTCGATTTCTTAGCAGAACGTTCGGGCTGTTCACTAAAGTTAGCAACAGGACGTTTGGATTTAGATTGTGCCTCTACCGCTTTAATTCTTCTTTCTTGCTTAACATTAAGCGTTTCTTGTTCTACAAGCGGTTGTTTTTTTGTTTTTTTTTGTCGAGAAAACAACGACTTAATATAGTTAAAAATAATCCACCTCGAGGGAATAAAATTAATCGATTGATAACCGGCAATCCTTAAATAAGCATAAAATAAAAATAATGGACAATGTAACATTGTCCATACTCATTGCCGTTTATCCATTCTTAATTAAGCTTATAAGCCCATTTGCTTTTCACGGATCTCTGCAAGGGTTTTACAGTCGATACACATATCCGCCGTCGGGCGAGCTTCTAAACGGCGTAAACCGATTTCGACACCGCAAGTTTCGCAGTAACCGTATTCATCTTCGGCAATACTATTTAACGTTTGCTCGATTTTTTTAAGCAACTTACGCTCACGATCACGGTTTCTTAATTCAAGACTGAATTCTTCTTCCTGAGTGGCACGATCCGCAGGATCAGCAAAATTAGCGACTTCTTCCTGCATTTGGTTTTTTGTACGCTCAGCTTCGTCCATAATCTGCACATGCCATGCACGAAGAATTTTACGAAAATGCTCTTTTTGGGCATCATTCATATATTCTTCGTCTTTTTTCGGTTGGTAAGGTGTTACGCCTGCTAAAGCTAATAAACCTAATGAAGTGGTGCTTGCCACTTGAGACATAATTTCACTCCTTGTTGGATGAGATCATCCTAAATTCAGTATAAATTCAAACTAAAATTTTTACGCTAATTCGAAAGGGCGTATAAATAGCAAATGTAATCCCTTTTGGCAATTAGATTTTGCAAAAATTTTTATAATTTTCACCGCTTAGCAGACAAGAAAAATGGCTAAAGATTCCTTTAGCCATGAAAAAATATTCATAATTATTTTATTGCCAACTTTTTGTCCAAGTCGCCAACCACGTCTTCACTTGCGTTGCATCAGGCATTTTAAACGCTAACGGCTTATAATCCGGCAACTTATCAAATACAGAATCGGGAACTGATCCAACCACTGGTTTCATTACATTATGATAAGAAATTACTTTCTGCGCTTCGGGCTGATGTAAGAAAGCTAAAAATTGCTTAGCCAATACTTTTTGCTTACTGCCGTTTAAAATAGCGGCAACTTCCGTTTGAACCAAATGCCCTTCGCTAAATTGGGCGGCAACATATTTATCGGTTTTATCATGCCATTGATGATAAAGCGGAGAGGTTGAATAGCTCAAGACTAAATCCGATTCCCCTTTTAAAAAGGCACTATAAGTTTCCGACCAGCCTTTCCCTACCGTAACGGTATGTTTCGCTAACATTTTCCATGCTTGCTCGGCTTGCTCGCCATATACCGTATTTAGCCAAAATAATAAGCCGCGTCCAACCGTACTGGTACGAGGGTCTTGATAAATCACTTTTAAATCTTGACGTTCGACTAATTCTTTTAATGATTTCGGCGGATTTGCCAATTTTTCTTTATCATAAACAAACGCATACTCGCTATAATCATACGGATAAAACGTTTTGTTCTGCCAATTTAATGAAGACACGGTTAAATCGTGTGCGGCAAACAAACCGGTTTTTTCCGCTTCCGCCATCGTGAAATTATCAATGCCCAACATTACGTCCGCTTTTGTTTTTTTTCCTTCCAAACGAATACGGTTTAGCATAGTAATACCGTCTTTAAACGGCATAAATTTCACGTCACATTGGCATTGCGCTTCAAATAAGGGTTCTAATTTAGGAGCAGGTCCCCAATCCGATGAAAACGAATCGTAAGTATAAACGACTAAAGTAGGTTGTTGCGCATAAGCGACACCGGTAACGAAAGCCGATAATGCGGCTATTTTGGCGAGTTTCATAGATGTCCTTCTAAATTCGGATAATATAGAAGGATTTGAGCGAAATATACTTTTTCTGTAAGAAAATAGAATCAAAGTATCTCAAATCCCTACGCTGATACTAATCAGATCAGGTTCTACGGGTATGGTATTTCTCAGCTTCGTAAAGCACCCCAATGAGAACGAATCAATTGTAAGTCAAGCGTAAACATAATGCAAATTCAAAAGGCAAACGTTTGCTTTCTTCCGATAAAAGGACTATACTATAGTCCTAGTGCCAGAAAGGAACTAGATAGATTTATATGCAATACTTTACAACATACTTAAACACTCATTTAGGCCAAACATCATATCGCTATGGTGCTTGGCTCTTTTTTTGGCATTTCAATTTTTAACAGATCTCCTCGCTAGAGATCTTTTTTTTACCTAAATTAAACAAGTCGTAAAGAGGAATAAATTAACATGAGCCAATTAATTCGTACGCTTAAAAGCCATATTCGTGACGAAATTATTAAAAAAGGCGGTTGGGTAAATTCTCATGCCCATGCTGACCGCGCATTTACTATGACGCCGGAAAAAATTGCGATTTATCAAAATGCCAACCTTCAGCAAAAATGGGACTTAGTGGATGAAGTGAAACGTAACTCGACGGTTGATGACTATTACCGTCGTTTTTCTCAAGCTATCGAATTGATGATTTCACAAGGGGTAACCGCATTCGGTACTTTTGTGGATATCGACGGCGTATGTGAAGACCGTGCGATTATCGCCGCACACAAAGCGCGCGAAGTATATAAAAGTGATATCGCTTTAAAATTTGCCAACCAAACTTTAAAAGGGGTTATCGAGCCTACCGCTAAAAAATGGTTTGATATCGGTTCCGAAATGGTGGATATGATCGGCGGTTTACCTTATCGCGACGAATTGGATTACGGCAAAGGCTTGGAAGCGATGGACATCTTAATGGATAAAGCCAAATCGCTCGGTAAAATGTTACACGTGCATGTGGACCAATTTAACACGCCGAAAGAAAAAGAAACCGAACAATTATGCGATAAGGCGATTGAACACGGTATGCAAGGTCGAGTGGTTGCGATTCACGGTATTTCTATCGGTGCGCATCCGAAAGAATACCGCAAAATGCTCTACCAAAAAATGCGCGATTCGCAAATGATGGTTATCGCTTGCCCGATGGCGTGGATTGATAGCGGCCGTAAAGAAGACTTACAACCGTTCCACAACGCACTTACACCGGCGGACGAGTTAATTCCGGAAGGCATTACCGTAGCAATCGGTACCGATAATATCTGTGACTATATGGTGCCGTTATGTGAAGGCGATATGTGGCAAGAACTGAGCTTACTTTCAGCCGGTTGCCGTTTTACCAACTTAGAGGAAATGGCGAATATCGCTTCAATTAACGGCAGAAAAGTATTAGGTTTACTCTAACCCTCTCATACGACAAAAAAACCGAGCGAAAACGCTCGGTTTTTTTATCATCGTTCAATACTAGCGTTTATAAATATCCTCGCCGTTTCGGCGGGTTTTGAGTAAACGTAAAATCCATACGTATTGCTCCGGATTTTTCGTCACAAAATACTCAATCACTTTATTCATTTCTCGGGCGGATTGCACCGGGTCACCGGAAAATTCCAACGCCGGCAAAATTTCCATTTGATATAGGCTCTTTTCCGCATTGTAAATCGGAAACATCGGAATCACTTCCGCATTAGCGACACGAGCCATTTTATTCAGCCCCGGTAGGGTGGCTTTTTCCGTCGCAAAGAAATCGGCATAAACGCTTAATTCTTCGCCGAAATCCTCGTCAGGTAAAAAATAGCCCATATTTCCTTTACGCACATCGTTTAGAAACGGTTTAATACCGTTTTGGCGTGTATGCATTTTTCCGCCGAAACGTTCGCGCGTTGCATTCCAAAGCCAATCAACCAATGCGTTTCGGTGAGGGTTGTACATTGAAACCATTGGCATTCCGTGCGTATGCAGAATAATACCTGAAGCGTCAATCGCCCACGTATGCGGCACAAGCAAAATAATATTCTTACCGTCTTGTTTAGCTTGTTGCAGATGCGCTAAACCTAAAAATTCACTACGCCGTTGTAAATGTTTTACCGAACGAATTGCGATTTCACCAATCCCCAGCATAGTTTGTGCTACGGTAATAAACATTCGCTCAATCACTTGTTCACGCTGCTGTTCGGACCAATTCGGAAAGCAATAACGTAAGTTTGTATCCGCACGATGATATTGCTTTTTGCCTTTTTTCTTTAAGTAATTTTTGACTACTCTTCCGACAAAAACGGCTAATTTATCACGTAAACGAGCCGGCACATAAGCCAAAACGACCAGCGCCAAAACACCAAGCCATACGCCCCAATATTTCGGATACAAAAATTCCTTTAAAAATTTATGTTCATACCCTTCTCGGGCTGTAATTCGTTCTGCCATTCGGTTCTCTATTTCTTATCAATCAAATTCTTTACCGCCAAAATGACCCCAAGCCCAATAAATGCACCGGGAGGTAAAATTGCCAGTAATAAACCCGAGTCTAAGTGTAACACATCAATTCGTAAAGATTTCGCCCAATCGCCCAGTAATAAATCCAAGCCGTCAAATAACGTACCGTTACCAATCAGTTCACGCATTGCACCTAACGCCACAAGGCTTAACGTCATGCCAAGCCCCATGGCAAAGCCGTCAAAAGCGGAATGCGCTACCGAGTTTTTAGACGCAAAAGCTTCCGCCCGTCCGATGACGATACAGTTAGTTACAATCAGCGGAATAAAAATACCAAGCGATTGATAAACCGGATAAGCAAAGGCATTCATTAATAATTGAACCGCCGTTACCACGGTGGCAATCACCATCACATAAATCGGAATACGAATATCGTTCGGAGTAAATTTACGGAATAACGACACCATAGTATTCGTACAAACCAGCACTAATAAGGTCGCCAAACCGAGTCCGAGCGCATTAGTCACATTATTTGATACCGCCAATAACGGACAAAGCCCTAACAGCTGCACTAAAGCACCGTTATTTTTCCACACGCCTTCAGCAAGCAAATTACGCCAAATTGACGGTTCCGCCGGCGTTGTGGTATCGATTTCCGTCACCGGAATTTGATTCTCAGTATTCATACAATTCTTTCTTATTTACAGCTTGCAAAAGTTTCTAATTGTTCGGGAGATTTTGCTAATTCCGTGACGACCCATTTTGCGCTTTGGCGCACATTATTCACTACCGCACGAGGAGTAATAGTCGCACCGGTAAATTGGTCAAACTGACCGCCGTCTTTTTTTACCGCCCATAACGATTCATTTTCTAGGCTAAATAACTTGCCGCTAAACGACAAAATCCAATTTGAAACACGTGTTTCAATTTTATCGCCCAATCCCGGCGTTTCTTTATGTTCTAACGTCCGTACGCCAAGCACTTTGCCGTCCGGTTGAACGCCCATCAACAAAACAATATTGCCTGAATAACCGTCCGGTGCCGTCGCTTGAATCGCATAAGCGGTCAAATTTTCCGATTTTTTTGCAATATAGATGCGATTTAAATAAGGTGCGTTCGGTAAGTTCACTATTTTACAAGAGCCTAGCAAATCATTATCAAAATGGCTCGCAGGCACAACTTCTTGTAAGAATTGGCGCTGTTGAGCCGCCGTGACTTCATCAATCCGTCCTTTGGTGAGCAAATAAACACCGGTCGAAACGGCAGTGCAAATAAGCGCAATCGCGCCTAGTAATAACGCATACTTAACGGTAATTTTTGAGGTATTCATTATCTTCCGCTTCCATATAATCGTGGTTGAGTGTAATGGTCAATTAACGGCACGCAAATATTTGCCAATAATACCGAAAACGCCACCGCATCCGGATAATTGCCGTAATAACGGATTAAGTACACAAATAAACCGATTAAGCCGCCGAAAATCAATTTACCGCGAGGCGTAATCGAAGCAGTAACCGGATCGGTTGCAATAAAGAAAGCGCCGAACATCATTGCACCGCTAAAAAGCTGGCTAACGACATTTAAGTGAGTATGCGGTAACAATAAATCGGTTAGCCCGCTCAATAAAGCAAACATCCCTAACATCGCCGCCGGAATTTGCCAGTGAATAATGCGTTTATAAATTAGCAACAAACCGCCGGCAAGAAACGCCAAATTAATTTGCCACCAACCGTTTGCGAACAAGCCGCTAAAAATCGGCGATTGTAATACGCCTTCTACGCCTAATTTCTGCATACTGGTTTTGGCGCTGTCGAGCGGCGTGGCTTGTGCGATACCGTCCACACTGCCCAGTAATTGATGTACGCTAAAGCCGTCACTGGTTACGCCGGAAAACACTAACGAAATAGCATCGCCGAATGTCGGCGGTTCGTTTAATAAATCAATCGGTACAAGCCAGCCGGTCATTTGTACCGGAAACGAAACCAATAATAACGCATAAGCAACCATTGCCGGATTAAATAAATTCTGCCCTAAACCGCCGTAGGAATGCTTCGCCAGTAATAACGCCACAATGATCCCGATTACAATGATCCAATAAGGCGCATAAGGCGGAATCGACATGGCTAAAATCAGCGCAGTTAATACACCGCTTAAATCCGCAACATAAAAAGCGGTCGGTTTTCGACGCAATTTTGCAATAGCGATTTCAATCGCTACCGCCAACAACAGTGCGATAAAAACTTGAATAAAAACACCATAACCGAAAAAATACGCTTGCATCCCCAACGCGGGTAACATTGCAACCATAACCCATAGCATAAATTTCGCCGTTAAATTGGACGAATGGGTATGGGGAGAACTCACCATTTTAAACATCAAATCATTCCTTTCCCGTTTAAATTCTCGGTAAATTTAAATTAAATCGAATCGCTAATAAACGTATCACAATCACGGTAACGACCGTGGCAATATCTACCCAGCGGCTTTCAACGCCGGCGGAATAGAACAACACAAAAATCACACCGCCGATAAGACTTGCCGTGACATATACTTCTTTTTGTAACACAATCGGCACTTCATTACGTAGAATATCTCGAATCACGCCGCCGAAACAGCCGGTCATTCCGCCTAATGCAATCGCAATCAACGGATGTAAGCCGAAATCCAAGCCTTTTTGCACCCCAATAACAGTAAACACACCCAAACCAATCGCATCGAAAATCAGTAAACCGGTTTGCCACTCTTTTTTACTGAAATTATTTTTAAAAACCGCAGTGATAATTACCGCAAGAGTGATCATCAAAACATAAATCGGTTGCTTCATCCAAAAAACCGGCGTACTGCCGATCATCACATCACGCAACGTACCGCCGCCGACACCGGTCACAAACGCTAAAATGAACATACCGAAAATATCCATTTTATGTTGTCGAGCCGCAATTGCCCCGGATACGGCAAACACGATCGTGCCGATCAAATCTTGAATAAATAAGAATGACCAAGGAAAAGGCGGCAATAAGCTGTCGAATAAATTAGTCATTTGATAACCCTTGACTCATTTTTTTCGCTTTCGCTCTAGCAATTGCCGCCGCGACTGCCGCCTTACGTGGGTCTTCCGCTTCAGTTGCCGTTACAACTTTTTCGGCATTTTCGACCGCTTGTTCAGCGGATTGTTGTGCCGCTTTCTTCGCTTTCGCTCTGGCTAACGCTGCTGCGACCGTTGCTTTACGCGGGTCTTCCGTTTCTGTTGCGGTTACAACTTTTTCGGCATTTTCGACCGCTTGTTCCTGTTCTTGCTGATCGGCTTGTTGTGTCGCTTTTTTCGCTTTGGCTCTGGCTAATGCTGCTGCGACCGCGGCTTTACGTGAGTCTTCCGCCTCTGTTGCGGTTGCAACTTTTTCGGCATTTTCGCCCGCTTGCGCCTGTTCTTGCTGATCGGCTTGTTGCGCTGCTTTTTTCGCTTTGGCTCTGGCTAACGCTGCCGCGACCGCCGCTTTACGCGGATCTTCCGCTTCTGTTGCGGTTGCAACTTTTCCGGTATTTTCAACCGCTTGTTCCGGCGCTTGAGCTGCTTTTTTCGCTCTTGCACGCGCTAATGCGGCAGCAACCGCAGCTTTCTTAGGATCAGTCTCTTCTACTTGCTGCACAGTATTGATAGAAAGATTGTCATTTACTTCATTTTTAACTTCGGCATGTTTTGCCAAACGTCTTGCTCGGCGTTGTGCCATTAATTCGCTATTATCCGGCTCGCCGTTTGCTTTAGCTTGTACAGGCTCTGCAGTTTGTGCTTCCGCTTTTTTTGCTTTGATTCGAGCCAAAGCAGCGGCTACCGGATCTTCACCGGCAGAATTTGCTATTTCTTCTCGGCGTTTATCCGCCGCTTGCGCGATACGTGCAGTTCGAGCGTCTTTTTCTTTTTGCAAGCGAGCTTCTCTCGCTTCAAAACGAGCTTTCGCCTCTTCCGCTTTTTTCGCTTTTTCTTCGATTTCCGTTATTTTTGCCTTTTCTTGGCGAAAATATTGAATCAGCGGAATATAACTCGGGCAAACGTAAGCGCAGACACCGCATTCGATACAGGCATCCAAATGGTATTCTTTTGACTTATCGTGATCTTCCGAGCGTGCATACCAGTAAAGCTGTTGCGGCAGTAACCCGACCGGACAAGCATCCGAGCAACTTGAACAACGAATACAGCTGCGCTCAGGCTCCGGCGGCGCGTATTCAAAATGATCCGGCGCAATAATACAGTTTGCCGTTTTGGTAATCGGCGCTTGTAAGGATTGCAAAATAAAACCGGTCATCGGTCCGCCTAAAAACACCGGAAAACGGCTGTCCGCTTGATAATCGACCTGCTCCAATAAATGTTGAATCGGCGTTCCGAGTCTTGCCCACACATTGCCTTTATTGCGAATTTTATCGCCGGTTAGTGTTACCACGCGTTCAATTAACGGTTCATCGTCCATTACCGCACGTTTAACCGCAAACACCGTTCCGACATTGTGCATCACAATGCCCATTTCAATCGAACGTTTGCCTTGCGGAATTTCCAAACCGGTTAATACCTGAACTAATTGATCGCTTGCACCGGACGGATAAATAGTCGGGATGACTCGTAACGTAATATCGTTCGAACCTTTTAAGGCTTTTTCTACCGCTTGGATCGCCTGCGGTTTATTATCCTCAATCGCTAACACCACTTCTTCCGGACGTAGCACGTAACGCAAAATACGAATCCCCTCAAGAAACTCGTGGGTATAATCCTGCATTAAACGGTCGTCACAAGTAATATACGGCTCGCACTCCGCACCGTTGATAATCAATACTTTGCAACGCTTATCCGCTAGGCTGAGTTTTGAAGCGGTCGGGAATACCGCACCGCCCAAACCGGCAATGCCGTATTGGTAAACTTTTTCGATAATTTGACCGCTTGTCAGCGTTAAAAAATCGTCAATCGGTCGGCGTTCAATCCATTCGTCTTTACCGTCCGTTTCAATAATCACGGTAATCTCGGGTAAACCGGACGGATGTGCCGACACATAAGGCTCGATACCGATAACCGTGCCCGATGTCGGTGCGTGTACCGGTAACTGGCGATAGTTATCGCCTTTGGTCAGCGGCTGTCCTTTTAATACGTTATCACCGACTTTAACCAAAAGTTCGCCCGCCCAACCCGAATGTTGCACAACCGGTACATAGAAAAATTTAGGCAAATGCAAACTGCGAATCGGTTTTTGATTCGATTGCTTTTTATTTTGCATCGGGTGAATCCCGCCCGGGAATTGCCATAATTCTCCGGATCGGTTGCCTTGGCGAATACGATCCAATACCTCTATCGCATTACTCATTTTTACCTCCGCCAATCACCAATTTTTTCTGTAACTCTGTCGTATTTACCACCGGAATGACTAAATTCTCGTCAAATTGCCAATTCCACGTTTTGGTTGTCGTTTGTTGTTTTACCATTTCAATACAATTTGTCGGGCAAGGCGCGACACATAATTCGCAACCGGTACATAAATCGGGAATGACCGTGTGCATCGCTTTATTGGTACCGATAATCGCATCAACCGGACAGGCTTGAATACATTTGGTACAGCCGATACACATATCTTCGTGAATCAATGCCACCTTCACTTCCGGCTCGGCAACGCCGTCCATTGCAGGCACTTCCACACCCAATAGATCCGCAATTTTTACCACCAAAGGTGGACCACCCGGCACGCATTTGGTAATTTGATCACCGTTGGCTATCGCTTCCGCATACGGCTTGCAACCGGGATAACCGCATTGCCCGCATTGGCTTTGCGGTAACAAGGCATCAATTTGTTCGACGATAGGATCGGCTTCAACTTTTAACTTAATTGAAGAATAGCCTAAAATCGCACCGAAAATCAGGGCGATCACAGCAATAGCGATAATGATATAAACAATAATAGGAAATGCTAACATTAGATTTTTACCAAACCGGTGAAGCCCATAAAGGCAAGCGACATGAGTCCCGCCGTAATTAAAGCGATGGAAGCGCCTTGGAACGGACGCGGTACGTCCGCCGCCGCCAAACGCTCACGCAATGCGGCAAATAAAACCAATACCAAAGAAAAACCTAACGCCGCACCAAAGCCGTAAAGTACCGATTCAACCAAATTATTGGAAAGATTTACGTTTAATAACGCAACACCGAGTACCGCGCAGTTAGTCGTGATTAACGGCAGATAAATACCGAGCAAACGGTATAAAGTCGGACTGGTTTTGTGGACGATCATTTCCGTTAATTGCACAATCACCGCAATAACTAAAATAAACACCAATGTACGTAAAAATTGCGCCTCTAAAGGAATTAATACGTAAGTTTCGACGAGATATGCCGACAACGAAGCGACGGTCAGCACGAAAGTGGTCGCCATCCCCATACCAATCGCGGTTTCCACTTTTTTAGACACCCCCATAAACGGACAAAGCCCTAAGAATTTTACTAGGACAAAGTTATTTATGAGTGCGGTACTGATAATTAAAAGAATGTAATCGACCATAGTATCCACAATAAAAGACAAAATAAAAATAAGCGGTTGTTTTTAGTGAAAATTTTGCAAGAATTCCGCAAAATCCTACCGCTTATTCTTTAGAAATTATTTATAAAAATGATGGTTATTATCCTGTTTTTTAGCCGTTCTAACAATAAAAAATATTAGGTATATGGACTTTTCTAAGCGAATCCGTACTGAAAATTATCTGCACAAGGTCCACAAAAATTTACAATCCGTTATCCGCTTTATTTTTCCGTCACTTAGCAAATTGCAACCCCTCCCCTGCAAATTTTTTGATTTTATTTTCAAAAAAAATGACTAAAATAACACAACATCTTGTGTTGATAATTGATTAAAACACAATATATAGTAACATTTTTATAACAAATGAAAAACCTCAGATTTTGCTCGGAACAAATTGTTTGGCAAGAAGTGCCGCACGAAACCTCACTCGCCTTCTTAATTACCGGTTGCCCGTTAGGCTGTAAAGGCTGTCATAGTACAGAAAGCTGGAAATTAGGAAGCGGTCAAATTTTGACAAAAAATTACCTCACCGAGCAATTAAATAAATACCAAGGCTTAATCAGCTGCGTACTTTTTATGGGCGGCGAATGGCTACCCGAACAACTGATTCCGCTACTGAGTTACTGCAAACAAAGAGGGCTACAGACTTGCCTTTATACTGGGCTTGAACGAGATGAGCTTTCCGCAGAGTTACTTTCGCAATTAACCTACCTAAAAACAGGGCGTTGGATTGCAGAAAGAGGCGGTTTAAGCAGTCTTACCACCAATCAACGCTTTATTGATTTACGCACCGGCGAAAATCTCAATCACTTATTTATCAAGGGAGTTTAATTACATGATTCGCTTACAACCTAATCAACTTGAAGGCAAGTTAGGCTTTATTGAGCATTATCTGCACGCAAAAAATGCAGCGGACGGTTCCAAAATGGATGCGAATGCCAATGTTACGCAAAAAAATATTGCGACAATGGAAAACGAAATGATGAAAGACTTCTTTGTGCAAATTAATCGTGCCAAAGTGAGCAATAAAATTGCGGAATTATTTGATGAAGAACTTGCGGGCGAATACTTACGTCAAATTGAAGCGCATGAGATTTACGTACATGATGAGACAAGCTTAAAGCCTTATTGCGTATCGGTCACAATGTACCCTTTCTTACGTGATGGGCTCACCAAATTAGGCGGAGAATCCAAAGCACCGAAGCATCTTGCATCATTCTGTGGTTCTTTTGTGAATTTTGTGTTTGCGGTCAGCTCACAATTTGCCGGTGCGGTTGCCACCGTTGAATTCCTCACGTATTTCGACTATTTTGCGCGTAAAGATTTTGGTGATAACTATCTCGAAACCCACCGCAGTGAAATCGAAAACCACCTACAACAAGTGGTTTATAGTATTAACCAACCGGCTGCCGCTCGTGGCTACCAAAGCGTGTTCTGGAATATTTCGCTTTATGACAAACACTATTTTGAAGCGATGTTCGGTAATTTTGTCTTCCCTGATTTTGAACGTCCAAATTGGGAAACAACTGCCGCACTACAAATTTTCTTTATGAAATGGTTTAACCAAGAACGCTCTAAAGCGATTTTAACTTTCCCGGTAGTAACGGCGGCAATGCTGACCGAAAACGGTAAATGTAAAGACAATGAATTCGCCGATCAAATGGCGGAAGAACTGTCACAAGGTAACTCATTCTTTATTTATCAATCAGATAATCCTGATTCGCTCGCTTCTTGTTGCCGTTTACGCAATGAAATCTCAGATCATACGTTCTCTTATTCATTAGGTGCCGGCGGCGTGGCGACCGGTTCGATTAACGTCATTACCATCAATATGAACCGTTTAGTGCAAGATGGGCGTGACCTAGAGGAAGAAGTCGGCAAGATCCATAAATATCAATACGCTTATCGTAAATTAATGGAAGAATATTTAGCCGCCGGAATGCTACCGGTTTATGATGCGGGATTTATTTCTTTAGATAAGCAATTCCTCACGATTGGTATCAACGGAATGGCAGAAGCCGCCGAATCACAAGGCTTGACCGTTGGTTATAACTCGGATTATATGCAGTTTGTACAAAGTCGTTTAAAAGTCATTTTTGAAGCAAATCAGACCGCTTCCAAAAAATATGGCGTGAAATTCAATACCGAATTTGTACCAGCGGAAAATCTCGGGGTAAAAAATGCGAAATGGGATAAAGCAGACGGTTATTTTGTACCTCGTGATTGCTACAACTCTTATTTCTATGTGGTTGAAGACGAAAATACCAATGCTTTGGATAAATTCTTACTGCACGGGAAAGAGCTCATTGAGTGGCTAGATGGCGGCTCAGCGCTACACCTTAATTTAGATGAAGCACTTACTCAAAGTGGCTATCGCTCATTACTTGATATTGCGGCAAAAACCGGATGTAACTATTTCTGTATCAACGTCAAAATCACGATTTGTAACGAATGTGCACATATTGATAAACGCACCTTATGCAGCTGTTCAAAATGCGGTTCACAAAATATCGACTACGGCACACGCGTGATCGGTTATTTAAAACGCGTATCCGCCTTCAGCTCCGCCCGCCAAAAAGAACACAGCTTGCGTTTTTATCATCGAGAAGCGGCTTAACCCTCTCTGCAAAAATTGCCTGACGCAATTTTTACTGTCTCTCTCCCACAAGGGGAGAGAGTGTTTTCTATTGAAATAGTCGAACAAATATCAAAAGACTAAATAAAACTGAAATGCTGGCACCAGTGTCCTCACTCGTGCCTTTTCTTTTTGAAGCTTAACACCGCTTAAGAGGAAATAATACAAACGAGATACTTATACAAGTCCCCCTCCTTAGCAAAGAGGGGTTAGGGGAGATTTGATAAGAAAAAAAATTATCGTGCTTTTGTAATCTGGTTGGTTCTCACATCAAACACATCCATTCCGCCAGCGAGGGCGGCTTGGATACCGAGATCTGCGTCTTCAAATACAAGGCAATGTTTAGGTTCTACGCCTAAACGCTCGGCACATAATAAAAAGGTTTCCGGCGACGGTTTATGTTCTTTCACATCATCCGCATCGACAATCGTATTAAAATACGGGCGGAGATTAAATTTATCGAGTAATTTATAGGCTTGGATCCGATGTGCGCCGGTGCCTACTGCTAATGGCTTTTTACCTGAATAGTGTTGGATAATTTCAAACGCTGGTAACAGAGAAGAATGTTCATAGGTAAGATCCATCGCAATTTTACGCTTCATTTGCACTACTTCTTCCAATAATTCCATCGGCATATTTGCTCGTTGCATAATTTCACGTCCGATGGTGTAAGTGGTTGCACCGCCTAGCTCGTACATTACCGAGCTATCCACTTGATAGCCAAAATGTTCGCCGGTAATCTCCCACGCCTTCGCATGGCTTGGCATCGTATCAATAATAGTGCCGTCCATATCAAAGATAAGAGCCTGATACTGATCCAAAATTTCTGTACTGACTAACATCGCTTTCTCCTAAATACGTTCTTTAATACCACCAAATTCTTCAATCATTTTTTGCGTAAATAATTTAAGTTCTTCGGTCATTAACAAGAAGTCCGCATCGAAACGTTGAGCAATATCTTCTTTTAAAATATCGTCATTTTTCTCACGCACTTCATCGGCAAATTTCACACGGGAAAGCGTAGCATCTTCATTTAATACGCACGAGAAATGGTTCTCCCAATCAATTGCAAGTTTTGTGACAAATTTGCCCGCTTGTAAATGTTGAGCGATCTCTTCGCTTTCCAGATCTTGGCGTTTGCAACGAATCACGCTATCCGTATCAAAAGATTTTAACTCTGCTTCTTCCAATAAACTCAACCAATTCGGCGTATGTCCTTTGGCAATCCAGTTCGTCATCACTTCACTCGGCAATAAAGCGAACGAAATCGGCACAACGGGTAGCGATCCTAAGGTTTTACGCAATAATGCGAGCGTATCCTCCGCTCGTTTGCTTGAGCCTGCATCAACATAAACGAGCTGTGCATCTAAATCCAACCAAATTGCGGTGAATTGATGTTTACTGAATGCTCGAGGCAACAACATTGCCACCACATCATCTTTGATCGCCTGTTTTTCGGTTTTCTTAAGCTTACGGGCTTCTTTTTCTTCTAAAACGGCAATACGCTCTTCCGTTTCTTTTTTAATCACATTCGCCGGTAATAGCTTATCTTCTTTATGCGAAACCAACAAAAACTGTTTGCCCTGAGAAAAATGTAATAATTCCGAGCCGGAAAGCGGACTCGACCAACCGAATTTACTCATATCGCTTTGCGAACAAGGGCTAAATTTGGTTTGTCGCAGTTGCTCTTCCAGAGAACTACTTTCCAACGAAAGTGGCGAAGTCAGGCGATAAATCATGACATTTTTGAACCAGAACATTTTTATGATCCTTTTAGGGTGTTAGAATGGGCAAAATTCTAACAGATTTCTCTTTTGGGCTCTAATCAAATCTCCCCTTCCTTTTTTCTAAAAAAGGGAATTTTAGGGCTGATTGGAGAACCGCTCCCCTCTTTTGCAAAGAGGGGCTGGGGGAGATTTTTATGAGGGTAAAAATGAATCATCAAAAACTTGCCTTTATCGGCACTGGCAATATGGCATACGCCATCATTCAAGGCCTACTCAAAAGCCATTATCCCGCCTCGCAAATTATCGCTTGCAACAAAAGCAATTTAGCTCGCCGAGCGGAATTACAAGCGGTCGGAATTGCGAAAAATTTTACCAATCGTGAAGCAGTTGAACAGGCGGAAGTCGTGGTGTTAGCGGTCAAACCGCAAATGATGGCGGAAGTTTGTAGTGAATTTTCAACGGTGGATTTTTCCAATAAAACCGTGATTTCTGTCGCAGCAGGGATTTCAGTTGCCCGTTTAGAACAGCTTTTGCCTACTGCTAAAAATATTATCCGCACCATGCCAAATACACCTTCGCTGATTGGCGAAGGAATGACCGGGTTATTTGCAAAAAAATCGGTAAATTCGACCGCTTGTCAATTTGCCGAGAGCCTAATGTCCGCAGTCGGGAAATGCTATTGGGTCGAACAAGAGCAACAAATCAATCATATTATTGCCGTAACAGGCTCAAGCCCGGCGTATTTCTTCCGTTTTATGGAAGCGATGCAACAAAGTGCAATGCAAATGGGGTTTAGTGAAGCGGATGCACGTTTGTTGGTGCAACAAGCCGCGTTAGGCGCTGCCAAATTAGTCGAAGCAAATCCGAATACTTCACTTGCTATACTACGAGAGAACGTGACCTCAAAAGGCGGAACAACGGCACAAGCCTTAGCGGTATTTGAACGGCACAAATTAACCGAAACGGTCGATCAAGCAATGCAAGCGGCTATTCAGCGTGCGGAGGAAATGGAGCAGCAGCTATGATCAAGCTAACGCCGTTCCAATGGTCGGCATTTAATTTCTTCGGCTTCTTTTGTGCCTACGGGGTATTTTTACCATTCCTACCGGTTTGGTTAAAACAGTATGGATACAGTACTGAAATAATCGGTTTACTCGCCTCCTTCGGTTATTTGTTTCGCTTTGCCGGCGGAATGTTAGCTTCACAGCAAGTGAAGTCGCCCAATCAATTAATCCCTACGGCTCGTATTCTCACATTACTGAATCTGATTGCGATCGTTGTTATTGCATGGTCGGCGGAATCGATTTGGTTACTATTTCCTGCATTAATGCTTTTCCATATTTTTAATGCCGGTGCAATGCCGATTGGCGACAGTATCGCTTCACTTTGGCAACAACAAGTCGGTATCGATTACGGCAAAGCGCGCTTATTCGGCTCGATTGCCTTTGTGGTCGGTTCATTAAGTACCGGCTATTTAACCGGTTGGCTAGGGGAAGGTTCAATTATTTGGATTATGTTCGTTTTCTTTATCTTACTAGGTTGCGGGCAATTACTTACGCCGACAGTCGGCTTTGAAAATCAACAAGATAAGAAATCTTCATCAAATCTCAGCTATTGGCAGATTCTCAAAGAACCGACTACGCTGCGTATGATGCTTGCCGTGTCATTAATTCTTGGCTCACATGCCGCTTACTATACTTATAGTACGATTCACTGGTCGGCTGCCGGTATCTCCACCCAAACCAGCAGCTTGTTATGGGGATTTGCGGTATGTGCCGAAATTCTGTTTTTCTTATTTTCCAACCGCTTGTTTAAATCATGGCGTATTGCACATTTGATGATGATTGCAAGCGTTATAGCGATTATTCGTTGGTCAATTTTAGCTTCAACCACTGAAATTACTTTGTTGGTGATCTCACAAACGTTCCATGCCATCACGTTCGGCATGGCACATTATGCGATGATTCGTTATATTTCCGCTCAAAGTCCGGACAAAATTACCAAATTACAAGGCTTATATTTTGCGTTATCGAATTGTGGCTTTACCGCTATTTTTACCTTCGTATCAGGTATGCTCTATCAAGATATGCCGAATTTTGCTTTCTGGCTGATGGCAATTATCGTTATACCGGCAATTTTTATCGTGCCGAAAAAATTTAATACGACATTACGTTAATCTAAAAAATAAGCGGTCATTTTTTGCTAAAAACTAACAAAAAACGACCGCTTATGTATTGTAAACAATCACTTATTTTAATTGTTCTTCGATAACACCGCCGCCTAAGCACACTTCGCCTTGATAGAAGACTGCTGATTGTCCCGGGGTTACCGCAATTTGCGGTTCATCAAAAATCACGCGAATCGTATCATCATCTATCGGCTGAATTTCACACGCGATATCCGTTTGGCGATAACGTGTTTTTACCGTGCAACGTAGATTTTCACGAATCGGCTGACGATCCACCCAGTGTAGCTGAGTTGCGATTAAACCGCTTGAAAGTAATGCCGAATTATCATGACCTTGTGCTACGACTAACACATTATTAATCAGGTCTTTTTCCACTACATAAAACGGATCTTCGCTCAAGCCTTTCACACCACCGATCCCTAAGCCTTTACGCTGACCGAGGGTGTGATACATTAAACCGTCATGACGACCGACAACTTTACCGTCCACCGTTCTGATTTCGCCCGGTTGTGCCGGTAAATAACGTGCTAAGAAATCTTTAAATTTACGTTCGCCGATAAAACAAATACCGGTCGAATCTTTTTTCTTGGCTGTGGCTAAACCGAGATCTTCAGCAATTTGACGGACAATCGGCTTTTCAATATCCCCAACAGGGAACAAGCTCTGCCCTACTTGCTTATGGCTTAACGTGTAAAGGAAATAACTTTGATCTTTATTTGCATCTAAACCACGCAATAATTGTGCGTTGTTGTCATCTCCGCTACGGCGTACGTAATGGCCGGTCGCAATATAATCCGCACCTAAATCTTCCGCCGCATATTCTAAAAATGCTTTAAATTTGATTTCTTTATTACATAGAATATCCGGATTCGGCGTACGACCCGCTTTATATTCATTTAAGAAATGCTCAAAAACATTGTCCCAATATTCTGCCGCAAAATTGATTTTGTGCAGCTTCATACCTAATTTATTCGCCACCGCTTGAGCATCGGCTAAATCCGCTGCAGCAGTACAGTAATCGGTATCATCGTCTTCTTCCCAGTTTTTCATAAACAGGCCTTCAACTTGATAGCCTTGTTGTTGCAGAATAAAAGCGGATACTGATGAATCTACGCCGCCGGACATACCGATAATCACTTTCTTTTTCGCATTTTCCGCTAACTGTTCGGCGGTTAATTTCGCAAAGTGAGTATCATAAGTTTTTGAGCTAAGTTGAGTTTGATTTGTCATAATTCTCCCGTAACTTCGGTTAAGGCGAAGCACATTGGTTAGTTTAACAGATAGGTAAGTATTTACTTACACAGATAGAAAACGGCACAAACCGAATGTTTGTGCCATTAAAATATTGAAAGGGGCTTCAAGGTTTAACCATTTTTAAACCGCTTTCCCCTCTCCCTGATTTTTCTTCTGTACAAAGAAAAATCTGTCCCTCTCCCACAAGGGGAGAGGGATATCGTCTTTTATATTTTTATTTTACTTCGTAAAATTGCGGTTCTTTGCTGAAACGTGCCACTTCTTCAGGATCAGCCGTACCGTCCGCCATTTTAGCTTTCAGATTATCGCACGGCTCTTCACAGTCACACATTTTTTTCATCCCTAATGCAGTAATACCGCCACAGCTACCTTTGATTGTTTTTCCTTTTACGATAAAACCAATCGACATCGCAAAAATTACGGCAATAAAAAAGCCGAAAGTAATTAATAATGTTTCCATTGTTTACTCCAATTATTTTTGGTTAATTAATTTTTCAAATTCGCTCGACATTTTGGTTTCAAATGCCTCGCCGTTCTTGATAATCAGAAAGACCGCTAACTTTTCACGTTCAGCCACTTCTAACGCTTTTTCCGGTCCTAAGACGAATAAACCGGTTGATAAACCGTCCGCCGTCATTGTGGTCGGGGCAAATACGGTAATCGAAGCCAATTTATGGCTAACCGGACGTAATTCTTTCGGATTGATAATATGCGAAAGACGATTACCTTGTTCATCTTCGAAATAATTGCGGTAATTACCGGAAGTCGCCATGCCCAAATTATGTAACGGCACGGTAATCTGTGCCGCTTGACCTTGTGCTAAGGTCGGTTGCTCAATCGCAATACGCCAATCGACACCTTGTAAATTTTTCCCTTTACCACGCAACTCGCCGCCGATTTCCACTAAGTAATTGGCTAAACCGAGGCTTTCGAGATGTTCCGCTAATTTATCTACGCCAAAACCTTTTGCGATAGAAGACAGATCTAAGTATAAATTAGGCACAGATTTCATCAGTGAATTATCACTTACACTTAATTTCTCGATCCCTACACTCGCTGCAAGAGCTGCTATCTGTTCTGCACTCGGTGATTTATTTAAGCGTTTATCCGGACCGAATCCCCATAAATTGACCAGCTTACCAACCGTAACATCCAACGCACCTTCAGTTACCCGATTTAACCGAGTAGCTTCACGCACAACCTTAGCAAAATCAGGCGAAATTTGCACCGCCTTATTTGCCTCTTGCATCGCATTAAATCGGCTGATTTGCGAATCCGGCTGATAGGTGGACATTTCATTATTAACTTGATTAAGCAAATCATCTAATGTTTTTTGCACTTCCTCGGATTTTGGAAGATTTTGTAACTCGCCGTTATCAATATATTTAACGGTATAAGTGGTTCCCATCGTTTTACCTTTTAAGGTAATTTGCTCTGGAGCTTTGTTGCAAGCGGTTAAAAAAATTGCCAATATTGCAAAAATTAAAATAGATTTAAGTTTCAAATTAAACCTCTTTATTTTAGTGCGTAAGATTTTTAAACAAGTCAATCTACCCGCCCTTATAAATTAAAATTACTATTGAAAAAGACTGCAGTAGCAAACTTTTTCACTAATAATTTAAAGCACTTCAAGCGGTGTGATTTACAAAAGACTTTGCAAATCACACCGCTTGTAAATCTGGGTGCATTTACACCCTGTTCGATTTGGTATTAACCACCGAAGTCATCTAATAAGATGTTTTCGTCTTCAACACCTAAGCTCTTCAGCATACCGATTACCGCTGCGTTCATTACTGGTGGACCACACATATAGTATTCACAGTCTTCCGGTGCTTCATGGTTTTTCAGATAGTTCTCATAAAGTACGTTGTGAATAAAGCCTGTGTAACCTGTCCAGTTATCTTCCGGTAACGCATCTGAAAGCGCTACGTGCCATACGAAGTTATCGTTTTCAGCCGCTAATTGGTCAAAGTCTTCTTGATAGAAGATTTCACGTTTAGAACGAGCACCATACCAGAATGACATTTTACGTTTAGATTTTAAACGTTTTAATTGGTCAAAGATATGTGAACGCATCGGCGCCATACCTGCACCACCACCGATAAATACCATTTCGTTGTCGGTTTCTTTCGCAAAGAATTCACCGAACGGACCAGAAATCGTTACTTTATCACCTGGTTTTAACGACCAAATGTATGAAGACATTTGACCCGGTGGAACATCCGGATTACGTGGAGGAGGCGTTGCAATACGCACGTTTAGCATAATAATGCCTTTCTCTTCCGGATATGAAGCCATTGAGTAAGCACGAATAATATGCTCGTCCACTTTTGATACATAACGCCATAAGTTAAATTTATCCCAGTCTTCGTGATACTCTTTCGGAATATCGAAGTCTTTATAATTAACCGTATGCGGATCCGCTTCGATTTGGATATAACCGCCCGCACGGAAAGGTACTTCTTCGCCTTCAGGAATTTGAAGTTTAAGCTCTTTGATGAAGGTTGCTTTGTTATCATTAGAAATAACGGTACATTCCCATTTTTTCACACCAAAGATTTCTTCCGGAAGTTCAACATCCATTGAAGATTTCACGTTTACCTGACACGCTAAACGCCAACCTTCTTTCGCTTCTTTCTTAGAAATGTGCGATAACTCGGTTGGAAGAATTTCACCGCCGCCGGATTTTACTTGTACTTTACATTGACCGCATGAGCCGCCGCCGCCGCAAGCTGACGATACGAAAATACCTTTGCTCGCTAAAGCACCAAGTAATTTACCACCCGCCGGAAGCGTAATGCCTTTTTCCGGATCGTTGTTGATCGAGATGGTAATATCACCTGAATCGACTAATTTTGATTTAGCGAAAAGAATGATCACCGCAAGCACTAATACCAGAGCAGTAAATGCGATAATACCGAAAATAAAATTACTATCCACGATATGCTCCTTATAATTGAATGCCCGAGAATGACATAAAGCCTAACGCCATTAAGCCTACAGTGATAAAGGTAATACCTAAACCACGTAAACCAGCCGGAACGTCAGAATATTTCATTTTTTCAGTTAAACCTGCAAGCGCAACGATTGCTAACATCCAACCCGTACCGGCACCGAGACCGTAAACCACCGATTCCGTGAAGTTATATTCACGTTGAACCATAAATGATACGCCACCGAAGATTGCACAGTTTACGGTAATCAACGGTAAGAAGATCCCTAATGCACTATATAATGCCGGGAAGAACTTATCCAAAATCATTTCTAAGATTTGAACAAGCGCCGCAATCACACCGATGAACGTGATGAAGTTTAAGAAACTTAAATCCACACCTTCAACAAGTGCGCCGTCTTTTAATACGTGAGTATAAACTAATTGGTTAGCCGGTACCGCAATACCTAATACGACGATTACCGCAATACCTAAACCAAAAGCAGTTGAAACTTTCTTAGACACCGCAAGGAATGTACACATACCAAGGAAGAAAGAAAGTGCCATATTCTCAATGAATACGGACTTAACAAATAGACTTAAATAATGTTCCATCTTATTTCTCCACTTGCTCCGGTTTCCAGGTACGGATTCCCCAAATCACAAAACCGATAATGAAGAACGCACTTGGCGCCAATAGGAATAAGCCGTTTGCTTGATACCAACCGCCGTCTTGAACAGTTTGTAGGATAGTTACGCCGAAAAGTTTACCCGAACCGATTAGTTCACGTAAAAACGCTACGATAATTAACATCGCACCGTAACCTAAACCGTTACCGATACCGTCAACGAAACTTTCTACCGGACCGGATTTCATTGCAAACGCTTCCGCGCGCCCCATTACGATACAGTTAGTAATGATAAGACCTACGAAAACAGAAAGCTGTTTTGACAGTTCATACGCATACGCACGTAAAATTTGGTCAACTAAGATTACAAGTGATGCAATGATAGCCATTTGTACAATGATACGGATACTATTCGGAATATAGTTACGAATCATTGAAATAAACATACTGGAGAAAGCAGTAACTAAACTTACCGCAATCGCCATTACTACCGCTGTTTGTAACTGAGTAGTTACCGCTAATGCAGAACAGATACCCAAGATCTGCAATGCAATCGGGTTGTTATCCGCGATTGGAGATAACAATAACTTTTTAAGATTGTTACTCGCCATTAGTTAGCTCCCATTGCTGCTTTAAATTTCGCTAAATACGGACCGAAGCCGTTAGCACCGAACCAATATTTAAATGAGCCGTCCACACCGTTTGACGTTAAGGTCGCACCCGATAAACCGTCAATACCGTGATCTTTATCTTCCGAAGCACCTTTAGCTACGGTTAATGCCACTTCATTGTTTGCATTGAATAATTTCTTACCTACAAAGTTTTTCTGCCAGTTAGGGTTAGCGATTTCGCCACCGAGACCCGCCGTTTCACCTTGTTCATAGTAAGTAATACCGTTTACCGTATTTGCGTCAGGTTGAACCGCAACAAAGCCGTACATAATAGACCATAAGCCGTTACCGTACATAGGAAGTACCACTTGGTTTACTTTGCCCGCTTCGTCTTTTACTAAATAAACTTCCGCATATTTAGCGCGTACTTTGATATTCGCTTTATCGTCAGCCGGATTGATCGCTACGTTTTGCGCAGGATCTTTCGCCGCTGCTTTCGCATCAAAGTTTTTTACACCTTCAACATAATCGCCGGTCGCTAAATCAACGATTTTCGGCTCGATGAATTTCGCATAGGTTTCTTGCACATTTGTATTTGGCTGCATTAAACCTGCCGCTTGTAAAATATTTTTTTGTTTATCAAGCACTTTCTGAATATCTTGCGTAGGTTTAAGCAATACTGCCGCACCCGCTACGATAAGAGAACAGATTAAACTTAATAACACAACAACGGTTAAAGTACCGCTTACGCTATCTTTATTAAATTTAGCCATTTTTATGCCGCCTTCGCTTTTCTACGTTTGATGTTGCCTTGAACTACTAAGTAGTCGAAGATCGGAGCAAATAAGTTAGCGAATAAAATTGCTAACATCATACCTTCCGGATATGCAGGGTTTGCTACACGGATAACAACACACATCACACCGATTAACGCACCGTACCACCATTTACCTTTGTTGGTAAATGCCGCAGATACGGGGTCTGTCGCCATAAAGAACATACCTAATGCGAAACCGCCTAACACTAAGTGCCAATGCCATGGCATTGAGAATAGCGGATTTGTGTCCGAACCGATTAAGTTGAATACGGTTGCCGTTGCCGCCATACCCACCATCACGCCGGCAATAATTCGCCATGAAGCGATACGTGTAAAGACGATAATCGCCGCACCGATAATTAACATTAATGTAGATACTTCGCCGATTGAGCCCGGAATGTTACCTAAGAATGCGTCCATCCAAGTAATTTCTTGACCGGTTACCACGTGTTTAAGCGCGCCTTGACCGCCTTGCGCCCATTGTGAAAGCGCCGTTGCACCGGAGAAACCGTCTGCGGCCGTCCACACTAAATCGCCTGAAATCTGTGCCGGATAAGCAAAGAATAAAAACGCACGACCCGCTAATGCCGGATTCATAAAGTTTTTACCTACGCCACCGAACACTTCTTTTGCCACAACCACACCGAATGTCGCAGCAAGCGCCGCTTGCCATAACGGTAGAGTCGGCGGAACGATTAAGGCTAATAAGATAGAAGTAACAAAGAAGCCTTCGTTAATTTCATGTTTACGCACCATCGCAAATACGACTTCCCAGAAACCACCTACTAAGAAAATCGTTAAATAGATAGGAAGGAAATAAGTCGCACCGAGTAACATTTTACTGCCCCAGCCCGCTTCTGCGGTTAAAGTCGCGCCTAACGCATCCGAAAAACCGTAATGCCAGTTATTTGCAATCGAATCCGCTAATGTACCTAAATGATTTGTCGCTAATAACGCTTGATGACCGACGTTATACATCCCCCAGAACATTGCCGGGAATAACGCTAACCATACGATAATCATCATACGTTTAGAATCCAATGCGTCACGTACGTGCGAGTCTTTACGAGTCACCGTACCCGGTGTATAAAGAATGGTATATGTCGCTTCAAAAAGCGTGTACCATCTCTCATATTTTCCACCTTTATGAAACGCAGGTTCCATCTTTTCAAAAAGATTTTTTAAACCCATTTTCTTAACCTTCCTTCTCGATCTTATCTAACGCAGCACGCAACATCGGACCGTAGTTATTTTTACCCGGGCAAACATAGGTACATAATGCCAAATCTTCTTCATCCAGCTCTAAACAACCTAAGTTTTGTGCAGAATCGGTATCGCCGGCAGCTAAATCACGAAGTAATAACGTAGGAATAATATCTAACGGCATTACACGTTCATAGGCACCGATTGGCACCATTGCACGTTCACCGCCGTGAACTGCCGTAGTGAAGTTAAATAATTTTTTACCGAAGTGACCTAACACGGTACGGGTAATGGAGAATTTATCCGAACCCGGCATAATCCAACCGAATAACTCTTTCTCACGACCTTCCGCCAGTACGGATACTTGTAATGCGTAACGGCCTAAGTAATCAACCGGACCCGCCGCAGTCGCACCGCTCAATACCGAACCTGAAATCACACGGTTTTCACCGGCATTTAACTCATTTGCGGTTAATTGGGAAAGATTCGCACCAAGACGCGTACGTACTAAACGCGGATTTTTCACTTGCGGACCGGCAAGCGAAATAATACGGTCGGTAAAGAGTTCGCCTGTAGTAAATAATTTACCGATAGCAATCACATCTTGATAATTTAAGTGCCAAACCTGTTTGGTCGCCCCTACGGGATCAACAAAGTGGATATGCGTACCGACTAAACCGGCAGGGTGAACACCGCTAAACGACTTAATCGTGATACCTTCAATCGCCAGACTTAATGGGATATTGCTGTCCGCGTCTTTACATAAGTAAACCGGTTTTTGACCGTCAAATAAACGGGTTAAAACAGTTAAACCGTCTTTAAAATCGGTTTCGTACTCTTTTAAAACCACTTCCGGATCCGCCGCTAACGGATTAGTATCCATAGCATTGACAAAGATTGATGACGGAATCGCGTCCAATGCGGGAACCTTACTGAACGGACGAGTACGGAATGCAGTCCATAAACCCGATTCGATAAGATTTTGTTTCACTTGCTCGGCTGATAGCGACGCTAATTGCGCAGCTTCATAGCGAGTAAAGGTAATTTGCTCATCACCCTCAACTTTAATCACGACCGACTGAAGAACACGCTTTTCACCGCGGTTAATAGTAACCACGGTACCGCTTGCAGGAGCAGTAAATACAATGCCCGGATTCTTTTTATCTTCAAAAAGAACCTGACCTTTTTTCACTACATCGCCTTCACGAACTTTCATTGAAGGACGCATACCCACATATTCTTCGCCAAGCATCGCAACTTCATTAACGGTATTGCCGTTATGGATTACTTGTGCCGGTGTACCTGCGATAGGTAAATCCAACCCTTTCTTGATTGTAATCATATTATTTGCACTACTTTTGTTGGGTTAAAAATATGATTGCGAAAATCGCAATCGCTTCTCTTGAGCCGTAACTTAGATAGAAATAAACGAATTCCCCCACTTATTTCCGAAGCTACATAAAGTTCTCAAATCTGATTTTTCCTGTATTTTTTCACAAGATAAAATAAACAAGCTATTTTACCCTAAATATCGGCTCACTTTCCACAAAAACACGGTTTTTTTATCCTCTAGCCCTTGAAAATTTGAAATAAATCAATATTTATTACTCAATTTTTTAACAATTACCCCTTAAGAGTTAAACCTTTCGCTTTCATAAGCGGTACGTTTTTATGAACTTTTTGCAAAATTTGTAACAATTCGGATTTGTAAAATTTTGAGTAGAAAAAACCGCCTGTAAGGCGTAGAATGTCCGATAAATTTAGTCAATTAATTTATTACACTTGGAACAAAACTAATGGAACAACAAGAAACTATTCATATTTCAATTTCGGAAGCGGCGCAAACACATTTTCGCCGTCTTTTAGAGCAACAGGAAGAAAATACCAACATTCGTATCTTTGTAGTAAATCCGGGTACGCCTAATGCCGAATGCGGCGTATCTTATTGCCCGCCGAATGCGGTTGAAGAAACCGATACTCAGTTCGAATACAACGGTTTCTCCGCTTTTGTCGATGAAATCAGCTTACCGTTTTTAGATGAAGCCGAAATTGATTATGTAACGGATCCGATGGGATCGCAGCTTACCTTAAAAGCGCCGAATGCGAAAATGCGTAAAGTTGCCGATGACGCCCCTTTCATCGAACGTTTGGATTATGTCATTCAAACTCAAGTAAATCCGCAATTGGCAAGCCACGGCGGTCGAGTGACATTAATCGAAGTAACCGAAGATAAATATGCGATTCTGCAATTCGGCGGCGGTTGTAACGGCTGTTCAATGGTGGACGTCACTTTAAAAGAAGGGATTGAGAAACAATTGTTAGCAATGTTCCCTGATGAATTGGCGGGCGTAAAAGATGTAACCGAACATCAACGCGGCGAACATTCTTACTACTAAGCCTAGATAAGTTATAAATGGAAAGCACGAGTAATTTACTCGTGCTTTTTTTAATCGGGCAAACCGACAGGTTATCAAATGCTAAAGACAGATATAAAAACACCACCTTTCGGTGGTGTTTTTAATGCTTCTAATTAACCTTCACAGCTAGAACAGCTTAATAAGTTACGGTTAAAGACTTGCGCCGCACTCATTGAGTATTGGTAATAAATTGATTTTAAACCGAGTTCTTCTGCGGTTAAGTATAATTGGTTTAAATCACGTGCCGGTGTTGCCGGATGAACCATAATATTAATACTTTGACCTTGGTCGATATATTTCTGACGTTGTGCCGCTTGCTGAATCACGCTTAACTGACTGATTTCAGAGAAAGTTTTAAATACTTCTTTTTCTTCGTCGGTTAATTGTTCCAAATGCTGTACGGAGCCGTCATTATGTAAAATCGATTCCCAAATTTCTTCCGTATCCAAACCTTTTTCCTTAAGTAATTTCTCTAAGAACGGGTTTTTATACACGGTTTTGATTTTCGCTAAATCTTTTACATAGTAGTTAGATTTAAACGGCTCGACCGACGGCGATACGCTACCTAAAATAAAACTGCTTGATTTAGTCGGTGCGATACTCATTAGAGTGGTATTACGACGACCATAACCTTTTAAAAGTTCCGGTTCACCGAAACGTTTCGCTAATTCTTGCGAAGCCTTTAAGGTTTTCTCTTGCAGCGTTTTAAAGATTAAATTGTTTTTCTGCATCGCTTGGAAGCTGTCAAACGCAATATTATGCGATTGTAAATAACTGTGCCAGCCCAATACGCCCAAACCTAACGCACGGTGACGAGTCGCAAAGCGATTCGCACGCTCTAAGAACGGCATATCTTTACTTTTCTCGATAAACTCGCTCATTACCACGTCTAAGAAGTAAGTTAATACTTCCGGTGCATCGGTATCTTTCCACTCATCAAAATAAAGCAGGTTCATTGAAGATAAACAACAAACGAAACTTTCGTCCGAGCTTGACGGCAACATAATTTCGGTACATAAGTTCGAAGCGTGTACCGTCATATTTTTATCTTTATATACGTCCGGACGACCGGCATTCGCATTATCTTTAAAGAATAAATACGGAATACCCGTTTCGGTTTTACGTTGTAACAATTTCGCCCAAAGCTGGCGTTTATACGGATCGCCCGCTTTCATTGACTCCAACCAATCATGACCGACACATACGCCATAGTACATTAATTGGATCGGATTACCTTCGGTATGAATATCTAGCCATTCGTCAATATCGCCGTGTTCGATATCGATATAGCCGGCAAATTGTCCTTTACGTGACGTACCTTGAGAAATAACATCAATAACGGTATCGAATAGTTTACTAAAGTTAAACGAACCGTCCGATTTACCGTTATTTCTGATTGCCGAACCGCGCGGACGAATATCACCGAAATAAGCCGACGTACCGCCTCCGATTTTACTCATCATACCGACTTCGGCGGTCGTGACCATAATTTCATGAATTGAGTCGCCGATATAACTACCGAAGCAAGAAATCGGTAACCCGCGATCTAAACCGAAGTTCGACCAAATCGGTGAGGAAAGCGAGAAATAACCGCGTCCCATATAGTGATAAAATTTATCCGCATAGCCTTCAATACCGAGTTTACGTTCGGCGTGTTCTGCGATAAAACGGATACGATCTAATGCGGTGGTTCCTTCAAGTAAATAACCACGTTGTAAAAATAAGCGGCTGTCTTCGTTCAGCCATTCAAAATCAGGACGAGAATTAGAATAAGTCATCTGCGGTAATCTGCTTCATTTTTTTGCTGTAATCGGTACTACGTTTGTTAAAGAAATCCGTTTCTTTCGTCGATAGAATTTCAATATCAAACCACTCGGTTTCTTTTAATAATTCTGGATTTACATCGTACGGCGGTTCTAAACCGAGCGTCATTAACGAGTTGTTATAACGGCTACGAATGTAGTTTTCCACTTCTTCACGGCTGATAAAACTTAAATCGCCCTCTTCAAAAATCCAATCTAAAATCCCGCATTCCGCTTCAAATGCTTGGCTTGATAAGGTTTTTAAATCTTCAAAAAATTCCGGTGTGAACAGTTCGCTGTGTTCTTCGCGTAAAATTTCGTATAACGCAATACCGAATTTACCGTGAATTTCTTCTTCTTTTGAGGTCGCTTCAACCGCATTCGAAATCCCTTTAAACAGGTTTTTATGCTTATTGAACGACATCATGATCAAGAACTGACCGAATAAGGAAATATGTTCTACGAAAAGTGAGAATAAAACGAGTGAAAGTACGAATTCGCCTTTACCCGCATCTTTATCCTTCATGAACGATTCCATATAACGGATGCGGTTCATTAACGGTTCAATATCTTGGATTTGGCTAAACATTTCGTTTAGGCCTAATTTTTCTAATAAAAACGAGTAGGCGTCTTTATGACGAACTTCCGATTCGGCGAAAGTACCGCCGACATCATCCATTTCCGGTTTCGGAAAATAACGATACAACTCACCCCAGAAGCGTTTTACGTTCACTTCCACTTGGGAAATCGCCAACATCGCTCGAGTCAATACGTGACGTTCGTGATCGTTGATATCGATACGGTAGTTCTGAATATCGCCGGTAAAATTAAATTCCGTATGTAGCCAATAGGAATGGCGAATAGCATCTTTAAATTCCAATAATTCGGGGTATTCATACGGCTTGATATTCAAGCGTTTTTCAAAGAGATTTCTAGACATAATTCCTTGGCTCGATTCTAAGTTGTAATGGGCGTGGATTTTAGGCAAAAATTTTTATAATCACAAGTCTTGACAAACTCTCTTTTTAGTTAGTTTCTTGATTTATAAAGGAAAAAAGTTTTATTAATTTACAAACCCATATCTAGTGTTTTACCGCTAAAAATATACTAGATATTGTATCGTATTAATTATAATCAAATATTTTGTAATGCCTAAAAACCGTGAATTCGCCCGTATTTTATAGTATGATAAATAAAATTTTGAACTCTATACAAGCGGTCAAATTTAGCCCCAAATTTACCAAAAATCGGCTAAATTCCACCGCTTGTTATTTTTATGTATGAATAATCTTATGCAAAATCAATTTTACCGTGGACGTTTTTCCGTTGCGCCGATGCTGGATTGGACTACTCGTCATTGTCGCTATTTTCATCGTCAATTTAGCCAACACGCTTTACTTTATACCGAAATGATCACCGCGCCGGCGATCATTCACGCCAAATACGATCTGCTTGAATACGATCCGAGTGAAAATCCGGTTGCGTTACAGCTCGGCGGTAGCGATCCGGCACAGCTTGCGCATTGTGCCAAATTAGTTGAAGAACGCGGCTATGCCGAAATCAATTTAAACGTCGGTTGCCCTTCCGACCGTGTGCAAAATGGGATGTTCGGTGCTTGTTTAATGGCAAAAGCCGATTTGGTTGCCGACTGTATCAAAGCAATGCAAGATGCGGTGCAAATTCCGGTGACGGTTAAACATCGTATCGGCATTGATGACTTGGACAGTTACGAATTTTTATGTGATTTTATTGAGAAAGTACAGCCGTATAGCAACGATTTCATCGTTCATGCTCGCAAAGCATGGTTGTCCGGTTTAAGTCCGAAACAAAATCGTGAAATTCCACCGCTTGATTATGAGCGTGTCTATCAACTGAAACGCGATTTTCCGCATTTGAATATTTCAATTAACGGCGGGATTAAAACTATTGAAGAAATCAAACAGCACTTAGCATTTGTCGATGGCGTAATGGTGGGGCGTGAAGCCTATCAGAATCCGTCACTATTAGGTGAAATCGATTCGCAAATTTTCGGTGAAAATCGACCGCTTGTCACCGCCCGTGAAGCAGTGGAAAAAATGTTGCCTTATATTGCAGTGCAAACGCAGAAAGGTGTGTATTTAAATCATATCGTTCGTCATATGTTAGGCGCATTCCAAAACCGCAAAGGCGCACGCCAATGGCGTCGTCATTTAAGCGAAAATGCGACTAAACAAGGCGCAGGCGTTGAAGTGGTGGAACAAGCGCTTAGCTTTGTACAATAAAGTAATTAAATTTGCTATTTCTCCCTTAAATTCAGATAATGTTTTTATTTGGATTTAAGGGAAAACTTATGGCCGTTCATTGCGTCAATCCAAAAGGTAGCCTTGACCAACTATCTCACTTAGAGATGGAATTACTCACCAAAAATGCGCAGGGCAATCTCTATTCACTCTATCGAAACTGCTCTCTTGCCGTACTGAACTCAGGTGCGGTAACCGACGATAGTCGCGCACTTCTTAATCAATATCCCGACTTCGACATTAACTTGCTTACTAAAGAAAAAGGCGTATCGCTCGAATTGCATAACCCGCCGAAATCCGCCTTTGTCGATGGCAAAATGATCGTCAATATTCAATATCATTTATTTGCGGTGTTACGCGATATTGTGTTTGTCAATGCGCTTTACCAATACATCGGGCAACATACTTCGCCGCAGGAAGATAATAAATATATTACCAATCTTGTGTTTTCGATTTTACGCAATGCCAAAGCGTTGGAAATCGGATCGGATCCGAATCTGATTGTTTGCTGGGGCGGACACTCGATTAACCAAACCGAATATCAATATTGTCGTGCGGTCGGCACCGAACTCGGATTACGCCAATTTAATATCGTTACCGGTTGCGGTACCGGCGTAATGGAAGCACCGATGAAAGGGGCGACCATCGGTCATGCCAATCAACGTTATAAACACAGTCGCTTTATCGGTATCACCGAGCCGTCTATTATTGCTTCCGAACCGCCGAATCCGATCGTAACCGAATTAATCATTATGCCGGATATCGAAAAACGTCTGGAAGCGTTCGTACGTATGGGACACGGTATTGTGATCTTCCCCGGCGGCCCAGGCACATTAGAAGAGTTACTCTATATTTTAGGCGTGAAACTGAATCCGGCGAATAAAGCGCAAAAACTGCCGGTTATTCTTACCGCACCGAAAGAAAGTGCCGACTATTTTACCACTATCGACCGATTCATCGGTGAAACCTTAGGTAAAGAAGCGCAACAAATGTATGAAATTATCATCGATGATCCGATATTGGTCGCACAAAGAATGGCGAAAGCGATGAAAGAAATCAAACAGCAACGCTTAGAGCTTGCCGATTCGTATAGCTTTAACTGGTCTTTGCATATTTCCGATGAATTTACCCATCCGTTTGAGCCGACCCATCAAAATATGAGCGATTTGAATTTACATTTTGATCAGCCGACCGAACGGCTTGCGGCAAATTTACGCCGAGCGTTTTCCGGTATTGTGGCGGGTAATATCAAACCGGCAACACAAGATTTGATCGAACAATTCGGTCCGTTCCAATTACAGGGCGATCGCAAATTATTGGACAAAATCGATCGCTTGTTACAAACGTTTATTACTCAACACCGAATGAAATTGCCGACCGGAGAAGCTTATAAACCATGCTACCAAATTCTGCCGAATACGGAGAAATAGGATATGTATTTACAACAAATTGAAATTTCGGGTTTTCGCGGCATTAATCATCTTTCTCTCACGCTACGCCCGAATATGGTCTTGATTGGCGAAAATGCGTGGGGGAAATCCAGTTTGCTGGATGCGTTAAGCCATATTTTTAACGTTAAAGACGAACTTTACCAATTTAGCGAACAGGATTTTCATTTAAGGGATCATCAACAAGCACAACCGATAAAATTGTGCTTTACTTTCTGTGAAGAGGAAAACGAGACCTTCGGGCAAAATGAAGAAAATCATTATTACGATATTTTTCATTTAAACGATGCCGGATTACAGCACGTTTATCTGCAAATTGGCGGTACGCTTACCGATCAGGGCGTAAAAACGGAATATCAGTTTTTAGACAGCCAAGGCGTTCGATTAGACATTGATAATCTGCAACAAGTGGTGCGTTCGGTCATTAGCCATACGCCGGTCTATCGTTTCCGTGATGCGCGCTTAAACAAATTTGCAAATTTAGAGGCACTCTCTCAATCGGATAACTTGGCGCAAAGTGAGCTGGCGGATGAGCTTCGAGCGCTTTCATTCCTATTAAAATATTACTTTTTAAGTACGCATACCAATAAACATCATCCGAATTCGATGTTGGATACCAGCCAATTATGGAATAAAGTCAAATCGCTGTGCCAGCGTTTAAAACAGAATAACGATCAACAACTGATACAACAAGTTCGCACGCAACTTTCTTCGCTCTTTGTGCTTAATCAAAAGCATAATCAAATTAAAACGCCGATTATCTTATTTGAAGATCTCGAAGCTCGTTTACATCCTCGTATGATTGCGATCTTTTGGGAATTGGTCACTTATCTGCCGGTACAACGCATTACCACTACCAACTCGATGGAATTGCTCTCGCAGGTACCGCTGCGCGAAATTAGCCGCTTAGTACGTTATCGGGATCGAACCGAAGCCTATTCGCTTGCACGCAGTTCATTAGGCAAAGAAGATCTGCGCAAATTGACCTTCCACATTCACTACAATCGAGGTTTAGCATTATTTTCTCGTGCGTGGATTTTAGTCGAAGGCGAAACGGAAGTTTGGATTCTAACCGAGCTGACGAATTTACTGGATATTAATTTGGAAATGGAAGGGATTCGGATTGTGGAATTTGCCCAATGCGGCTTACGTCCGTTAATTAAATACGCCAAAGCGATGGGCATTGAATGGTATGTGCTGACCGACGGCGATCAAGCGGGCGAAAAATATGCCGATATTGCCAAAAGTATGCTGCAGGAAGACGAACACACGAGCAAACGTTTGACCGTGATCCCACGCCAAGATATCGAGCATTTTTTCTATCACGAAGGACTTAGAGAAGTCTTTGTACATCTTGCTCGTTGGCAACCGAGAGATCACAAATACCCGACAAAAACCATTATCAAACGCGCGATTCAGTACACCTCCAAACCGGATTTGGCAATTGCGATTTCAAGCGAAATCAAACAACGAGGCAATCAAGCGATCCCTCGCTTATTTAAAAAGCTGTTTATTAAAGTCTTGCAACTTATCAAAGAGCAATAAATCACAAGCGGTTAAATTTACAAGATTTTTTGCAAATTTAACCGCTGGTCTGATTCAAACCCCGCTATGACTAACGTCGAATTTCAAAGTGTTCGAATTGTTCCGAGCCTTGATAACTCTGTTCAATTAAATTACATACAACCGATGTCAGAGGGCCTTTTTGTAACCAGTTTCTGAAAGCTGCCATTTGCGCATCGCTACCAACGGCAACCACTTCCACCGAACCTTCAGGGCGATTTTTCACATAACCTTTAATGCCGATTTTTCCTGCCTCTTGTAGCGTGAAGAATCGAAAGCCGACACCTTGGACATGTCCTGTCACAATAAATAGCTTCTGTTGCATAAAGCCCTCCGTCAATTTCTACATATTCAGTTTAATTAAACGAGCGACATTTTCTGCGCTGGACTCCAAATTTTCTCGTCCTTGTTTTAAAGTTTCTTCAAGTGAATTTAATTGACGAATAATCGGGAATACCGCATCAATGCCGTGCTGATAAACCACATTGTAATCTTCTCGTAAGCAACCGACAATCGCAATTACCGGCACATTAAATTGTTTTGCCGTTTTTGCCACACCGACCGGTGTTTTACCGGCAATACTTTGTGCGTCCATACGCCCCTCGCCGGTAATCACTAAATCCGCATCTCGGATATGCTCCGCCAGACGAGTCGCTTCGATAATGATTTGTACGCCGTCTTTAAGCTGCACATTCGGTAGCAATAATAAGCCACCGCCCATACCGCCTGCCGCACCGGCTCCGGCACGCTCCGCAACCGCAATTCCTTGTTGAGCTAAGGCAATTTCCGCAAAATGTGCCAATGCCTTATCTAAGGTTTGTACCATTTCCGGCGTTGCTCCTTTTTGCGGACCGAATACAGCCGATGCGCCACGCTCACCGCATAGCGGATTGTTTACATCACACGCCACTTCAAACTCAACGCTTTGTAAACGAGGATCTAAATTTTCCAACGAAATTCGGCTGATTTGTTTTAGCTGTTCGCCTCCAAAGCCGATTTCCTCGCCGGTCGCATTTTTGAAAGAAGCGCCGAGCGCTTGCAACATACCGACACCACCGTCATTGGTCGCACTGCCGCCAATACCTAACAGAATTTTCTTCACGCCCAAATCTAACGCTTTTTTGATTAATTCGCCGGTGCCGAAACTGGTGGTTTTCAGCGGATTACGTTGCTCAAAAGGCACAAGATGTAAACCGGAAGCCGCCGCCATTTCAATAAAAGCGGTCTGTTTATCGCCGGAAACACCTAAAAAACCGATCACTTTATTGCCTAGCGGCGCAGTCACTTCAACTTCTAACAACTCACCTTTAGTCGCATCAATTAATGACTGAACCGAACCTTCACCGCCGTCCGCCATTGGCACTTTGATGTATTGCGCATCAGGGAAAATGCGTCTGAAACCGCCTTCGATAGATTGTGCCACTTCAAGCGCCGTAAGACTTTCTTTAAATGAATCAGGAGCAATAACAATTTTCATATTTTACCTCTTAGAATAATTTAAACACACCAAACACCAAGGTTGAAACGATAGCCATAATTAAACCGACCGCTGTTTCATACGGAATCAATTTTAAACGTTCTTTTATATCCATATTGACACTACCACCGGTAGCATGGAAGAAAGATCCGTGCGGCATATGGTCAAGAACTGTCGCACTGGAATGAATCATTGCCGCACTTGCTAATGCGCTTACGCCTAATTCGATTAAAGTCGCACTAAATACATTTGACGCCACCACCGTACCTGCCGTAGTTGAAGCGGTTGCCAGCGACATTAACGCCCCTGAAATCGGTGCAAGTAAATAAGACGGTAAGCCTGAAGCGGTTAATGCTTCAATTAACACGTCTTTTAAACCCGAATTGGCAATAATGCCGGCTAATGCCCCTGTACCTAATAACATCACGGCAACCGGTGACATTTTTAACAAACCTGAAGTGGCAAATTGATTTACTTGTTTTAATTTGCCCATAGCCAATGCACCGACTAAACCGCCAAGTGGTAATGCGATCAATGGATCAACTTTAATATCGGCGATAGGACGCAATGCTAATAAAATAATTGCACAAAGCGGTGCGGCAATTGCCGGTAGGAAAGCGGGTAAATTTTGCGAACTATTTGCAGAAACTTCATTATCCGCCACTTTTGAACCTTTGTTGATAAGGCGTTTTGCTAAGAAATAAGTCAGAATAATGCCGAAGATAGCCGGAATGATACCTGCCGCCATCACAGAAGTAAGCGGTAGATGGAAAGCGTCTGAAGCGGCAATCGCATTTGGGTTCGGCGACATAATATTACCGGCTTTACCACCGCCAATCATCGCTAATAAGATTGCCGGCTTAGATAAATCACTACGTTTCGCCAACGCTAATGCGATTGGAGAAACGGTAATAACCGCCACATCCACAAATACCCCAACCGCGGTTAAAATCATAGTGGAAAGCACTAAAGCAAGTAACGCACGGGTTTCGCCTAATTTTTTCACAATCGTTTCGGCGATGGTACTTGCCGCACCGGATTCAATTAATACACCGGCTAATACGCCTGCGGCTAAGATACGCATTACCGCCGTGGTAATTCCTTGCGCTCCGCCAATCATTAAGCTCACGGTTTGCGACAGATCCGCTCCGCCGATTAAACCGCCGACTAATGCGCCGATTAACATTCCGTATGCCGGCGGTACTTTTTTCAAGATGAGAACGATTGCCACGGAAAGGGCAACGACTGCTCCAATTGCTGTTACTGTTACCATAATAAGCCCCTATAAGAGAGATGAACCAACGAATGGCACTTATTATCTAAATTTCACCCCAAAAGTCGTTATTAAAAAGAACAAAAAACAAATAAAATATTTGTATCTTTTTAGATAAAAATACAAATTATTTTAACAGGGAAGCGCCTAAATAAAGAATAAATTTGTCTTCTATCTTATTGAAAGATAAGGATGTTATTTGCTCAATTTTTTCTAAACGATAACGTAGCGTATTCGGATGAATAAACAATTTTTCCGAAGCGTGAGCCAGATCACAATTTGACAAAAAATATTGTTGCAGACTTTTAAATAACGTCGCTTTACTGTCTTGCGCTAACAAGATCTTAAACGGCGAGAGCAATTCTTCGCTTTGCCATGTTTTGGCGAAATCAGCCAATAAGGCAGGTAATTTATAATCGGAAAAAAGTAAGATTTGCTTCTTCAAACGTAATTGTTCCGCATAAGATAAAGTATGTAATGCCGATTGATAAGAAAAACTCGCTTGATGAAAATGCGTGACCTTTGCTCCGACCACAATTTTATATTCTTGATTGCGGTTATGTTCCGGCAATAAAGATAATAAACCCCGATCTTTAGATAAACGCTGAAATTCTTCTTCCGTTTTCAGTAAGACCAGCTTATCCAAATCCATTACCGCCAAAGCAATATGTTTGGAATTCAGTTCCAAATGATTTAGCAATAACTGCAATTTTTCGGCATCCGGTTGCTCCATTTTAATTATCATTGCCACTAACGGCTTGGTCGAATCCAGTTTAAAAAAGACCGCTTGCTGCGTAATTTCTGCTTCGCTTAATGCCCCTCGTAATAACTGACGAATAAATTCTTCTTTGTAGCGTTGTTGCCAACGCTCTTTCGCCAGTAAAACCGATTGCTCTACGATCAATTCCGCCGCCATTTTCACTAACTCGCCGTACTGACGAACTTCATTCGGCTTGCCGGAGATACCGATTACCCCAACGGTTTTACCTAAATAAGCAATGGGGAGATTCAATCCCTCTCTCGCTTCGTAATTCCATTGTTTTGCTAAACTTTCATCAATTTCAACCGATTGTTTCTTACGCAAAGCAATCACCGCACCGGTATGGCGTTCGCCTAACCGAGAAGGATCCCCCGAAGCAATAATGATTCCTTCTTCATCCATAACATTTACGGAATTGGGAATAATTTGCATAGTGCGTTTTACAATCGTTTGGGCGGTGGGTATATCAAGTTTTAATATCATAACTAACCTTCTTACGATAGGAATTACCTTTTAGTGTAACCGAATCCGTTAAAATAGCATTTAGGGTATCGCGCTGGAAAACAACGAAAACGATAGATAAGCCTCTATACTTTAAAGAAAAAACGGAACAATATGCTAGATACATATAAAAACAAGCATTAATCAGCTTATTAAACAGAATAAAAATCTTAATTTTTTATAAAAATAGCATTTTACATTATATTTTTTAGCAGTTATATTCGTTATCAACATTACACAAGCGGTCATTTTTACAAAAAATTTTGCAAATTTCACCGCCTATTATATGCATTCACAATATCCTTTCAGAGTTGGACAATATTATGGCAAAAACATTATACGAAAAACTATTTGATGCCCACGTTGTATATGAAGCCGCCGGCGAAACGCCGATTCTTTATATCAACCGCCACTTAATTCACGAAGTTACCAGCCCGCAAGCGTTTGACGGTTTACGTGTCGCCGGTCGCCAAGTGCGCCAAATCGGTAAAACGTTCGGTACAATGGACCACAGCATCTCAACCCAAGTGCGTGACGTCAATAAATTAGAAGGTCAGGCGAAAATCCAAGTTTTAGAATTAGCGAAAAACTGTGAAGCGAACGGGATTTCGTTATTCGATATGCAAACCAAAGAACAAGGCATCGTACACGTTATGGGGCCGGAGCAAGGTTTAACCTTACCGGGTATGACGATTGTCTGCGGTGACTCACACACCGCAACACACGGTGCTTTCGGTGCGCTTGCGTTTGGTATCGGTACATCGGAAGTGGAACATGTACTTGCAACGCAAACCTTAAAACAAGCGCGTGCAAAAAGTATGAAAGTGGAAGTTCGCGGCAAAGTGAACCCGGGCATTACCGCAAAAGATATCGTACTGGCGATCATCGGCAAAACAACCATGGCGGGCGGTACCGGTCATGTGGTGGAGTTCTGCGGTGAAGCGATCCGTGATTTATCAATGGAAGGTCGTATGACGGTATGTAATATGGCGATTGAGTTCGGTGCAAAAGCCGGTTTAGTCGCACCGGATGAAACTACTTTTGCTTACTTAAAAGGCCGCCCGCACGCACTGAAAGGCAAAAATTGGGACGATGCGGTCGAATATTGGAAAACCTTAAAATCAGACGATGATGCGGTCTTTGATTCAGTCGTTGTATTAGAAGCGAAAGATATTGCACCGCAAGTGACTTGGGGAACCAACCCGGGACAAGTCATCGGTATTGACCAAGTGGTACCGAATCCACAAGAAATGGCGGATCCGGTCACTAAAGCTTCAGCGGAAAAAGCGCTTGCCTATATCGGTTTAGACGCTAATACCGATATGAAAAACATCTCGGTGGATCAAGTATTTATCGGTTCTTGTACTAACTCTCGTATTGAAGACTTACGTGCGGCGGCGGCGGTAATGAAAGGTCGTAAAAAAGCGGATAACGTAAAACGTGTGCTAGTTGTACCGGGTTCGGGCTTAGTAAAAGAACAGGCGGAAAAAGAAGGCTTAGATAAGATCTTTATCGAAGCGGGCGCAGAATGGCGTAATCCAGGCTGTTCAATGTGTTTAGGTATGAATGATGACCGTTTAGGCGAATGGGAGCGTTGTGCTTCAACCTCTAACCGTAACTTTGAAGGTCGTCAAGGTCGTAACGGTCGTACCCACTTAGTTAGCCCGGCAATGGCGGCAGCGGCGGCAATGTTCGGTAAATTTGTCGATATTCGTCACGTGGAATTAAATTAAGGATAAAAAAATGGCAGGATTAAAACAACACTCAGGTTTAGTCGTTCCGCTTGATGCAGCGAATGTGGATACTGACGCAATCATTCCAAAACAGTTCTTACAAGCGATTACTCGTGTCGGCTTCGGTAAGCATTTATTCCACGAATGGCGTTATTTAGATGCGGAAGAAACCCAATTAAATCCGGATTTCGTATTAAATTTCCCGCAATATCAAGGCGCGACTATTTTACTGGCTCGTAAAAACTTAGGCTGCGGTTCTTCTCGTGAACACGCACCTTGGGCGTTAGCCGATTACGGTTTCAAAGTGATGATTGCCCCGAGCTTTGCGGACATTTTCTATAACAACAGCTTAAACAATCATATGCTTCCGATTCGCTTAAGCGAAGAAGAAGTGGAAGAAATCTTCCAATGGGTGTGGGCGAACGAAGGCAAGCAAATCCATATTGATTTAGAAGCAATGACGGTAACGGTCGGCGATAAAGTTTACCGTTTCGAATTAGACGAATTCCGTCGTCACTGTTTATTAAACGGTTTGGATAACATCGGCTTGACCCTACAACACGAAGATGCGATTGCGGCTTACGAAAGTAAGATTCCGGCATTTTTACGCTAACGTGTTAAGAGCAACTGAGATAAAAAAACGGCTTAAACGCCGTTTTTTTATGATTAAACCTCAAATTTCGTCTTATCGCCGATATCGAAATGTAACGGCATTCGCCACTTCTGAATACTTAATACCACTAACAATATGCCGCTAATACCGCTTGAAATTTGGAGTAAGAGCATTTGATCTAACAGAATGGCCAACCAAATGACGGCGACCAACAACGGTTGAGCATTTAAGCCGAATACTCTAAAACAAAAATATTCTTTGTAACTCAGCCCACCGACAACCAACAACATTGCGCCCAAGGCAAATATCGGCAAACCGAAGATTTGGCAAAGCAACCCTATCCATGCGACAAACTGAAAAATAAAGCGGAATCGCTTAAGATAAAGATGAAGTGAAGAAGCTAACATCGTACCGGCGATTAACAAGCCGAGAGAAGCCCATTCCGTTTGGTAAGGCAGTAACAAGACCATAATACTCGCGACTACAAAACCTAAACGATACATAATTACCGTAAAGTAATCCCAAAAATCCATTGGGGATTTAATATGCGGATCTGCCATAATTTTCTCCTTATTAATACAATTAAGCGGTTAAATTTTTGTTTATTTTTTGTAAAAAATAAGGCGAGTATAAAACTCGCCTCACATTATAGCAATAGTTGATTACGCTTTATGGCTATCTTGATATGCTTTTGCCGCCGCAACAAAGCCGGCAAATAACGGATGACCGTCACGCGGTGTTGAAGTAAATTCCGGATGGAACTGCGCCGCAATAAACCACGGATGGTTTGGAATTTCAATAATTTCCACCAATTTACGGTCTGCCGATAAACCGCTCACTTTTAAGCCTGCCGCTTCGATTTGCGGTAATAAAGTATTGTTTACTTCATAACGGTGACGATGACGCTCAACAATCGTTTCCGCACCATAAACTTCACGTGCTTTAGTGCCTTCGATTAAGTGGCATTGTTGCGCACCTAAACGCATTGTGCCGCCTAAATCCGACTCATCGGAACGTGTTTCCACATTACCCGACTCATCTTGCCATTCGGTAATTAAACCCACTACCGGTTGCGGACAATCTTTATCAAACTCGGATGAATTTGCTTGGGTTAAACCTGCCACATTACGTGCATATTCGATCAGTGCGATCTGCATACCTAAACAAATACCTAAATAAGGAATTTTGTTTTCACGTGCATATTGTGCGGTACGGATTTTACCTTCCACACCACGATAGCCGAAGCCACCCGGTACTAAAATCGCATCTAAGCCATGGAGTAATTCAACACCTTTGGTTTCGATATCTTGCGAATCAATATACTTGATATTGACCGTTAAGCGATTGGTTAAACCGGCGTGTTTTAACGCTTCGTTTACCGATTTATACGCATCCGGTAATTCCACATATTTACCCACCATACCGATAGTCACTTCACCGGTCGGGTTCGCTTGGCGATAAAGCACTTGTTCCCATTCGCTTAAATCCGCTTCCGGACAATCTAGGCGGAAACGATCGCAAACAAAACTATCTAAGCCTTGTGATTTCAGTAATTCGGGAATGCGGTAAATCGAATCTACGTCTTTTAAGGAAATTACCGCACGTTCCGGCACGTTACAGAATAAGGCGATTTTTTTACGCTCGTTACTTGGAATCGCACGATCCGAACGGCAAATTAACACGTCCGGCTGAATACCGATTGAAAGTAATTCTTTTACCGAGTGTTGCGTAGGTTTGGTTTTCACTTCGCCGGCAGTCGGAATATACGGCACTAAAGTTAAGTGCATAAATAAGGTTTTTTCTCGACCGACATCGACCGCTAACTGACGTAACGCTTCTAAGAACGGTAACGATTCGATATCGCCTACCGTACCACCAACTTCCACGATCACCACATCACGACCTTTACCGCCTTCAATCACACGTTCTTTAATTTCATTAGTGATATGCGGGATCACTTGGATGGTCGCACCTAAATAATCGCCGCGGCGTTCTTTGCGTAATACTTCAGAGTAAATTTTACCGCTGGTAAAGTTGTTCGCTTTGCTCATTTTAGAACGAATAAAACGCTCATAGTGACCTAAGTCTAAATCAGTTTCCGCACCGTCTTGCGTAACGAAAACTTCACCGTGTTGCGTCGGGCTCATTGTACCCGGATCGACATTGATATAAGGATCCAGCTTCATAATGGTTACGTTTAAACCACGAGCTTCGAGAATTGATGCGAGAGATGCAGCGGCAATACCTTTGCCTAAAGATGAAACAACACCGCCCGTCACGAAAATATAATTCGTTGCCATTTTGTCTGCCTTTGATTAATCAGTTAAATAGATAAGAAAATTCGGAATGGATAGTCAATAAAAACTATCAGGACGGGAGCCTAGTATATAGTAAAACGTATTTTTTGGCTATCGGAAAAATCAACAAGCGGTCAAATTTAACTAAATTTTTACAATTTTGCGTTGCAACAAAAAGAAAAAATTCAACCGCTTATCTTACGATAAATTTTGTGAACAAGATCAAAAAATAAACCGTAACCATTTCTACCCGCTCTTGGTTACATGGGATAATTATTCTATCTTTCTCAAATCTTAAGGAGCTTATATGAAACTCAAAAAACTTGCTTTATCTGCTGTTCTTTCTATGGCAATTTCGAGTGTGTATGCCGCGGAGTTACCGAATATCACGATATTGGCAACCGGCGGAACGATTGCCGGCAGCGGACAAAGTGCGGTGAGTTCGGCTTACCAAGCTGGGCAATTAAACATTGATACCTTAATCGAAGCCGTACCGGAAATGAAAACGCTCGCTAATATTAAAGGCGAACAGGTAGTCAAAATCGGTTCACAAGATATGAGTGACGAAGTGTGGCTAAAATTAGCGAAAACCATCAATAATCAATGCGCTAATACGGACGGTTTTGTCATTACTCACGGTACGGATACGATGGAAGAAACCGCATATTTCCTCGATATGACGGTAAAATGCGATAAACCGGTGGTGTTGGTCGGTGCAATGCGCCCTGCGACAGAAAAAAGCGCTGACGGTCCGTTGAATTTATATAATTCAATTGTAGTGGCGAAAGATAAAAAATCGGCAAAACGTGGTGTGCTAGTCGCAATGAATGATGTGGTACTGGGTGCGAGAGACGTGACAAAAACCAGTACTACCGCCGTGCAAACATTCAGTTCGCCGAACTTCGGTACGCTCGGATATATTCATAACAGTAAAGTCGATTACGAACGTGCACCGGAAAGTAAACACACGTTAAATACCCCGTTTACGGTTGATAAGCTCAATGAACTGCCGAAAGTCGGTATTATCTACGCTTATTCAAATATGCCGACCGAGCCGCTTAAAGCCTTATTGGATGCGGGCTATCAAGGGATAGTAGTTGCCGGTGTCGGTAACGGTAATATGAATGCGGCGAATTTAGCGTTACTAGAACAAGCGGCTAAAAACGGTGTTGCGGTGGTTCGTTCTTCACGAGTGCCGACCGGCTATACCACTCGTGATGCGGAAGTGGATGATTCTAAATACGGTTTTGCGGCATCCGGTACGCTCAACCCGCAAAAAGCACGTGTATTATTACAACTTGCTTTAACCCAAACCAAAGACATTAATACGATTCAACAATATTTTGAAGACTTCTAGTTTTCGCTTATAAACAAGCGGTCTATTTCTTGCAAAAAATTGCGAAAAATAGACCGCTTGTCTTTTTGTAACTCGCTTATTTTACAAAGCTATCAAACGTCAGCTCGTAATTATCGCCGTCACGATTGTATGAAATATAACGAGGGAATTTTTCCCCTACGTATTTTTTCACGGTAATCGCTTTTTGATCGCTAGTTTTAAAACTATAAGTAATTTCTTGATAAGTTTGACCTTTTACCGTTACCGCTTTTTGTACTTTATGCAATTTTACATTCGGTGTCGGATATAATTTCTTACCGTTGGTCGTTTGGAAACTTGTCGGTAATTGATCGTAATAACTTAACTGAAATGCGGTGGTAAATAAATCGAAGGTCGGCATAGTTAATGCCTCTTGTTTTAACGGATCTTTCGCTTTGCCGTACTTCACCGTACTGGAATCAATTTCAGCTAAAGCGTAAGTTTTGCCGTTACGCGTATCGCGATAGCTCAACATATTAAATTGACCGTTACGCTCCGTGCCTTTCGCTGAAAAAACAATGTTATATAACGGTACGTTGATTTTCGATTGAATCGCATACTGACCGCCGCCGTTTTTAAAATGCACATAAGCCGGCATTAGGTAATTAGAACTATATTTTATATTAAAATCATCCGCCCAAGCGGTTGAAATTAATGCAAAAATTGCAACAAACGAAAGTGCGATTTTTTTAATAAATCCCATCTATTTTTCCTCTAATTTAGTGCTTTCGAACAAACGAAGAATAGCATTGCTCTCTCTTAATTGTTCCGCTTTCTCTACTTGCATCTTTGTTAAATGCGGCGAGAAATAGTTAATAAAATCATACATATAATTACGTAAGAAAGTGCCGCGTTTAAATGCGATTTGCGTCATACTCGATTGGAATAAATGACTTGCATCAATCGCCACCAAATCACTGTCCGCGGGCGTATGCGCCATTGACGCCATAATCCCGACCCCTAAGCCTAAACGCACGTAAGTTTTAATGACGTCGGCATCCGTCGCGGTAAACACGATATGCGGTAAGATACCTTCTTTATTAAATGCGTGGTCGAGATCCGACTGCCCGGTAAAACCGAAGGTGTAAGTAATCAGATCATATTTACCGAGTTCTTCGACCGTTAAATTCTTACTTTGGTTCACAAATTTCACTAACGGATGATCCGGCTTCACAATGACGGAACGATTCCATAAATAACACGGCAATAAAATCGCATCTTCAAATAAATGCTGCGCTTCGGTCGTAATCGCCAAATCCACTTCGCCCGCCATTAACGCATCGTAAATTTGACTTGGCGAACCTTGGTGTAATTGTAGGCTGACCTCCGGATACTTCGCTTTAAATTTCTCAATAATCGGCGGCAAAACATAGCGCGCTTGCGTATTCGGCGTTGCAATGCGTAAGACGCCTCGATTCGGACGAGTCTGTTCTTCCGCCACCGATTTAATACTCTGCGCTTTTACCAGTAATTCGCGCGCAATCGCGACAATTTTTTCTCCCGCCGGCGTTAATCCTTTAATATGCTTACCGTTTCGTTCGAAAATATTAATTCCGAGTTCGCTTTCCAATAGACGTACCTGCTTACTAATGCCCGGTTGAGAAGTATAAAGCGTTTCCGCCGCCTCGGTAATATTCAAATTTTGATTCACGATTTCAACGATGTAGCGTAATTGCTGTAATTTCATTATTCGGTTCCTTTAACAATCTCAATAAGCTGATCCATTGAGCTAATTTCATAAGTCGGGCGAATCTGTGTTTCATTCTTACTTTTCGAATGATTAAACCAACAAGTATCGATACCCGCATTATTACCGCCTAAAACGTCTGATGCAAGCGTATCGCCAACCATTAACACTTTGGTTTTGTCTTCCTGTTCCATCAAAGTAAAAGCGTAATCGAACACCTGTCGATCCGGCTTGGCTGCACCGATTTGTTCCGATACGACGACAATCTCAAAAAATTTCTCGGTATGCGTATTCGCTAATCGCTTTTGCTGTAATTCGGTAAAGCCGTTAGTGATAATCCCCATCTTTACTTTACCGTATAGTTGTTCCAACATAGCCGTCACGCCGTCCAACGGTTTACTGACCAATGCCATTTCCGCCATTAACTCTTGATTAAGTTGCAATGCGTCTATGCCGGTTTGCGCCGATAACTTGGCAAAACGGCGGGTTTGAATGTCTTGAGCGGTAATTTCATTATTCTGGTAAGCCACCCAAAGCGGTTTATTGACCGCCTGAAACGCCTCATAGTCTTCTCGCGTAAATTCAATACCGTACCGCTTCAGCATAGAGGTTAAACCTAAGTACGAATTAAACGAAAAAAGCGTTTCGTCAGCGTCAAATAAAACCCAATCATACTTCATTATTTATAACTTCCTTTGATTTCATGCGTAATCCACTCGACAAAATGTTTAACTTTCGCAATCTCTGCCATTTGCGGAGGATAAACCACGTAAAACGCCTTCTCGTCATAAACGTCCGTCGTGAAAGCCTCGATTACCGAACCTTCTTCTATGGCATTTTGCGCGAGTATTCTATTTGCCACCACAACGCCCTGACCGTGTTTCGCCGCTTGCATTCCCATTGAAGTATTCGAATACATCGGACCCGATTCTACTTCTAAATTATTTAAATTAAGATGCTCCGCCATTTGCTTCCATTTGGTATGCGAACAAACGTGAATTAAATTTTTACCTTCTAAATCTTCAGGTTTGGTAATCGGATGATCTCGCAAATATTCCGGCGAGGCTAAAATCATAATACGCGCTTGAACAAGTTCAATCGCTTCCAGATTTTGCCAATTGCCCGAACCGTAATAAATCGCAACATCAATATCTTTGCCTAATAAGCCTTCATCTTGAGAAGCGGTGGTTAAACGCACTTCGATATCCGGATATTTTTTATGAAACTCGTTTAAACGAGGTACCAACCAATGCATACCAAATGACGGCGTGGTACTGATCGATAAAATTTGTCGGCTGTTTTTTAATTTAACCTTTTCGGTCGCCACCGCAATCTGTTCGAGAAGCGGTTGAATTTCTTCAAAATATTGCGCACCGATTTCGGTAAGCTCCAGCAAGCGGTTTCTTCGATGGAAAAGCGAAACGCCCAGAAAGTCTTCCAATAACTTGATTTGGTGACTGACTGCGGCTTGCGTTACAAATAAGTCGTCCGCCGCCTTAGTAAAATTCAAATGGCGCGCGGCAGATTCAAATGCTTTTAACGCGTTGAGAGGGGGAAGTCTTTTATTCATAGATAATTATTCTTGGTTAATAAACGGAATGTGACTACATTATTTTTTTTGATAGATAAAATTAAAATTTTTAGTTTGTCATACTGGTCGAACATCACTATAATGCGCGCCGTACTTAGACGGATAGTGATAGCTTAAGTTTCCGGTTTATTACGGTAAATTAAGCTATTTCAGATTTTTAAGTATGATGTTGTGTTTGCATATTGGTCTAGGAAACTAGACTGGAGTAACATCAAGTTACTCGTTTCACTTCCTGTATATTTTGAACCTTTTTGGTTTATAACCGTCCATTTTGGACGGTTTTTTTCGTTTAAAGCCTTTCTATTGTATCAGAATGAATAAATCCCGCCAGTATCAGAGCGCTATTTTCATTAAAATTTCTTATCTGTGCGTATAAATGATAGAATTTTTTATCCGTCAACTTCGATAACTTCATTCTTCCGATACTACATAAACAAAGCGATTTATAGTATCCTTTCAACTTATTTCGATCATCTAAGAGAAATCCTTTGAGTAAACGCAGACTGACCCAAAACCAACAACGCAGAATCAAATCGAATCATCATAAAAAAATCGCAAAACCCGAATTGGAATGGCAAGACGAAATGCTAGGCGAAGTTCAACAAGGTATTGTGGTTACTCGCCATGCCAAACACGCCGATGTAGAAACCGAACAAGGTGAAATTTATCGTTGTAATCTTCGCCGTACTTTAAAAAACGTGGTGGTCGGCGATCAGGTCTCTTGGCGACAAGGCAACGAGCAGTTACAAGGCATTAGCGGTGTGATTGAAGCAATTTATCCGCGTAAAAACGAATTGAGCCGTCCCGATTATTATGACGGTATCAAAGTGATGGCGGCAAATATCGATCAAATCATTATTGTTTCCGCCGTATTACCCACACTTTCGCTTAATATTATTGATCGCTACTTAGTGATTTGTGAAACCGCTAAAATTCATGCGCTTATCGTGCTAAATAAAATTGATTTGCTTTCGGAATCCGAGCGACAAGAAGTGCAAAAGCAGTTGGCGATTTATGAAAATATCGGTTACGAAACGCTTTGTCTGTCTGCCGATACCGGTGAAAATATGGAAAAATTAGACCGCTATTTATCACGCGGCACTTCAATTTTCGTCGGACAATCTGGGGTAGGAAAATCAAGCCTAATCAACCAATTATTACCGGAGGTTAATGCTTTGACCGGTGCGGTAAGCGATATTTCGGGGTTAGGTCAGCATACGACCACATCTTCTCGTTTATACCATTTACGGCAAGGGGGCAATTTAATTGACTCGCCGGGGATTCGTGAATTCGGTTTATGGCATTTAGAGCCGGAACAAATCACGCTTGGTTACCGTGAATTTCAATCGGTATTAGGCACATGTAAATTCCGAGATTGCAAACATAAATCGGATCCAGGCTGTGCGGTGAGAGAAGCGGTCGAAAAAGGCGAAATTAATGCAATTCGATTTGAAAACTATCATCGCTTAATTGAAAGCCGTGATGAAACCAAAAGTCAACGTCATTTTAGAACAGAAGAATAAGAATCAATAGCAATGAGTACAAATTTCATTTATCCTAATGCCCACTTGATCGCAGGTGTGGATGAAGTTGGTAGAGGCCCGTTAGTGGGAGCTGTGGTAACTGCCGCTGTGATTTTAGATCCGAATAATCCAATTGAAGGATTAGCCGATTCTAAAAAACTGTCGGAGAAGAAGCGTTTGCTTTTAGCGGAGGAAATTAAAGCAAAAGCGCTTTGTTGGTCTTTAGGGCGTGCCGAACCGGAAGAAATCGATCGGTTGAATATCTTGCACGCAACAATGCTCGCTATGCAGCGGGCGGTTGCCGGACTAAATATTCAGCCCGATTTCGTGTTGGTGGACGGCAACCGTATTCCAACTTTACCGATGCCGGCACAAGCGGTCATAAAAGGAGATAGTTTAGTTGCCGAGATCAGCGCAGCTTCCATTTTAGCCAAAGTTGCCCGAGATCAGGAAATGGCTGAATTAGATGTGCAATATCCGGAATACGGTTTTGCAAAGCATAAAGGTTATCCGACTAAACTACATTTTGAAAAACTGGAACAATTCGGGGCAACCCCTTTTCACCGAAAGAGCTTCGCCCCGGTGAAGAAAATCTTAGGTTTATAAATGCTAGAACTACTACTCGAACCCTTCCAATATAACTATATGCAAAAAGCGATTTTCGTCAGTATGGGCGTTGGTGTGGTTTGTGCCTTTCTCTCCGCCTTTTTAATGTTAAAAGGTTGGTCTTTAATCGGTGACGCCCTTTCACATGCCGTAGTGCCGGGCGTTGCCATCGCTTATGCGTTAAAACTCCCTTATGCCTTCGGTGCATTTTTCTCCGGTATTCTTGCCGCTCTTTCGATTTTATGGGTGAAAAGTATTACTCGAATAAAAGAAGATGCGGTTATCGGCTTTATCTTTACCACATTTTTTGCACTAGGCATGTTTATTGTATCGCTTAACCCAACCTCAGTTGATGTTAATGCGATTGTAATGGGCAACATCCTCGGCATTGCGGACGAAGATTTATGGCAAGTTGCTATCATTATCGGATTATCGCTGCTTGGTCTCATCTTTTTCTGGAAAGATCTATTGCTCACTTTTTTTGATGAACATCATGCGCTGTCTGTCGGACTTTCTCCTCTTCTCTACAAAATTTTATTCTTTACCTTATTAAGTGCTTGTGTCGTGGTGGCATTGCAAACGGTCGGTGCAATTTTAGTAATTGCAATGGTGGTGACTCCGGGCGCAACCGCATACTTACTGACAGACAAATTCCCTCGTTTAGTTATTATCGCCATTCTTATCGGTAGCCTCAGCAGTGGCATCGGTGCCTATCTCAGTTACTTTTTAAACGGTGCGACCGGCGGTGTGATTGTTTGCTTACAGACCTTTATCTTTTTATTGGCTTTTTGCTTTGCGCCTAAATACGGTTTGATTAGCCAAAAACGTAAGCGTTTGGAGGCGATCAATGAATGAGTTAGTGCTATGGTTCGTTGAGCCTTTTGCATTTGAATTTATGCAAACCGCTTTGTTTACTGCGGTATTAGTCGCTTCCGTTTGCGCGGTATTGTCTTGTTATTTGATTTTAAAAGGCTGGTCGCTTATGGGCGATGCAATTTCTCATGCAGTATTGCCGGGAGTGGTAATATCCAGCTTACTCGGTTTACCTTTAGCTATAGGGGCATTTGCTTCCGGATTGTTTTGTGCGATTTCCGTCGGTTATCTCAAAGAGAATTCTCGTTTAAAAGAAGATACCATTATGGGCATTATGTTTTCCGGCTTATTTGCGCTTGGTATCGTGCTATTTACCGCTTTGCCGAGCGACCAACATCTCACTCACTTGTTATTCGGTAATTTGCTCGGGGTAACTCAAAACGAATTAATTCAAACTATCATCATTTGCACGCTAACTTTCAGCGTTATTATCTTTAAACGTAAAGATTTCTTGCTCTATTGCTTTGATAGTAATCATGCCAAAGTTATCGGTTTACCGGTAAAACGGTTACATTACGGCTTACTTGCACTGTTAGCCTTAACCATCATTAGTGCAATGCAGGTTGTCGGTGTTATTTTGGTTGTTGCCATGCTCATTGCCCCCGGTATTACCGCTCATCTGCTATCAAATCGTTTTGATTATATGTTAGCAATCGCAATGACGATTGCGATTAGTTCCTCTGTTTTCGGTACGATACTGAGCTATCATATCGATGCGTCAACCGGTCCGACGATTATTTTAATTCAATCCATTGTTTTTGGAATTGTGCTAATAAGTAACCGATTTAAACAACGCAAGCGGTAAATTTCTTTGCAAAATTTGCCAAAAAATTAGAGAATTATTACTTTCAAACTACCTTCTCATAAGGAATATCTATGTCAAACACAACATTTGAAGAAACCATTTTCAGTAAAATTATTCGCAAAGAAATCCCTGCGGCAATCGTTTACCAAGACGAACTCGTTACCGCCTTCCGTGATATTTCACCGCAAGCACCGACTCATATTTTAATCGTACCGAATAAGTTAATTCCGACCGTAAACCACGTAGAAGCGGAAGACGAATTAGCGTTGGGTCGCTTATTTACCGCGGCGGCAAAAATTGCTAAAGAAGAAGGTATTGCTGAAGACGGTTATCGTTTAATTGTGAACTGTAACGTACACGGCGGTCAGGAAGTATTCCATATCCATATGCATTTAGTCGGCGGCGAGCCTTTAGGCAAAATGTTAAACAACAAATAGTATGAAACAGTTAAAATCTTATTGGCTATTGGCAATTTTTTCGCTTTTTTTAACCGCTTGCGGCAGCAATCCGCAAAGTTATATCAAAGGAAAATCTGAGCCGATTGTCAATATTGAAGCGCAAATTGCTCCGTTAATTCAAGTTGAGGCAGAAAGCGATAAGTTATCCGTTGCGAACCTTAGTGAACATCCGCTTAATTTATCCTATAAATTATTTTGGTATGATAACCAAGGAGTGACGCAGAGCAATAATGATCCGGCTATGCCTTGGCTTAATTTATGGCTAATCGGAAAGCAATCTCAAACGTTACAACTTGAGAAGCCGACCGATGAAAGCAGTAATTATCGTATCTATCTACGTGGTCATCGATGAATGCGCTTGATTGGCTTGAGAGCCAACAGCAAGCGGTCGTTTTTCGCCAAAATTTAGCAGGCTTGACCGCTTGCAGCCAACAGATCCAACTCGCCTCCGGCGAGCGATTTGTTTTGCGCCGACAAAATGAGCGAGCGACGGCTTTCGGGATCAATTATGCTCAAGAAGCTCAAATTTTACGCTACTTAACTCGCTTATCATTTAGCCCAAAAGTCTATTATCACAACGAAAATTCCAGTTTGCTGACTTGGATTGAAGGTAATACGCCTAACCGTTTCAGTTCGTCATTACTAAATAAATTAGCGCAACAGCTTGCCGAACTACATCTTGTTCCAATTGACGAATCACTACCTAAGCTCGATATTGCCGAGCGTTGTCAATTTTTATGGGGAAAACTCTCCGAACAGCAACAAACCGCATTGGGATTTCATTCCCCGTTTCAAACGATTCAACCTTTTGCACAGGCAATCTGCCACCACGACCTACATTTAGGGAATTTTATTGAAAAAAATAACCGCTTGTATCTAATTGATTGGGAATATAGTGCCGTATCGGATCCGGCATTGGAAATTGCGATGCTTTTCAGTGCCAATCCTGCAATCAACCAACAGCAACAGACCGAGTTTCTCCGTATATATCTGCAAGAAACACAATTCAATGAAGGGAAATTTAAACGAAAAATGGCAGAATATCATTCTGCCATTTATCAGTTAAATCAATTATGGTTTACGATTCTCGAACCATAAAACTATTTTAAGAACGGATTATGCTGTTTCTCACGCCCAATTGTAGTATGCGGACCATGACCGGCAACCACGATAAAATCGTCATCCAAATCAAACATTTTAGTGCGAATCGTGTTGAGTAGCACGTCTAAACTGCCCATATAAAGATCCGTTCGTCCGATACTGTCTTTAAATAACACATCGCCGCTAAAAGCGATTTTGTTTTCAAAATCAAAGAAACCGATATGCCCCGGTGCGTGTCCCGGTAAATGACGGACGGAGAATCGTAATGCACCGACTTCCACCCTATCATCTTCACTTAACCAATGATCCGGTAAAAACGCTTTAACCGGCGGAATACCGAACATTTCGCACATTTGCGGCAATTGTTCAAATAACGGTTTATCATCAATATGAGAGCCATATACTTCCACACCGAAGTGATCTCTGACTTTTTCAACCGCCATAATATGATCTAAATGACCGTGGGTAAGTAATAGCTTTTGTACTTTTAAATTTTGTGATTCGACAAACTGAATGATTTTATCCGCATCGTCACCCGCATCAATAATTGCGGCATTCTTATTATCATCCCAAATAACGCTACAATTTTGCTGAAACGCACTGACCGGAATAATTTGTAAATTAAACATAAAATTAGACCGCTTACCTAACCGCGCCACGTACGAACAGGGCCGGTATCTACATGAACGAAATTACTGCGAGGATAATAACCAACACCGCCATTATGCAAACTTTCCGCAGCCGCTTTTAATTTTGCCAAAGGAACTCCGGAAATTCTGAAATCAACCGCTTGTCCGCGAATATGATAACTGTTACTTGCTACGCCGCGTCGCGTTCTATGCATTCTTGCATTGGTTTGTGCGGAACGATAACCGCTTAGCACTAATACTTCCGCATTACGGAAACCTAAACGCTGCTGAATTTGATTTAATTTCACGAATAACATCGGGTCGATTCGTTTAACTTGATTGGTATGACGATCACGCATAAGGTAATTTAATTTCCCTAAATCGCCGCTTGAAAGAGAACCGTTACTGAATGTTGCCGCATACGTATCGCCCGTATTGATATTACGAAAACGTAACGCTAACGGAGTAGGAGTGGAAAGAAGCGCCATTACTTTGCTTGGCAATAAACTTGCTCCTAAAACAAGACCGCCGAGCGATAACCACTTACGGCGTTGAACATTGATTTGATTCATTGCTATTCCTCATTCTTCACGAGTAATGATTGATAGTAAATGATTTATCACAAATTATTTACTATCGACCATAAATAAAGGCTTATTAAGTAATAAGCCCATTAGGTTTAATCTAAAAAAGAAAGTTCCGAGAAGCAAGTAAAACTTCTCGGAAATTTTTATATTTGTGAATTAGATCACACTTTTAACTTTACTCCAATTCACCACATTTTTCGGAATAGAGGTATCAAATTTATAGATATCAGGTAACGTATATACCTTACCGTTCTCTACCCATGCGGTAACATAGTATAAATAAACCGGATTGTCCGAACGAATATTAGCCGAAGTGGTTTTCTGACTTGCCAATACTTTTTGTTTTTTATCCATACTCCAACCGGCTTCTTTCAGCAAAATACTTGCCAGATCATCCGAACGTTCCACACGTACGCAACCGGAACTTAACGCGCGATCCGTTTTACCGAATAAGCCGCGATTCGGCGTATCGTGTAAATAAATCGCATCCGAACTCGGCATATTAAATTTAAAACGACCTAATGCACTGTCATCACCGGCTTTTTGGCGAATACGGTAAGGAAGATTTTTGCTGTTCACATATTGCGCCCAATTCACGCTGCGAGGATTAATTTTATTGCCTTTTCCGTCAAAAATTTCATAACCTGCGGCATCTGCGAATCCCGGATTTTTAGCCAATTTCGGCACAATATCTTTATTTAAAATTGTCGGCGGAATATTCCAAGGCGGATTAACCACTACGTTACTAAGCTTACTATACATAACCGGCGTACGGCGATCATCGCGACCGACAATCACTTTTGATTGTAATGCAAGCTGACCGTCACGGAAGTAAAATAGTTGATAACTAGGGATATTAACAAAGATACCGTTATTAAAACTCGGAATAATACGTAATCTTTGCGCATTTAACGCTAATTTATAGAACGTATCGTTACCGGTTGCCGGCTCAGACGTTTTTGTTTTCTTTGCTTTTGCTACTTTCTTCGTGTTACCGCCGGCAGACATTGCTAAGATGCGTTGCACCGTTTCTTGGTAAATATGATTACGAGGCACTAAATTTGCCACGAACTGAGCCGAATCGCCGTTCTTAGTCGATTCCACCCATTGATTTATTTGCTCCGAGCTAGGTGATTTAGGACTATAGCTGCCAAGGTTGTATAACCATTGATTCGCATTTTTATACACGTTTTTATTGTAATAGAGATAATCTAAGAAACCGTCGGTTAATAAGATATCTCTGCCCAAACCTTCCGGATGATTTAAAATCTGTTGTAATGCTTTGGCCGATTTGCTTGATACGCCGCTTGCGGCAAATAATGCGTATTCCTTGAGGAATTGCTTCTCCGCATGCTTGTCATTCCACATACTTGCATAATCGTTATCCAAATAAATTTTAGCAACCGATTTAGTTAGTAATAACTGATTATCTCCGACCGTTTGCTTTACTTTCAACACCGCTTCTTGCAATTTACGTTCTTCTTCCAAACGAATCTGCTCTTGCTCAAAAACATAATCCGCACGCTTTGCAAGTTCAGCTGCTCTAGCCTGCTGAGCGCTAAAACTTAGCTGGGGTAAAATTGCATCCGATGTCGCATGATTAACCGTTGCGTTTTCTGTTGATGCAGCCTGAAGATGAGTTGCATTAGTTTCGGCTAAAACGACACTTGAAAGCATTACTAACGGCAGTAATTTGAAGGTTTTCGCCTTACTCATATAAAAATCCTTAGCTCCGAGATTATAAAACATCAATAAAAGCAAACCGCTTAACTTTCATTAAGCGGCAGCTAATTTAATACATTATAAGCTATTTTATGACTTCTTATCAATTTCTAACCAATCAACCATCATTTTTTCAGCTTCTTTTAAGAAAAAGTCCGGTGCTTCATAGTCTTTTGGTAAGGCATCAATATTCTTAATCGCTTTTTTCCCTTCCCTTGCAAAGCGTGCATTCAGATCTTTCAGACGTTTCGCTTCGTCTGCGCGATCTTCTTTCAAACGCTCTTCCAGATTAAGTGACGAATACTTGCGAGCGTCTCTTTCTTTACGGATTGCAATATCTTCGTTTAACGTAATAAACTCAGGTTCTTTCGCAATACGTTCTTCATGCTTAGCAGTTAATGCGGAAACCGCATCTCTTGCATGTCCGGCTTCTTGATAGCTTGCCGCAGGAATTTTATCCCAAGGTAAAGCATTATCTTCAAAACTTTCGCCAGTTTTCTCCGCATTAATAATTTCAGGAAATTTAATATCCGCTTCGACGCCTTTCAATTGAGTGCTGCCGCCGTCAATACGATAGAATTTTTGGATTGTGTATTGAATAAAGCCTAACGGTTCCTGATCCAAGTCATATACAAAATTTAACGAACGACTTTGTTGAACCGTACCTTTACCGAAGGTTTGTTGCCCTACGATAATTGCACGATTGTAATCTTGCATCGCCGCCGCAAAAATTTCGGATGCCGACGCGCTGTGGCGGTTAATCATAACCATGATCTTACCGTCATAAAGCGATTTATCCGCTTCCGGATCTTCATGCACTTTAATACGGTTGAACGCATCTCGTACCTGAACAACCGGCCCGTCTTTAATAAAGAGTCCGGTTAATTCGACAACTTCCGTCAGAGAACCGCCGCCGTTTTCACGTAAATCGATAATTAAACCGTCCACTTTTTTAGTTTTCATTTCATCTAACAATTTACGAACATCGTTGGTTAAACCGATATAAAATGTTGAAATTTTAATCACGGCAACATTTTTACCGTTGATTTTATCAACAGTTAGTTTTGCCGCACTGTCTTCTAAACGAACTTTATCTCGGACTAAAGTGATAATTTTCGTTTTTCCGCCTTTTTCCGGTTCAATTTCTAAACGAACTTTCGTACCTTTTTTACCTTTGATCTTATCGACGACATCATCTAAACGCCAACCGATAACATCTTCGATCTCACCGTTATCCTGACCGACACCTACGATCTTATCGCCGACCACCAGTTTTTTACTACGAGCGGCAGGCGCACCCGGCACGAGAGATTTAATCGTAGTTACGTCGTCTTCCATCGCAAGCGTCGCACCGATACCTTCCAAAGACAAATTCATACTTTCTTGGAATGCTTTTGCCGCACGAGGCGAAAGATAACTTGTATGCGGATCAATTTCACGTGCGAACGCATTTAAATACGTTTGCAACACGTCGTCCGCTTTAATTTGCGTCAAACGTTTAATCGCTAAATTATAACGTTTAATTAACGTTTTCTTAATTTCAGGCCATTTTTTATCTTTAAGATAGAGATTAATTACATCGTTTTTAACGCGTTGTTCCCATAGCTGATTAGCTTCTTCAACCGTTGCGGGAAACGCCGCCTTTTCACGATCATTTTCGATTTGATCCGACCCTTTTAAATTCGGCTCTTTATCTAATAAAGACAACGCATACTTATAACGTTCATAACGACGTTTGGTCATTAAATCATAGATTTCAAATGCGGAATCCAACTTACCTTCATACAGCTCATCATCTAATTTCGCCGCATATTTGGCGCGCATCTCATCAATATCGGATTGTAAAAAAGTATTATGCGCTCCGTCTAACCAATCCATATATCGGTTAAAAATCTTATCCGCAAACTCATCGTCTAATTTAAACTTATGGTAGTGAGATTGTGTCAAACGCGCTGTAACACGTTTAGTTGAAAGGCTGTGTTGTTCCGTCGGTTTCGGGGTTACTAACGCACTCTCTTGAATTTGCGGTTCTACCGCAAATGCACTGCTTACGATAGTCCCGAAACAAATAGCAATAAGACGGCTAAGTTGATTTATTTTCATAAAAATCCTGATTCATTATAAAGATATGCAAGCGGTCAAAAAAACGTTACGTATTGTAAAACGACAATAAACCGACCGCTAGACCTGCAAATTATTTATTTCCCTTACCAAATTTGCTTGTTAATGCCGCTAAACTCTCGGCGGTCGCTTTTACAGAAGCTTCTTTCGCAACTCGAGGAGTCTTCTTCACTTGATTTGCAGCATTTTTCTTCGCTTTCTCTTCTTGAGCTTTTTTCTTAAAGAATTCTTTGCGTTGCTCTTTTCGCTGTTCCGCTTTACGAGCCGCATAAGCTTCTTTGGCAACCGTTAAAGTTTGTGCCGCGTGCTCTGCTTGCGCTTCATCCACAATACCGGCTTCTTCGCCTTGTAAACCGACACGTTGGACATTTGCTTTACAACAAGCCAAATAACGCCAGCTCATCGTATAAGTACGTAACGCCTGACGCAGTAATGTTTTACTGACTTTTTCATCATTAGCCAACGCTTCGGCCAAATCTTGGAAAAGTCCGACTTTGAGTGGCTTTGCTTCTCCTTCAACACTAAAACAAAGTGGAAACTTCTCCGCTAAATACGTAATCACTTCTTTTACGCTAGGATTAGTTTTATTGCCATTTTGAATTTTTACTTGTTGTTCTGACATATTGTTTTTCTCTTTAAATTTAAGTCCAAATAGATGCCGACCCAATACAGAGTCTTAGCCCGCTACTATATTTTATTTACGGATTCCCGTCTATATAAAATCAAGTCATTACGCTATTTTGTTACGTTCATATATTTCTATGTTTCAATTCCGATAAATAAGTTCAAAAAAACATTTGCTTTAATGTTTTTTTAATGTTCTAATCGAAAACGCTTCTCGTAGCGTTCTTGAGTACGATTGCTTTATCGATGTTTTCCTTTCTATAAATCTTCTGATTTTCTGAGAGTTCTTCGCGAATAAATCTCTAATCTCCAAACAAACGTGCAGCAATTCTTTTCATTAAATTTTTATAAGGAAAATCCTATGTCTAAAGCAACAGGTATCGTTAAATGGTTCAATTCAACTAAAGGTTTCGGTTTTATCACTCCGGATCAAGGCGGTAAAGATATTTTCGTTCACTTCTCAGGTATCGTTGGTTCAAACTTCCGTACTTTAGAAGAAGGTGCAAAAGTTGAGTTTGAAGTACAAGATTCAGATCGCGGTCCTTCAGCAGTAAACGTAAAAGTACTTTAATTTTAAATACTTATATAACGAATCTAAAAGCCAGCAAAATGCTGGCTTTTTTCATTTATCGAATTAGACTTCATTAGGTTGATATGCTAACGGATATAAATCCAATTTATCCATTAGTAAGCGGTCAAAATCTTCTTCCGGATTACCTGTCGTTAATAGCTTTTCGCCATAAAAAATTGAGTTTGCTCCCGCCATAAAGCACAATGCTTGCATCGCTTCCGGCATTTCGGTTCTACCTGCGGATAAGCGCACATAACTTTTCGGCATAGTAATTCTGGCAACGGCAATCGTTCTGACAAATTCCGTCCAATCCAAATCTTCCGCATTTTCAAGCGGTGTTCCTTCCACTTTAATTAATTGGTTAATCGGTACACTTTCCGGCTGTGGATCCAAATTGGCTAAACTAGCAATAAGTCCGGCACGTTCCGGGCGGGTTTCGTTCATGCCGACAATTCCGCCACAGCAGACTTTTAATCCTGCATGACGTACTTTACCGAGCGTATCCATACGATCATCGTGATTGCGGGTATGTACGATTTTGCTATAACGTTCCGGATCCGTATCCAAGTTATGATTATAATAATCCAATCCGGCTTGTTTTAAATCTTCCGCCATCCCTTCTTCAAGCAAACCGAAAGTACCGCAAGTCTCTAGACCTAACGCTTTTACCGCACCGATAATTTCAGACACCACTTTAATGTCTTTCGGCTTCGGCCCACGCCAAGCGGCGCCCATACAAAAACGGCTCGCGCCTCTCGCTTTGGCTATTTTGGCTTTCTCGACAATTTCTTCCACATCCATCATCACTTGCTTTTCAAGCCCGGTATCATAGCGAGCGGACTGAGGGCAATATTCGCATTCTTCCGGACATCCTCCGGTTTTAATCGAAAGTAACGTCGATAATTGAATCGCTTGCGGGTCAAAATGCTCTCTATGGACTTGTGCCGCTTTAAAGATAAGTTCCATAAAAGGCATTTCGAATAATTCTTCGACTTGGCATTTACGCCAATATTGTGCCGTAGGGTGGGGGGTAAGTTCACTTTTTGCTTTTAAACGCAAATTATAGGTTGTCATGTCATCTCCTTAAATAAACCGAAGCGGTCGTATTTTCTCAAAATCTTACAATTTATTGAGAAAAATAGACCGCTTATACAATACATTAACTGACGTTATTTAGCCGATTTCTGTTTCTGAGCCGCTTTCGCCGATTTTTTGCCTTTAGCTTTTGAATTGACTTCCTGCTTATGCTCGTCTTCCACCATTGTTTTTACGCAAAGATGAAGAATTTGTTCCACTCCGTTTTTAATATATTCGTCGCCACGTACCTTATTTTTTTGAATATCAAGCATTGCATCGTGGATACCTTGCGTCATACTCGGCGTTTGTACCAAATCCCAACAACTTGGATCCAAATGATTAAAATTGCCTTGTAAATCCGCAGCATAAAGCACACCGCTATAATAAGCGTAAATATTATGATCCATTAAGCGATTCAAAATCATTGCTCGAATTTGTTCTACCGGCAGATTAACTTTTTTGTTATACCAATCATCAACACCGTTCATAAATGAATCGATATCATAGCTTTCATTTACTCGATCCGCGTAAGTTTGTGCCGTTGCGCCATAAGCTATCGCATAGGATTTTTGATCTACTTCCGAATCGTTTAAACGAGTCCAACTACTTTTACTCGAACAAGCGGTCAGAACCGCCAAGGTTAAGCAGACAAAAATCGGTTTCATCAGTTTTTTCATATCGCACTCCTTATCGCTTTATAAAAATTTATTATCCATTTTACCGAATAAATGGCAAAATTACCTAAGTTTTTTTAAGAGGTCACCATGAAACAGTATTTAGATTTATGCCATCGTATCGTAAACGAAGGAAAATGGGTAGAGAACGAACGTACTGGTAAGCGTTGTTTAACCGTAATTAATGCCGATTTAACCTACAATGTTGCAACCGGAGAGTTTCCGCTTGTTACAACAAGAAGAAGTTTTTGGAAAGCGGCGATTGCGGAATTATTGGGTTATATTCGAGGCTATGATAATGCCGCCGATTTCCGCAAACTTGGAACAAAATCATGGGATGCCAATGCAAATCAAAACTCGGCTTGGTTAGCCAATCCGTATCGTAAAGGCGAAGATGATATGGGTTTGGTTTACGGCGCGGTCGGACGTAGCTTCCCGAAAGCGGACGGAGGTTCCGTCGATTTATTGCGCCAGATTGTCGATGATTTAAAAAAAGGCGTGGATAATCGCGGTGAAATTTATACCTTTTATCATCCGGGCGTATTCCATATGGGCTGTTTACGTCCCTGCTTATATAGCCATCATTTCTCGCTTTTAGACGGCACGCTTTATTTAAACAGTACGCAACGTTCCGCCGATGTACCGCTTGGGCTCAATTGGAATATGATCCAATGCTATACCTTCTTGGCTTTAATGGCGCAAATTACCGGACATAAAGCCGGACAAGCGTTTCATAAAATCGTAAATGCGCATATTTATGAAGACCAATTGGAATTGATGCGTGACGTACAATTGAAAAGAAAGCCGCTGGCTTCTCCTAAACTTTGGATTAATCCGGCAATTAAATCATTAGAGGATTTAGAAACTTGGGTAACGCTCGATGATTTTAAAGTCGAAGGTTACGAATATCATCCGGCAATCCAATATCCGTTCTCGGTATAAGAGAAACAAAAAAGCCTAGAATGAATCTAGGCTTTAAAAACTTTGCAAAGAATTATTTTACTAAATCTTTTAATGCTTTACCTGCAACAAACGCCGGCACTTTAGATGCTGCGATTTTGATTTCTTCGCCGGTACGTGGGTTACGACCCGTACGTGCATTACGCTCGTTTACTTTAAAAGTACCGAAGCCGATTAACTGAACGGTGTCGCCATTTTTTAGGCTTTCAGAGATCGCATTTAAAGTCGCTTCTAATGCCGCTTTCGCGTCTTTCTTGCTTAACTCTGCACCAGCAGCGATTGCATCGATTAACTCAGTTTTATTCATGATTGTATCCTCTAAGATTTATTTTAGATTAAATGACGTTACACGTCCGAAATTGTTACGTAAAACGTTCACTAGCTTAATTGAAACTTTCCTTTTCGCAAAGGGGATTCGTGATAAAATTGTCGATATTTTAATTTATTGGTTAAATTTTAACCCAATATTGCTAATTCCGCTAGCGCGAATATCTTCTTTTAGTCCTAAAATGAGTTCGATATCACGTGTTTCGCATTCATTTAGCAAACGATAGATTTGCCACTGCACATCCAATTCGTCCTGAATTTCTTCCGAATTTTTCAATTCTTGCTCATTCAGTTCTTTTTCATTTTGCATTTCGAGGTAACTCGCCACCGTACCGAGTGAAATCTGGCTGATGCGGACGGCTTGCTCCAAACTGGAACCTGCAATAATGCCGTGTAATAATTCCGATAACGCTTCACACGCTTCTTGAGCGGGCAATACGCCGAAAAAATCGTAATCGTTCACATCGGGAATAATTTCTTCTAATTTTTCCAGTTGGTTATCGAAATTAATTTTCGTTCCTTTTATTGTCAAAAATTCCCAAATAAGGTTCAGAATATTTTGAAAAATTTTTGCTTTTTCAGATTGTTGCGTCACATCGCAAAAAAGTTGGTAATTCGGATACATTCTTTCGCAAAGGCACACCATAAACGTTAAATGCTGCCAAGATTCAAAACGTTCCATACGTTTATGAATAGGATTTCTCATTTTTTCCTCTGTTTTTTCGATTCAAAGACAATTTTCTTTTAACGCAAGCGGTCGAATTTTCATCATTTTTTTGCAAAATCTTTCGGAAATTTAACCGCTTGTTTAAGCCAAATCGGCTAGAAGATTACTTATGGTATTGTTTTGAATACTCGTGTACCGCATCAACAAATATTTTCGGACTTTGTTCCGGTACGTCTTGATGGATACCGTGACCGAGATTGAACACATGGCCGGAGCCTTGACCGAAGCCGGCTAAGATTTGTTTCACTTCTTGTTTGATACGTTCCGACTGTGCATACAACACACTCGGGTCCATATTGCCTTGTAGCGCGACTTTGTGTCCGACACGACGGCGTGCATCCGCAATATCAATCGTCCAGTCTAACCCCACCGCATCGCAGCCGGTTTCCGCAATTGCTTCCAGCCATAAGCCGCCGCCTTTGGTAAATAAGGTTACCGGTACTTTTCTACCTTCGTTTTCACGAATTAAACCGTCCACGATTTTGTGCATATAACGTAGCGAGAACGCTTTATATTCGTTATGCGCCAATACACCGCCCCAAGTATCGAAAACCATTACCGCTTGCGCGCCGGCTTTGATTTGTGCATTCAAATATAAGATCACGCTATCGGCTAATTTATCTAATAATGCGTGTAAAATTTGCGGATCGGCATACATCATTTTTTTGATTTTGGTGAACGCTTTGCTTGAACCGCCTTCCACCATATAAGTCGCTAATGTCCAGGGGCTGCCGGAAAAACCGATTAACGGCACTTCGCCTTTTAACTCACGACGAATCGTACGTACCGCATTCATCACATATTGTAATTCACCTTCCGGATCCGGAATCGGTAAGTTCTCTACCTGTGCTTTAGTTTCAATCGGACGAGCAAATTTAGGGCCTTCTCCCGCACCAAAACTTAAACCTAAGCCCATTGCATCCGGAACGGTTAAAATATCAGAGAATAAAATCGCCGCATCCAACGCATAACGACGTAACGGCTGTAAAGTAACTTCACAGGCTAAATCCGCATTGCGGCATAAAGACATAAAATCACCGGCCTCTGCACGTGTCGCTTTATATTCCGGTAGATAACGTCCGGCTTGACGCATCATCCATACCGGTGTCATATCAACTGGTTCACGTAGTAACGCTTTTAAGTAACGATCATTTTTTAATTGGTTCATAATATTCCTTGCATATCAATTCAAAGTAGAAACAAGCGGCTAAATTTTATAAAAAATTTGCAAAATTTTGCCAGAAAGTCACCGCTTGTATATAACTCGTTGGGATTAGTGAAGTTGAGGTTTCTCGCTTGTTTTTACGTTTAAGGCAAAATGACTGTGTAAGAAAAGCGTTAATACTCTAAGGTACTCGACCACTTCTTCTCCGGCTTCCAACAACTCGTTATTATCATCGTCTTCATTGTAACCTAATTTGGATATTTCTTCTAAATCATCTAACGCTTCGCCGATTTCATCCGTTTCGCGGCTTAATTTAGGTTGCGCAAGCCCCAAACCTAATAAGAATTGGCTGCTCCAGTCGGCTATAGCGTCCGCCAAGGCGAAACCATCTTCATTATTCGGAGTCCAAAGCGAAAATAAGGTATTGGCTTCATCAAAACTTTCGGTTAATTGTTGGTAAAAAGCACTTAATTCCGCTAGAGGCGCTTGTGAAAAAGCATGCCCGTCATTTAAAAATTGGTAAGTTAAGGTTTTCCAAGATTCGTCTTGTACCCCACCCGCAATTAATCCGCTTAAAAATCCATGTACTTCTGCGGCGCTTTCGGCGATTTGAAGCTGCGTAATTAATTGATTAAATTCGGTTGATTGTGTAATAGCCATGTTGTCTTATTTGTGATTCTGTTAAAGAATGGCATAATAGCAAAAAATTTATATTACTTGTGAGGATTTCGCGACTATGTCGGCAAATTATATTGAAGTTCAAATTTTTGGGCAGGTGCTTCGTTTACATTGTCCACCGGATCAACAAGAAAATTTACTTGCCTCTGCACAACGTTTGGAAGAACGCGTTGCACTGTTAAAAGATCAGTCCGGTATCATTCAGCTGGAAAAAGTATTGGCGATTGTCGCACTGAATCTCAATTACGAGCTTGAACAAGAAAAACAGAAGAACGCTAATAATAAAGCGGTATTGGAATCTTGTATTCATCAATTGGATAACTCGCTAAGTAAATTGCTAACCGGCAGTTCCGTTGCGATTAATCAAGAAAGTGTTTAAAAGCTGATCATTTGGGAATTTTTCTCAATTCAAGACTAGGAAAAAACGTGAATTTCCGTTAGTATAAGACTTGCCTGAGGTGTGCGTTACTCGTTACGTCCCTGAGCCGATAATTTGAAACTTTGAGTTGGACATCTAAATGCCGGTGAGCAGGCTTACCTTGAGTAAGAAGCCTAAAGGCAATTAAGTTCGACTCCCTTGAACCTTCTGGTTCAAGGACCACCACAAGTAACGGCACTTCGGGTTCTTTTGCATTAAGGTATTCTCAATATGCAATCACATTCCGTACAAGCTCGCAGACAACTTCGTCAATCCATTCTGAACGAACGAGCTAAATTATCTTTAGAACAACAATCAATCGCTTCTTTTAATCTGATTCCGCAAGCACTTGCTCTTATCAATCAATATCACACCGAACATATTGCACTCTATTTGCCTTTTAATAGCGAAATTTCACCGCTTCCGTTGATTGAACGATTACAACAACAAAACAAATCGCTCTATCTGCCTATTCTCCATCCGTTTGCTAAAGGTCATCTGTTCTTTCAACAATATGATGCAGAAACGCTATTCATCACGCATAAATTCGGTATGCAACAGCCTAAGCCGGACGTACGTAAGGTAAAACCGTTAAATGAAATCGAGATGATATTTACTCCGCTACTTGCTTGTGATAAAAGCGGTAATCGTTTAGGTTACGGAGGCGGTTTTTATGACAGAACGCTTGCCCTAACTCCGCAAGCGATAAGCGTAGGGCTTGCATATCCGTTTCAATTTGTTGAGAATTTACCGACGGAACCTTGGGATATACCGCTTAACCACTTGATCATAGGAGATATAAAGTGACAGACAAAGAATCCGCAGGAAGCCAAACATTAGTTCGAGGTCTTAAATTACTTGAATTGCTCTCCCAATACCCGAACGGTTGTCCGTTAGCTCAACTTTCCGAACTGGCGAATTTAAACAAAAGTACGGTTCATCGCTTATTGCAAAGCCTTCAGCAAGAAGGATTCGTTCGTCCTGCCCCGACTACCGGAAGCTATCGTTTATCGACCAAATGTTTAGCCATCGGTCAGCGCGCGCTCAGTTCCCTTAATATCCTACATATCGCCGCACCGCATTTGGAGGCGCTTAACCTAAAGTTAGGCGAAACGGTGAATTTCGCTATGCGAGAAGGCAATCACGCCATCTTGATTTATAAACTCGAGCCGACAACCGGTATGATGAAAACTCGTGCCTATATCGGGCAAAGGCTTCAACTTTATTGTTCCGGTATGGGAAAACTATTTTTAGCCTATGATAAAGCGGAATATATTCCGCATTATTGGGAAATCCAACACGATACCATTCAACAATTAACACCGAATACGATTACTACGGTGCCGGCGATGAATGCCGAGCTTGAAAAGATCCGCCGACAACAATTTGCGATGGATGATGAAGAAAACGAAATGGGCGTTTCATGTATCGCCTGTCCTATTTTTGATCATCAGGGACGTGTGAATTACGCCATCTCCATTTCTCTTTCTACGGCAAGACTTATGCAAGTCGGAATTGATACGTTACGTGCGGAAATTCAAGCGACGTCCCATAAGATCTCGGAAGAACTCGGCTGGAATTGCCAATAAGCGGCGAATTTTTCAACATTTTTAGTAAAATCTCAACGAAGATCTGATTGTATATTCAGGTGTTTTTTCTATCCACAAAGCCTGTGGATAACTTTGTGGATTTCTTTTTGAAAAATCGCTTAACCCTAGATGGAATCTGACTTTATCAGCTTCTTCGGCTAACTGGATACAAAATATCTTATCCTTTAAAATCAATTGGTTATGTTTTTTCCAGTTATTTTAGTTAAAAAAGCAGAAAATTTTTCTTGTAAAGATGCTTGACAATTTCCGCCTGTGTAAAACTTATTTTTTTCTGCTTTGGTATTTATAAAATATCCCAATAACATTTAACTAAAATTTAACATTTTAAACATTTCATTAAAAAATAATTTGCATTCCCTTATTTTTTCCGCTATGTTCCCGAATGAACAAATCTTCTGCGATTTGCCGAAAATTTGATTTAATTCGTAAGTACTGCATAAAAACGCATGAAATTTTGTTAAAAATTCATTTCCATCCTATCTTTTGCTATAATTCACGACTTTTGCATAGCGTTAATTAAATTAGCAACATAGAAAGAATAAGAGGAATAACTATGTTCAACTTCGATCCGACAACCATTACATTCATAATTTATATTATTGGAATGATTGCGATCGGCTTTATCGCCTATCGTGTTACAAATAATTTATCCGACTATATCCTCGGCGGTCGTCGTTTAGGCAGCTTCGTCACCGCCCTATCCGCCGGCGCATCGGATATGTCCGGTTGGTTATTAATGGGGCTACCCGGTACGGTTTATGCAAGCGGTTTAATTGAAGGCTGGTTAGCCGTCGGGCTTACTATCGGGGCTTATCTTAACTGGAAACTGGTCGCAGGTCGTTTACGTTCACACACCGAACATAGCGGCGATGCGCTTACGTTGCCCGAATATTTTCATAACCGTTTTAATGACGAAACGCGTATTATCAAAATTTTATCCGCAATCATTTTTTTACTTTTCTTTGCCGTATATTGCGCTTCGGGCGTAGTTGCCGGTGCTCGCGTATTTGAAAACCTTTTCGGCGTACCTTATGAAAATGCGATTTGGTACGGTGCGGTCGCAACCATTCTTTACACCTTTATCGGCGGTTTCTTAGCGGTAAGTTGGACCGATACCATTCAAGCTTCGCTAATGTTATTCGCTTTAATTTTAACGCCTATTTTCGTCATCATAAACGTAGGCGGTTTTGAGGTAATGCAAGAAACGATTGCGAAAGCCGGCGAATTAGCGCAAAAAGATTATAACGACATTTTTGCCGGTACGACCGTACTCGGCGTATTAAGCCTACTGGCTTGGGGTTTAGGCTACTTTGGGCAACCGCATATCGTCGTACGTTTTATGGCGGCGGAAAGTGTAAAATCGCTTGAGAAAGCTCGCCGTATCAGTATGACGTGGATGATTATCTGTTTAGCGGGTGCTATCGGCATCGGTTATTTCGGTATGGCATATTTCTTTACTCATCCGGAACAAGCTACCGTTGTTAATCAAAATAAAGAACAAATCTTTATTGAATTGGCAAAATTACTGTTTAACCCGTGGATTGCAGGCGTCTTACTATCCGCTATTTTAGCGGCGGTAATGAGTACCCTCTCGGCACAGTTATTAATTTGTTCGAGCGCGATTACCGAAGATCTCTATAAAGGTATCCTTCGCCCGTCCGCAACCGATAAAGAATTAGTATGGCTCGGTCGCATTATGGTATTAGCGGTTGCCGCATTAGCAATCTATATCGCACAAGATCCGAACAGCCAAGTATTCGGCTTAGTAAAAGACGCTTGGGCGGGCTTCGGTAGTGCTTTCGGTCCAGTGGTATTACTGTCATTATTCTGGAAACGTATGAACGGCTTCGGGGCAATTAGCGGTATGTTAGTAGGAGCGTTAATCGTGTACTTCTGGAAAGACATTACCCTTTGGGCTAATTTACCGGAAGTCTATTCGATGATTCCGGGCTTCATTCTAGCGACGTTAGCGATTGTCTTGGTTTCGCTCATTACTCCGCCGCCGAGCAAAAAGGTAACGGACACATTTGAGTGTGCGGATAAAGCCTATTTAGCAGAACTTCAATAAAGACAAAGCGATTTGCCGGCAACGGCAAGTCGCTTTTTTGTTTTCGAAATGCAAACTTTTTCATAAAAACGACCGCTTGTTAAAGCGAAACAGGAGTCCTTTATGCCGACAAACATTTATCAACTTCTTCCTTCTTCAGCCGTCCTTCGTGAAAATATCAGCCGATGTTATCGTATTGATGAGACGGAATTAGTTCAGCAGCTCTTAGTTGAAGCGGAAACGGAAACATTACAGCCCGAGATCAAAAATCTCGCCCGTAAGCTGATCGAAAAAGTACGTACCAACCGCCAAAAAGCCAGCGGTGTCGATGCGTTGATGCACGAGTTTTCGCTTTCCAGCCAAGAAGGTATCGCGTTGATGTGTTTAGCCGAAGCCTTACTGCGTATTCCTGATCAAGCGACCCGAGATAAACTGATTAAAGACAAAATTGCAAAAGGCGACTGGAAATCACATATCGGCAGCAGCCCGTCTTTATTTGTCAATGCTTCCGCATGGGGATTAGTCTTTACCGGAAAATTATTGTCTTTAAATCAACAGGCATTATCAACCAGTCTAAATCAACTGATTAGTAAAGCGGGAGAACCAGTCGTTCGCAAAGGTATCGACTTTGCCATGCGTTTGCTCGGTAAACAATTTGTGACCGGCGAAACGATTCAACTCGCCCTCAAAAATAGCGAGGCTCGTTTTAATAAAGGTTTCCGTTTTACCTACGATATGTTGGGTGAATCCGCCTTTACCGAACAAGACGCACAACGTTATTATCAAGATTACGTTAATTCGATCCATGCTGTCGGTGCCGTATCAAAAGGTTTAGGGGTTTATCATTCTTCCGGTGTCTCGGTTAAACTTTCGGCGATTCATCCTCGTTATAGTTTGGCACAGTATGATCGTGTCATGGATGAGCTTTATCCCCGCTTGCGCGATTTATTTCTGTTAGCAAAACGTTATAACATCGGCTTAAATATTGATGCGGAAGAAGCGAACCGTTTAGAAATTTCATTAGATTTAATCGATCGCTTATTAAGCGAACCCGAATTAGCCGATTTTGACGGTATCGGGATTGTCGTACAAGCCTACCAAAAACGTTGCCGTTCGGTTATCGATTATTTAATTGCTAAAGCAAGAGAAAATAATCGTAAATTAATGATTCGTTTAGTGAAAGGCGCTTACTGGGATTCCGAGGTAAAACTCGCTCAAGCGGAAGGCGCAAGCGGTTATCCGGTGTTTACGCGCAAAGTCCATACCGATTTGAATTACGTTGCCTGTGCGAAAAAGCTATTGGCGGCACAAGATGTGGTATTCCCGCAATTTGCCACCCATAATGCGCAAACCTTAGCCACGATTTATCACTTAGCAAAAGGCAAACGTTTTGAATTCCAATGCTTACACGGTATGGGCGAAACACTCTATGACCAAGTAGTCGGCAAAGAGAACCTTAATATTCAATGCCGTGTCTATGCGCCGGTCGGATCTTATCAAACTTTATTAGCTTATTTGGTACGTCGCTTATTAGAAAACGGTTCAAACAGCTCGTTTGTCAATCAAATTGTCGATGAAAACGTCAGTATTGATAAGTTACTTGAAGATCCGGTAGCAAAAGCCGGTATTACCGCCGGCACTATGCACCCGAAAACACCGCTACCGATAAACTTATTTGCCGATCGTAAAAACTCAGCCGGTTACGAACTGAGCGATATGCACCATTTAGTGCAATTAGGCGCACAATTAAACGCATTGGCAGATCATAATCAATACCGTGCCGTGCCTCAAATTGCCGAGCAATTTTATCAAGGTTCGCAACGAAAAGTGATTTATAACCCCGCCGATCAAACTCAAATAGTCGGTGAAGTGACCTATGCTAACGAAACCGACATCGAAAAAGCCTTTGCCATTGCCGAGCAAAATCAGACCACTTGGCAAGCGACTCCACCGGAACAAAGAGCGGCAATTCTCGAGAAGATCGCCGATTTAATGGAAAGCAATATGCCGACTTTATTCGATCTGGCGGTTCGCGAAGCGGGTAAAACGCTGAACAATGCGATTGCAGAAGTTAGAGAAGCGGTCGATTTTTGCCGTTATTATGCAAACCAAGTCAAACGGAATCCGCAGGCTTATCAAAATCCGAGAGGAATTATTGTGGCGATTAGCCCGTGGAACTTCCCGTTGGCGATTTTTACCGGCGAAGTCGTTTCCGCTTTAGTTGCCGGTAATGTCGTTTTGGCAAAACCGGCGGAGCAAACTTCCTTAATGGCACATTATGCGGTGGAATTATTTTATCAAGCAGGCGTACCGAAAGGCGTTTTACAATGCTTACCGGGTAGCGGTGCGGAAATCGGTAATAAATTGACCGCCGATCCTCGTGTGGACGGCGTGATTTTTACCGGCTCGACCGAAACCGCCAAAACTATTAACCGCAATTTGCAAAAACACAGTAAAATCGTACCGCTTATTGCCGAAACCGGCGGACAAAACGCCTTGATTATGGATAGTTCCGCCCTCGGCGAACAAGTGGTGGCGGATGTGCTTAACTCGGCGTTCGATTCGGCGGGACAGCGTTGTTCCGCTCTGCGTGTGCTATATCTACAAGAAGATGTCGCCGATCACATTCTCACTATGCTTAAAGGCGCAATGGCGGAGTTACGTGTCGGCAAACCGCAATTGCTGAATACCGATATCGGTCCGGTAATCGACCGTACCGCTCAAAGCCGTTTATTGGCACATATTGAAAAAATGAAAGCTGCGGCAAAATCGTACTATCAAGTGCCGATTACCGCGGAAGTGGAACAGAACGGGATTTTCGTACCGCCGACCTTATTGGAAATCGACCATATCTCACAAATCGAACATGAAGTATTTGGACCGGTGCTACACGTGATTCGTTTTAATGCCGACCAATTCGAACAAATTATTGATGACATTAACTCGACCGGTTTCGGCTTAACCAGCGGTTTACATAGTCGTATCGACACCACTATCGATCAATGGCTCGATAAAGTACACGCCGGTAACTTATATGTGAATCGCAATACGGTCGGTGCGGTGGTCGGAGTGCAACCGTTCGGCGGTATGGGGCTTTCCGGTACCGGTCCGAAAGCCGGCGGACCGCTTTATCTGCAACGACTGGTAAAAAGCGAGGCTTGGACGCTTGCTGATTTAGAAGGCGAAGCGGTGATAGAAACGGATAAACTTGCACAAGCCGTTCGCCAAACGCTTACCGGCGAGCAACAAAGCGAAGCGTTAGCTCTCTTGCAAACTTTACGCCAAAAATCACCGCTTGCACAAGTGTATAAAATGCAAGGTATCACCGGCGAAAACAACTACTTACGCTTTGAGGCTCGTCCAATAATTGCGGTAAGTAACGGCTCACTGTTCGCACAAATCAAAGCATTGATTGCGATTGCGGTGTGCGGTAGCAAAGCGGTAGTAAAAAAAGATTCGCCGTTAGCGGAATATGCGCATCAATTTGCCGAATACCTGACGGTAGCGGACGACCTCAATAGTCTTCCTAAATTAAGCGTGATGATTGTGCTTGAACCGCTTTCCGGAGAAGAAAGACAGCATTATGCCGAGCGTAGCGGTGCGATTTTAACTTATGTAGAAAGCCTTGACTTGGCGCTCTCGCTGTTACCGTTGGTACATGAAAAGTCGATTAGCATTAACACCGCAGCCGCCGGCGGTAATGCAACGCTTATGAGCGAAATGGATTAACCTTATCCGAATCAGCTTAATATTTATCCCCTTAGCCATAAACTGAGGGGATTTTTATTTTCTGTTTAGCAAGTCATTTCCTTTTCAGCTATAATGCGCCGACTATCCAAAGAGGTAGTGTTTACGTATGTTAATTCAAACCGAGAGTTGAAACAAAAATGACAAATCAAACTATCAGCACACCTAAACAGGTGTTCGTTGGCTTACAAATGCTATTTGTGGCATTTGGTGCTTTAGTATTAATGCCGTTAATTACCGGCTTAGATCCTAATACCGCCCTTCTTACCGCCGGTATCGGTACCCTACTTTTCCAACTTTGTACTAAAGGTCAAGTACCTATTTTCCTTGCATCTTCCTTCGCATTTATCGCACCGATTCAATACGGCGTACAACAATGGGGCATCCCGACCACTATGGGTGGCTTGGTATTCACCGGCTTTGTCTATTTTGCATTAAGTGCGTTAGTGAAATGGAAAGGGGCGAATATCCTCGAAAAACTGTTCCCGCCGGTGGTAGTTGGTCCGGTAATTATTATCATCGGTTTAGGCTTAGCTCCGACTGCGGTGGATATGGCGTTAGGAAAAGGTACAACGATTGAACCGAATACTGCCTTACTAATTTCGATGGCAACCTTAATCACTACACTTATCGTGGCGGTGTTTGCCAAAGGTTTAATGAAATTAGTACCGATTATGTTTGGAATTGTGGTCGGCTACATTCTTTCTCTGATTTTCGGCATCATTGATTTTAGCCCAGTCACCAATGCCGCTTGGTTTAGCTTACCGAAACTCACCACGCCGGAATTTAAGTTAGAAGCAATTCTTTACTTACTCCCAATCGCTCTTGCACCGGCAGTCGAACACGTCGGCGGCATTATGGCGATCAGCTCGGTAACCGGCAAAGATTTTATGACGAAACCGGGTTTACACCGTACCTTATTAGGTGATGGTGTTGCTACGTCTGCCGCCGCATTCTTAGGCGGTCCGCCGAATACTACCTATGCGGAAGTTACCGGTGCGGTTATGCTGACCAAAAACTTTAATCCGCGTGTAATGACTTTTGCCGCGATCTGGGCAATTGCAATTTCATTCTGCGGCAAAGTGGGTGCATTCTTACAAACCATTCCGGGCGTAGTGATGGGCGGTATTATGATGTTAGTTTTCGGTTCTATCGCAGCGGTCGGTATGAGTACATTAATTCGTGCCAAAGTAGATATGGGCGAAGCGCGCAACCTCTGTATCGTTTCCGTGGTAATGACCTTCGGTATCGGCGGTATGTTGATTAACGTCGGTGAGTTCTCACTGAAAGGCATCAGCCTATGTGCTATCGCTGCAATTATTATGAACCTACTTCTTCCAAAAGAAGCGGCTAAAAAAGCGGAATAATTGCTAACGATTCTATTCTAAAACAAGCGGTCGAATTTCACTAAAAACTTGCAAATTGCAAAAGATTTAGGAAATTCGACCGCTTTTTTTAAATATTCGGAAACATTTATCCAGCCTTATTCATTTAACTCTTCTACCCTTTTCCATATCTCTCTTTATATACAGACCTAATTTTTAGGTTACATATCATAAAAAAATGCGACCCCGAAAGGTCGCATTTATTCATTCAATTATAGGTTATTACCATTGGTAACCGACACCAACACCACCGGAATAGTGACCCGCACTATTTGCAGTACCGTTCACTTTAAGGATAACTTTACCGTTATCGCTTGCTCTTGAGTAACCTACCGCTACAGCAGATGCACCGCTATAAGCACCGCCTGCTAAAGCAACCATAGATTTACCCGGTATGTAAACTTGTGGTAACGATGAAGCGGCTGCCGCATTAGCACCGATACCACGAACACGTTTATCTAGTTTAGATACACGATTGTCAATGTTCGCTACGTTTTGAGCAACACCTCTTAACTGACGTACGTTCACAGCATCATTATCAGCTTTACCATCGGCAACGTTATTGATACGAGTTTCGGATTTACCGTCAGCACCTGATACTTTCAAGGCACTACCATGTTTATCCGTTACCGTTTCAATAGCTACGGTATTATCACCTTTGCCTACTTTCACAGATTCTGTCGTTACGGTTTCAAATGTCGGGTTAGCCGAAGTTGCAATAGCAATATTCGAACCGTCTTGAGTAATCTCAATGTTCTTACCTGCTTTAACACCTACCGTATCACCCATAGCAACTTTAGTTTTCGATGCATTAAACACTTTACCGCCATCAACTGTGCCAGCTTCAATATTCCAACCTTTCGCAACTTCATTTTGTACATTCGTCACATTTTGGTTAGTTGCATATAACTGACTACCGTTTACAGCATCCGTACTGTTTGCATTAACATCACCGGCTTTAACATTAGTAACTTTGTTACCGCCGTTATCCAAACCATTTGAGGTTAGGTTTACAAGAGAATCCGCAAAACTTACACCTTTATCAGATACTTTTGTATTGCCCGTGGTTACGCTACCGCCTTTACCCAAGTCCACATCCTTGTTCAAGTTCACGGTTAATGCACCGCCTTTTACCACCGTACTGATGTTCTTACCGTCACCTTTCACCGCAATAGTCTTGCCTAAGTTTTGTGTCACGTTCGCACCTTTGTCATCCGCTAATCCAAAACCGCCGCCTTTTGAGGCATCCGTTACGCTCGATACCGCCGTTTGTAAGTCGCCGATATTCGCCGCATTGGTTAAAGTATCTCCTTTAGCCTCTGACAGTTTAGTTCCGCCCAAACCGCTTGCTACGTTGGTGATTTGTTTGTCGCCCGCATTGATGCCGGTTGTTGCTGAAATGGTCACATTACCAGCTTTTAAACCGTCTTTGGTTAAACTCACGTTATCACCGACTTTCACACCTTCATTGTTCACGAGGGTATCGCCGGCTTTGATGCTACCGTCTTTACCTAAATCAACTTGTTTCACTAAGCCGACAGTGACTTTAGTTCCATCGTTAGTAATTGCGATGTTGTCACCGTTTACAAAGTTCACGGTATCGCCCGGTTTAACGTTGGTTGTATCGTTACCGTTAGTTTGGATGTTCCAACCTTTATTCGCCACTTCGCTGACCGCATACAATTGGCTACCGTTTACCGCATCCGTACTGTTTGCGTTCACGTCACCTGCTGCAACGTTAATAACTTTGTTACCGCCGTTATTTAAGCCGGTAGTGGTTAAACTTACGGTATTGCTTGCATTGCCACCTTTAGGCGTAATAGTTAAGCCGTTACCATCAACCACAGACTTATTGCCATCCTTGTTAGTGAAAGTTGCGCTGGTTAAGTCGGTTAATGCTTTCGCCATGTTAATGATAAGCTCGTCCCCTACGTTATCTACACGTAAGTTGTTTGCCGTCACGTCTTTAACCGCCGTACTTAAGTTACCTTTAATCGCTAAAGTTTCGTTAAGTTTCTTCGCAATCACTTTACCGTCGTTACCCACGAAGTTTAAGCCGTCGTTAAGCGTTGCCACTTCTTCAGTAGTCGGTTTGCCGGTTTCGTCTTTGGTTTCATAAACGATACGCGTTTTCGTTTCGCCGTCTTTACCATCTACACCCGGTTTACCTTGTTTAACGGTGATAGTGCCGTTAGAGCCGTCTTTACCGTTGATGCCGATTGTGCCGTCTTTACCGTTTAAAGCTACGCCGGTTTTACCGTCTTTGCCTTTCACCGCAACCGTACCGTCACCGTCTTTACCGTTGATAGATACTGCATCTTGACCATTTTCACCTTTAATGCCGATACCGTCTTTACCGCTGATAGAAACGCCGTCTTTGCCATTTTCACCTTTAACGGTAATCGTACCCGGTTCTTTATCGTTACCCACAGTGACGTTATTGGTTAAGCCGATTTGAAGTGCTTTCTTACCGTCTTTCTCAACAACTTCCGTCTTCACGCTACCGTCACCTTGAACCGTCACAGTTTTGCCTAAATCCGCTTTAACATCATTACCTTTTTCATCCGTTAAACCGAAACCACCGGTAGTTGCGTTGGTTAAGTTGTTCACCGAATCTTTTAAGTCGCCGACATTTACTGCGTTATTGAGTACGTCACCGCTTGCATTCGCCAAGGTTACGTTATTGCCGTCACGGTCTTTCAAGCCGGTGCTGACATTCGTCACTTGGTTGTTACCGTTATTTAAGCCTTTATCGGTTAAGCTGACGGTATTGCCTGCATCACCACCGTTAGGGGTAATCGTCACACCGTTACCGCCGATAGTTGTATTGCTGTTATCCGAACCGAATGTCGCATTGGTTAAATCCGTTAACGATTTCGCCATCTTAACGATAAGCTGACCGTTTTCGTTATCCACGCGTAAGTTCTTATCGGTAACAGCTGCCGTCGCAGTTAAGTTACCTTTAATCGCTAACGTTTCGTTCAGTTTCTTCGCAATCACTTCACCCGTATCACCCACGAATTTTAAGCCGTCGTTAAGCGTTGCCACTTGCTCTTTATCACCGTTCGGTTTTTCGTAAACGATACGGGTTTTGGTTGTACCATTTGCACCATCGTTGCCGGCAATGCCTTTTTCGCCTTGTTCAACTTTGATTGACACTTGACCGTCTTTACCGTCTTTGCCATCTACACCGTTAAACACCACCGCATCTTTAGTAATTTTAGTGCCGTCCTTACCATCTGCGCCTTTCACGCCGATTGAACCGTCTTTACCGTCCTTACCGTTTACCGTGACATCACCTTGTAAAGCGACTTCTAATGACTTATTAGCAACATCTGATGTGACCGTAACGCCGTCTTTACCTTTAATTTGGATAGTCTTACCTAAGTCTTGTTTCACTTCGGTATTATTATCGTCTTTCAAGCCAAAGCCGCCGGTGGTTGCGTTAGTGAGGTTGTTTACGGTGTCTTTTAAGTCACCCACATTCACTGCATTTGTCGTCGTTGCATTCGCTAAATCGGATTTTTGGCCTGTACTGTCGGTTAAACCGCTTGTCACATTGGTAATTTGGTTATTACCGTTGTTTAAGCCTTTATCCGTTAAGCTGACTTCTTTCTCAGGCTTATCTGATGAAATCGTCACACCGTCTTTGCTTACCACCGTATTATCCGTATCCGTATTACCGAATGTCGCGGTCGTTAAGTTCGCTAAGTTTTGGGCTAATTTCACCACTAATGCGCCGTCTTGGCTATCTACGCGTAAGTTCTCTGAACTTGCCGCCGCATTATTTGCCAAGTCGCCTTTCACAGTTAAGGTTTCATTCAGTTTCTTAGCAATCGTATCGCCTTGGTTACCGACAAAGTTTAAGCCGTCGTTCAAGGTAGAGACATTGTGTGTCGTACCTTTCGGGTCAGTATAAACAATTCGGGTCATGCCGTCTTTGCCATCTTTACCGTCCGTACCATCTACGCCAACCGGACCGTTTGCAACCGTGATAGTCGCATTCGCACCGTCTTTGCCGTCAGCACCTTTTGCACCGGTTAAGCCGATTGAACCGTCTTTGCCGTTTAAGGTTACGCCGGTTGTGCCGTCTTTACCTTTCACACCGATTGTACCGTCTTTACCGTCCTTGCCGTCTTTACCCGCAGGACCACCGACCGTTAAATCGTTGTTTAGGTTGAAGGTGACATTGTTATTGTCCGCCGCTTTAGTAATGACAACGTTGCCGTCCGTATTATTGAAACTCACACTACCTTTCGGTGCCACATTCGTTTCATTTTGACCGTTCGCCGAAATATTCCAACCGGCATTAGCCGTGTTTTTTACTTCTTTTAACTGGCTAACGTTTACCGCATCCGTATCATTTTCACCGGCTTTCACATTGGTAATGGTGTTATTGCCGTTATCTAAACCTTTATCGGTTAAGCTCACTTTGTCACCAGCTTTAGGTGTAATCGTTAAGCCGTTACCGCCAATAACCGTGCTGCTGTCATCCGAACCGAATGTCGCATTGGTCAAATCCGTTAACGATTTCGCCATCTTGATGATTAACTCACCATTTTTGCCTTTATCGTTATCTACACGTAAGTTCTTATCAGTAACAACTGCCGCCGCATCTAAGTTACCTTTAATCGCTAACGTTTCGTTCAGTTTTTTCTGAATAACTTGACCTTTATCACCGACAAAGTTTAAGCCGTCGTTAAGCGTTGCGATTTCTTCCTCACCGCCACCGTTCGGTTTTTCGTAAACGATACGCGTCTTAGATTCGCCGTCTTTACCGTTATTACCGTCCAGACCTTTCGTGCCATCGACCACTTTAATCGTCGCTTGTGCATCTTGGCCGTCTTTGCCCGGTGCACCGGTTAAGCCGATTGAACCGTCTTTGCCGTTTAAAGTTACGCCTGTCTTACCATCCGCACCTTTAACACTAAGAGTACCGTCTTTACCATCCTTGCCATCTTTACCTGCACCACCAACAGTTAAGTCGTTATTTAGGTTAAAGGTGACATTGTTATCCGTAGTTTCTTTACTGATAAGTACGTTTCCGTCCGTATTGTTAAAGCTTACTTTACCTTTAGGACCAACATTACTTTCGTTTTGACCGTTCGCCGAAATATTCCAGCCTGAATTCGCCACATCCGAAACAGATTTTAACTGTTCTTGTGTCGCAGCTTGACCGCCGGTATATTCTTTATTTGGATCCCAAGTCGTATTCGTTAAACCGCTTACCGTACCCTTAGTACCGTCAATGGTGACTGTTGTCGCTTTATCACTACCAATAGATACTTTATCCGCTAATTTAACGTCGTACTGTTTTCCACCATCTTTATTTGTTGCTGTCTGAGTAACTACTACATTTGCATCACCTTCAACAGAACTATGTTTTTTACCGTCAGCAATATCTTGTTTTGATTTATCGCTTAAATCAACAGTAATATCCGTACCGGTTAATGTAGTAACAATGCCAGAAGTAGCTTTTGAATCATCATTTGCTGAACCTTTAACAGATACTTTACCATTATCTGGTACAGTTTGTTCTGTCTTGCCATCAGAGATATTCCAGTTATATGAACTATCTTTAATCGCTTGGTTTAACTGGCTTACATTTACCGCATCGGTATCTGCATCACCTTTAGCTACATTGGTAATTTTATTACCGCCGTTATTCAAGCCACCGTCAGTTAAACTCACAGTTTTATTTGCATCTGCACCGTTTGTGATAGTTACGCCGTCTTTATTGATAACAGTTTTATCATCGTTGCTACCAAAAATTGCATTAGTTAAATCTGTTAAAGATTTGGCTAACTTCACAGTTAAAGTATCGCTACCATTTGAAACTACACCAATATTATTATCGGACAGTTCACCTTGCGCACCGCCTAAAACTTTAGTCGTTTCTCCTAACTTACGTTTAAAGTTATTTGCTGTAGCACCAGTATCTGGTTTATCACCTTCATAGTGGGTACCTTTCTCGGTTGCTTCAGTTACCGCTTGATTGACCGTATTAGTTAAATCAATATTAACTTTACCGCCATCATTACGCGTTAAGGTTGCTGTTTTACCATCTTTAGCAGTTTCAGCTTCGGTTACAAAGTTATTTTTCACGCCTGTAACTGTACCACCTGCGCCATTGTTACCGGTTAAAGTCGTTGTCGCATTACCTTTATCATCATAGGTTACCGAACCGCCTGTTACATATTTATCCGTATCAGTGGTTACCACATTCTCTGCAGTAGCAATCGTAATGTTATTACCGTCATGGGTAATATCAATATTCGTTCCGTCAATAAACTGAACGGTTGCTCCCGGTGCTACTTGGCTTTCTTTATCGCCATTTGCTTGGATATTCCAGCCTCGGCTTGCAACTTCACTTACAGCATAAAGCTGGCTACCATTAATTGCGTCGGTACTTGTTGAAGAAATTCTTCCTGCTGCAACATTAGTAATCGTACGCTCATTACCTTGATTACCAACACTTACCGTACCAATTGGTGCCTTACCGGCAAATTCATATACTTGACCGGCCAATGTAGCACTTTCTGTTGCAATAACATCGCCCGTATAAGCGTTATTACCCAATGCAACAGAGTCTTTTTTATCCGCTACAGCATTTTTACCTAATGCAAGCGTATTTTCAGCTGCAGCATTAGCACTATCGCCTAAAGCAACAGCAAAATCTCCACCTGTAGAGGAATCTTTACCCATCGCAATAGAATTTTGGCGATAAGCAGATGCTCCAGTACCAATTGCTACCGCATGATTACCGGTATTTTTCGCACTAGTCCCCATTACAATTGAGTTTTCGCCGTAAGCGGTACTATTTAGACCTAATGCCACAGCATTAGCCGCAGTAACTGACACATTGTTACCTAAAGCAATCGTATTATCTTTTAATGCTTTACTATTTACACCCATTGCAAGGCTATTAGCACCAATCGCATTAGACGAGTTACCTACTGCAATAGCATTATTGGAAGTCGCAATAGCCGATGAACCTAAAGCAACAGCATTTTCAGTGGTTGTTCTCGCAGATTTACCGATAGAAATGGCTTGTTTAGCATTACTCATAGCCCCATCACCAAAAGCAATACCACTTACACCGCTAACGCCAGCCTGAGTACCAAAAGCAATTCCTTTCTCAGCATTTGCATTTGCATTGGTACCGATCGCTGTTGCATTCTCCGCTGACGCAATTGCATGATCACCAAATGCTTGAGATAAAGTACCTCTCGCATTTGCCTGATTACCTAAAGCAACTGCCATAGACCCCGTTGCACTTGATGAATGACCAATTGCCGTTGTACGGTAGCCGTTCGAATTCGCTTTATAGCCTAATGCCGTAGCTTCTTGCCCCGCCGCATTTGCTTCGGTACCGACTGCTGTTGATTGATGTCCGCTTGCCGAAGATTTATAACCTAAAGCATTTGATTGCTCACCAGCGGCATTCGCATTAGCACCTAAAGCCGTTGCTTGAATATTTACAGCTCCAGCGTTATGTCCAATAGCAACCGTATCTGCTTTGGTTACTACTGCATGCGTACCAATTGCAACACTATTAATCGCTTCATTTGTTGCAATAGTTTTATCCTTGCCATTGTTATCCGCATTACCAATCGCAACCGAACCTTGACCATGCGCTTCAACACCTGAACCGATTGCAGTAGCCTGAGTACCTAATGCCCATGCATCATTACCCATTGCTGTTGATTTATCGCCTAAAGCTCCAGCCATACTGCCAAATACTGCAGATTGAACACCTTGAGCCCATACATTCGGACCGGCAGCAATTGAATTTTCGCCTGTTGCAGTATCGTTATTAAAGTTAGCTTGTTCCGTAGTTGTTTTAACGCTGTAATAGTGGGTCTTAGCCGCTTCTAATTGGCTTACGTTTACCGCATCAGTAGCATTGACACCGGCGGCGACATTGATTGCACGGTTACCACCGTTATTTAGACCACTTGAAGTTAAACTGACTTCTCCACCATTTTCTACTACGTTTGTTGTACCGTCCGGGTTAGTTGTAGTAACAGTTTCGTGGGTATTAATACGAATTCCGTCATTATCAACACCGGTTGTTTTTACCGTATCCGTTTCAACTACGGTCGTTTCCGGAGTTCCGTCTTTTGGTGTAACAGTCTTAGTTTTAGTTTCCGTAGTACTCGTCGAAACAGTCATACCTTGGCTAGAAACTGCATTAGAATCTAGACCATCAGTCGTTGTATCTGTTTGAGTTGTCGTACCATCATCAGCCGTTTCGGTTGAACTTGTTTGTGTTTCAGGAATAACACTTTCACTTGTTACGCCATCGGAAGTTAAATCCGTAGAACTAATCACATTACCGTCTTTACCGATCAATTCGCTTGATACGCCATCTTTATTGATAACTGTCTTATCCGATGAATCTTTTTCACCAAACTCGGCACTGGTTAAATCCGTTAAAGTTTTAGCCAATTTAACAGTTAATGTATCTGTGCCATCTGATACAACACCAATATTATTATCAGACAGGTTATCTTTAGCACCACCTTTTACATTGGTTGTTTCACCTAATGGGCGAGTGAAACTATTACCTACATCACCAGCATAAACAGTACCTTTAGCAATATCCGCCGTATTTTTCGCAATATTGTTGGTATTATTAGTTACATTTTGGTTAGTTGCATAAAGTTGGCTACCATTGACCGCTTCTTTACTATCATTAGTAACATTACCATCAGCTACATGCGTAATTTTCTTATCGCCGGCATTAATACCGTTTTTTGTAATCACTACATCACCGGATTTAATCGTATCGCCGTTTACTGTCGTCGCATTTACTGTGGTTGCATTTACGGTTGTAAAATCAACACTTTCTTTAGTTGCTACTGTAATACCATCTTTAGATGGCGTTAATTGAATATTCGTACCGCTAATAAAGTTTGCTTTATTACTATCTTTATTAACCGTTTGCGCATCCTTACTATCAGCAGTCGTTACAATGCTTTGTAATGCACTTGTTGCATTCGTGACCGCATCTGTTAAGGTCTTAGTTGCCACAACAGATACTTTACCAGCTTCAACTTTCGTATTAATTAGCGTTGCATCACCATTGATCGCTAATGTTTCACCTAATTTACGTAAAGTGTCCGTACCTGAATCTGCTGTGAAAGTCAAACCTTTGGTATTCACGGTCGTATTTGCATCAACGCCTTGTTTAATCTCACCTTTAGTCTTATCAGAAAGATCTAGCGCATAATTAGTCACATTATTACCGGCATCCGATTTCGTGATATTTAATGCATCGCTACCACTTACTGTTGTTGCGTTCGCATCCACGGTATAAACGGTCGAGCCGTCCGTTACCGTTTCGCTACGCACATGGGTATTGTTACCTGCTTGTACCACCGATTTACTTGCATTTAATTGCGCTAAGGTTACCGCATCTGAATTTGCCGTACCATTCGCTAAATTCGTGATTTTTTGATTACCCGCATTAATACCGTTATCTGTGATAGAAACCGTACCGGTAGTAAAATTCTCTGCATTTACCGTTCCCGCCGTTACCGTCGTAAATGTCGGTGCATCTACCGTAGCAATCTTAACTTGACCATTATCATTCGTGACTTGGATATTCGTACCATTCACGAAGTTTAATGTCGCATTATCTTTGCTAACGGTTTTAACATCTTGACCGTTTGCTTGCGCCGTCCAAGACTGCAACGCACTATCCGCCTTTTGCAAGGAAGTTTTGGTTGCTTCAGATAAATCTAAGTCGTATTCGGTATTATTACCACTCACTTTAGGCGTGACTTTAATCGCTTGAGTTGTACTGACGACACTAGAAGTTTTCTCGGAATCGTTGATCGCTTTAGCCACTTGCTCTGCCGTTGCAAAGTTATCGCCCGCTTTTCCTGCAGTTACTGTACCGCCCGTTACCGATAGTTCTGATTTATTCACCGAGTATTTTACCGTTGAAGCCGCTTTACCTGCATCCACCGTAACTTCTGCCGTCGCACCGCTACCGCTTACAAAGTTCACCGTATCATACGCCGACACAAAATCCACCTCTTGGCTATTGCCTTGCAGATTCCAGCCACTATTTAATACATCACCCACCGTCGCTGCAGAACTTAAGATTGTATCTGTAGTCGTCGGTTTAGTTTGAGCCGTTAGTGTCGAACTAGTCGGTAAAGTTGAGACTAATCCACTAATAGTACCTGTTGTACCGTCAATCTTAATTGGTTTTGTATTACCAATGTTTAACGTATTATTTAAAGCAAATGTTACATTATCGTTATCCGCAGTCTTGCTAATCACGATATTGTTATCCGTATTGTTTAACGAGACCGTTTCATTCGGCTTCACGTTCGATCCGTTTTGACCATTTGCCTGAATCATCCAGCCCGCATTCACCGTGTTCTTCACTTCATTTAACTGATTAACATTTACCGCATCCGTACCTTTATCACCGGCTTTGACATTAGAGATAGTTTGACCGCCGGCATTAATACCATCTTGGTTAATCACTACATTGCCTGATTTAATCGTATCGCCGTTTACCGTCGTCGCATTCACAGTGGTTGCATTTACGGTTGTAAAATCAACACTTTCTTTAGTTGCTACTATAATACCATCTTTAGATGGCGTTAATTGAATATTCGTACCGCTAATAAAGTTTGCTTTATTACTATCTTTATTAACCGTTTGCGCATCCTTACTATCAGCAGTCGTTACAATGCTTTGTAATGCACTTGTTGCATTCGAAACCGCATCTGTTAAGGTCTTAGTTGCCACAACAGATACTTTACCAGCTTCAACTTTCGTATTAATTAGCGTTGCATCACCATTGATCGCTAATGTTTCACCTAATTTACGTAAAGTGTCCGTACCTGAATCTGCTGTGAAAGTTAGACCTTCTGTCGTAACAGTATTATGAGCATCCACACCTTTTTGGATATTATCTTTCGTCACTTTAGACAGATCTAGCGCATAATTGGTCACATTATTACCGGCATCCGACTTCGTGATATTTAATGCATCGCTACCACTTACCGTCGTTGCGTTCGCATCCACGGTATAAACGGTCGAACCGTCCGTTGCCGTTTCAGTACGCACATTGGTATTGTTGCCTGCTTTTACTACCGATTTACTTGCATTTAATTGCGCTAAGGTTACCGCATCTGAATTTGCCGTACCATTCGCTAAATTCGTGATTTTTTGATTGCCCGCATTAATACCGTTATCCGTGATAGAAACCGTACCGGTAGTAAAGTTCTCCGCATTTACTGTAGTAAATGTCGGTGTATCTACCGTAGCAATCTTAACTTGACCCTTATCATTCGTGACTTGGATATTCGTACCATCCACGAAGTTTAATGTCGCATTATCTTTGCTAACGGTTTTAACCGCTTGACCGTTTGCTTGTGCTGTCCAAGACTGCAATGCATTATCTGCATTTTGTAATGAGGTTTTGGTTGCTTCAGATAAATCTAAGTCGTATTCGGTATTTTTACCATCAACTTTAGATGTAACTTTAATTGTCTTAGTCGAGCTGACTACACTAGAAGTTTTCTCGGAATCGTTGATCGCTTTAGCCACTTGTTCTGCCGTTGCAAAGTTATCGCCCGCTTTTCCTGCAGTTACTGTTCCACCCGTTACCGATAAATCTGATTTATTTACCGAGTATTTCACCGTTGAAGACGCTTTACCTGCATCCACCGTAACTTCTGCCGTCGTACCGCTACCGCTTACAAAGTTCACCGTATCATACGCCGACACAAAATCCACCGCTTGGCTATTGCCTTGCAGATTCCAACCACTATTTAATACATCGCCGACAGTCGCCGCAGAACTTAACACTGAGGCTGTCGTCGCTGGTTTAGTTTGTGAAGTTACTGTAGAGCCTGTCCCCACAGGTAAGGTCGAAGACAATCCACTGATAGTACCTGTTGTACCATTCATTGTAATTGGCTTCGTCTGACCCACAGTTAAAGTGCTATTTAAACCAAACGTCACATTATCATTATTCGCATCTTTGCTAATCATGATATTGTTATCCGTATTGTTTAACGAGACCGTTTCAGTCGGTCTCACGGTCGAGCCGTTCTGACCATTCGCTTGTAAGTTCCAACCAGCATTCGCCAAGTTCTTCACTTGCTCTAATTGACCAAAATTTACCGCATCCTTTGTTTGTGTACCGTTCTCTACATTCGTAATTTTCTTATTACCTGCGCTAATACCAGCTTGATTGACCGAAACATCCCCTACTCTTAACGTATTACCTACCGTGATATTATTTACATCCACATTGTCCGCTAATGCTACTTGCACACCATCTGGAGTTGTGTTTACAACAATATCGTCACCCGCATTTACTTTAATTGTGCTACCTAGTTCAAACTTATTGCTAGTTGTACTATTACCAAAACGAATACCTTTATCCGTTGCTACTTTCGCATCAACACCTTTTTGGATATTTTGTTTAGTTGTATCAGCTATATCTACGGTATAAAGCGTGGTATTTGTTGCTTGTTGTGATGAAGTAACAACAACGTCATCTGATCCCTTAGCTACAGTAGTGTTATAGGCATTAATCGTATAAACAGCACCATTTGCATCTGTTGTTTTTGCAACATTGACATTACTTCCTGCCTTAATAGTAGTACTTGCAGCTTTTAATTGAGCCACATTTACCGCATCGCTATCTTGCGAACCTGCTGCCACATTGATAATTTGTCTTTTAATAGTATCTGAACCAACACTAACTGCTGCTTTAGTTGCTTTAGTTGCTACAATAGCTTGTTTTTGCGCATCTGTAGCCTGAGGGAGTGTAAAATAGTCTGTGGAGACCTCTCTATCGGCAACACTATTAGTTCCTAATGCAACAGACTCATTTGCTATAGACTTAGAATATGCACCTATAGCAATAGCCCCTCGACCAGAAGCCGCTGCATTTGGCCCCCCTGCAAAAGAGCCAATACCTGAAGCATTAGCCGTCACACCTAATGCCGTAGAAGCGATTCCGGTTGCTAATGTACCCGTACCAAAAGCTGTTGATAAATGATCAGCTATTGCCTGTACCCCAACAGCAACAGAAGCAGCCCCTGTTGCTTGAGTTTTTGGGTATCTATTAGTAAGATCAACCAAATCTCTACCAGAAATATTTCTAAAGATATTGTTGATTTCTCCAGAATTAATAGTAGGGTTTTGGCTTCCATCTATATTTCTTTGAGATGCTTCATTTAAATCATCACCACCAATACCAATAGAAGAACTTCCTGTTACAATAACATTTGCACCTATAGCAATAGATTGATCACCTTCCGCTCTTGTAGCAGCACCTATAGCAATAGCTTCATTATTACCAGTTGCTTGAGCCCCATAACCAATTGCAATCCCCCTTGAAGCTGCCCGATTACTTTGACTACCATTATATGCACCTCCAATTGCAACAGAATCATTCGCTGCCATCACTTTACCAATAGCTATTGCTTCACCAGTAATACTAGCTCCAGAAGCAGAAAATGATAAAGTATTGCTCCACTCGTTTTTAGTAGTACTACCTATAGATACAGCTGCTTGAACTGAATTAACTGCCAGTATTCCTACTAATACTAAATATAACTTATTAAAACTAATATTTAACTTTATATCAGAATCCTTAGTTTTATTAACAGAAGAAGTCTGAGAAGATTTACTCTTTGCTTTTGTTAATTCAGATACCACCACAAAAGTTTGTGTTGCATGACTCCAAATTACTTTAAAAATTTTATTCACTTTATGCTCCAAAAATAGTAGGTCAAAATATATACAATTTATTATGGTATATAATAAGATATATTGCTTATAATTTATAATGAATTTACATTCAACCACGCTTTATTAGTTCTATTACCACCTATCAATTTAAAAGTTGAAACCTTTATTGTAAAAAAACCGCTATTATTGCGAATAAAAACAAAAAAACTCTGTTCCCTAAAACCAAAGCAAGACTTGATTTCAGGAAACAGAGCTTTTGTTAGAAATACGATTAAATTAACTCGCTACGGTTAATTGTCCTGCATAGAGGATAAAGTAACGTAAGCAGAGTACACCGATTAGGTCGAAGATTGAAACTAAAATGATAAACTTAACATTATGTTTCAAGCTATGGCTGCCGAAGATATTCGCTACTAACGGGATTAAGATACCGATAAAGAATACCCCAACCCAGAATATCGTTCCCCAGAAGCCTGACAAGGCGTTTTGTAATGCCAACTGTTTATCTGCGCCGCCGAAGTGTAAACCGACAAAGAATGCAACTAATAAACCTAATTCGGTAACCATAATCGGTACTTCGAATTTATGCATAAAGTGTACTTCGTTGCTTTCGCCGGATAATTTACCGGCAAGCAGAATCACTAAGAATGTCGCCGCAATACCTGAGGACGTACCTGATGCTAAGAATAACGCCGGTAATACAGGGTTATTCAACATCGGATAACTGATTAATGCAGAAAGTAGGAAACCGGTATAAGCCCCTAACACAGCCGCTAACACAAAGAGTACGAATTCTACCGCTTTGAGTAAGCGAGTTTCGGCAAAATCGACCCAAGGTAATACGAACTTAAACATCGGCAAATAGCGATTAACTAACATTGCTAACCAGTCTTTGAACATAATCGCTATCCAAACAACCAACACAGCCATGTAAACTTGGAATAGCATTACCCCCATCGACATTACGGAAGTACCGTTATAGTTAAACATTAATTTCCAGAATGTCCACGGTTTGGTCAAGTGGAAAATTAATAATGTTAAACCGATAAGCGTCGGTAACGTACCTAAAATCGCCGCACTACGGATAACCCAGTTATCGCTGTTTTTTGCAATTTTTGCACCGCTATTACGATAAGCAATCGCCAACTGCACCGCACCTGATGAAATACCTAATAAGAAAAGGTAAATCGCAATCGTGCTGTCCCACACTAAATTCGGGGTTTGGAACGGAATATAGCTGTTCATTATCTATGCTCCCCCTTGCCAAATGGAATGTGGTATAAGTTAGGCTCGGTACCTAACGCAACTTTAGTACGATACACAGGATTTTCACGCACTTTTTTGTACACTTCGCTGTTGTGATCGTTCATATCGCCAAAGGTTAATGCTTTAGTCGGACATGCTTCTACACAAGCCGGTTGTTTACCTTCCGCAAGGTTAGTATCACGACAGAAGTTACATTTATCTGCGGATTTTTTCTCCGGATGGATAAAACGTACACGGTACGGGCAAACTGCGATACAGTATTGGCAACCGACACATAAGTCTGAATGTACATCAACAATGCCGGTTTCCGGATCTACGAATGAAGCACCTGTCGGACATACCGCTACGCACGGAGCATTCGTACAGTGTTGGCAAGATTGACGGAAAAATTCATACTCGACATTAGGGAATTCGCCATAAGGCTCGCTACGGATAATTTCTAAACGTGAAACGCCTTCCGGTACTTTGTTTGTCGTACGACATGCGTCCATACAAGCGGTACAACCGATACAAGAGGTTTCATCGTGCACCATCGCATAGCGAATTTTTTTCTCTTCTTTCTCAGTAGCAAGAGTTACTGAGGTAGCAAGCCCAGTGCTTGCTACGACAGCGATAGCACCTGCCCCTGAGACGAAGTCTCTACGGGTGCAAGTCATTATTTGGTTTCCTTCACTTCTGTTTTTGCCGGAGTGTTAAACTCGCCTTTTTGAACTTTGGTATGACAATCAACGCAAAGTTTAATACGTTGTTTTTCTTCAATACCTTTCATCGGTTCTTTTTCCGGATGTAATTCATGGCAGTTCGTACATGAAATTTTCGCAGCGTGCGTATCGTGCGCCCAGAATTTTTCACGTAATTTGTCTGCGGTATGGCAAGCCGCACAAACTTGATTTTGTTCGTGAACCGAACGTTCAAGTGAAGGGTTACTTGCTTTACCGTGCGGATTAAAACGCATTACATCTTTCACGCCTTTACGGTGATTTTCGGAAATATTACCGTGACAACTTACACAAGTTACTTGTTCGCCGGTATTCGGGCTTTTCACGTCTTTTTGGAAGTGTTTACCCGCATGATGGAAAGGTTTGCCGGTTGCATTTGCCGATTCGTGACATTGCACACAGTATTTGTTCGGGTCGCGACGTGTGTCTTCCGCAATTTGCGCATCACTGGCCTGTTGCGTCCAAAGTGGTTTAGGTTGCTGCGGCATATCCGCTTGGCTAGCGGTTGAAATTGCAAGAAAACTTGCAAAAGCGACCGCTTGGAGGGCGATTGCTCGCCCTGCTTTTGAGATAATGTTTTTCATAATTTCACCTCAAGCTTCTATTATTTCGCTTCTGCTTTTGGTGCTACAACTGCTTTTGGTTCTTCTGCAGGTAATAAGCCTTTTTTACGTGCTTCCGCATCCCATTGTGGAACAACTGTACGTAAGAATTCGTCTTTCGCAGCTTGATCTTTAGGAATATCTAAACCAATCGCTTTTTGTGCTTTTTCTTTAGTAGAGATATCAGGAATTGCTACCGGTGTTGTCACGCCGTGTTTCGCTAATACCACACCTAATTGCGCACGCGCATCCGCTGCACGGTCGATACCTGATGCGATTACGTGAAGCATTACGTCAGGTGCATGCATATGGCTACCGTGACCTGCTGCTGAGTAATCCCAACGCCATTGAGCGTGACGAATTGCAGTTAAGATATCTTTCATCTCTTCTTGAGTTGCACCTGCTTCCCAAGCTGCTTTCGCTTCAAAGTGCGCTTTCACTAATTGATCTTCTAAACGAATCATTGCTTCTTTCACTTGGTGTTTATGTTCTTTCACACGTTTCTCAAGTGTTTCTTTGCTTTGTTCGTGACAAGTTTTACACGTTGCGTCAAATTGATCGAACGGGTTACCGATTTTATGATCCGTATAAACTTTACCGTCTTTATCTTTCACTTTCGGCATATGGCAGTCAATACAAGTTACGCCGTTTTTACCATGAACACCTTGCGACCAGATTTCAAAATCCGGGTGCTGAGTTTTTAACATTGGTGCTTTAGATAATGCGTGAGTCCAGTCAGCAAATTGAATTTCATCGTAGTATTTCTCAATGCTATCTACATCTACACCTTTATCCCATGGGAAAGTTACGTCTGTTTTGCCTTTGAAGTAGTACTCTACGTGGCAGTTTGCACATACTGCGGTACGTTTGCCATGTTTATCTAAATCTTCAAATTTCCAACCTACAGTTTCTAACGCACGTAATACATGTGGACGAGCAACACGTAATGCAGGTTTGCCTTCTTCAAACTCTTTCGATGTTGTGTCATGACAGTCTGCACAACCGATTGAGTTTACGATTTCCGCACCGTATTTCGCCCATTTAGGATCAAAATAACCACGTTCACCTTTTTCTTCGATTAAACGTGCAACATCAGGACCTTTACATGTCCAACAAGCCATTGGCTGTGGACCATCATTCTCATCTTTCGGCGCACCAGTACGTAAAATTTCACGTACATCTGTTATAGCATAATAGTGACCACGAGGTTTGTTATAGTCTTTTGCAAATGCATAACCCGCCCATAACACAACGTAGCGAGGATCCGCCGCTAAAGCACTACCACGGTCGGTTGATTCTGAAGTTGCTTTCCATGAGTTATATTGAAGCGGATATTTTTCAGCAAATTTATGGTTTGCTGATTCTACTACCACTCCTAGTTTTTCATGTTTTAAAGCTTTATCGGTTAAAGATGGTGTTTGAGCCGGTTTTTCTTCCGCCCATGCTGCTGATGATAAACATCCCAACATTGCAATGGTTGCCATTGCTAGGTTTTTAGTTAAACGTTTCACGTTGTGTCCCCCACAAAATGCCTGATAGAAATGAGAATTTTTCTTATTAAAAACAATAAGATAAACATTTAAGTTTCACGCATGAGCATAAAATAAAATAAAGGGGGTTAGCCAGACGAATCTTAACTTTTATTGAAATAAATCAACAAAATTCCTACAAATACCTCTTTAGTGTTACAGTCTTTCTTACTCAAATAGTAACTATTTTTATTAATCGCCATATATAAATTAAATCCCTGCCGATTTTTATCCGTCACATAACTTTTTATTAGGATTTTCTTCATTAAATAAAATTATTTTTTTGATTAAGGTTTAAAAAAGCGAAAATCTATGTTATCAATAAACCCTTTCACGCTATAGATTCAACTACATAACAATATTAAAGAAGGACACAACATCATGAATGGTGCAAATTTGGTCATAGAAAGCCTCAAAGCGCACGGAGTGACTACCCTTTTCGGTTATCCGGGCGGTGCAATCATGCCTACCTACGATGCGATTTACGACTCGGGATTAGATCACTTATTAGTACGCAACGAACAAGGTGCGGCGATGGCGGCTATCGGTTACGCTCGTGCGACCGGTAAAGTCGGCGTTTGTATCGCAACATCCGGCCCCGGCGCAACCAATTTAATTACCGGCTTGGGCGATGCGGCGTTAGATTCGATTCCGGTCGTCGCAATTACCGGACAAGTGGCAAGTCATTTAATCGGTACCGATGCGTTCCAAGAATCGGACGTATTAGGCTTATCTCTCGCTTGTACCAAACACAGCTTTATCGTGCAAAATATCGAAGAATTACCGGAAATCATCGCACGTACCTTCCAAATCGCGCAAAGCGGTCGCCCCGGCCCGGTATTAGTGGATATTCCGCGTGATATTCAACTTGCGCCGACTTCGGCAAAACCTATTGTTTATCAAAAACAGTCGGTTGAACCTCAAAATCAAACCTTATTAAACGAAGCGAAAACGTTACTTGTAAATGCTAAACGTCCGGTACTTTACGTCGGCGGTGGTGTCGGTATGGCCGGCGGTGTGCAAGCGGTCAGAAATTTCCTAAAAGTCACAAATATTCCGTCCGTATCAACATTAAAAGGATTAGGCACAATTACCATCGATGATCCGCTTTATATGGGTATGATTGGTATGCACGGCACTAAAGCGGCAAACTACGCAGTACAAGAATGTGATCTTTTAATCGCATGCGGTGCGCGTTTTGACGACCGTGTAACCGGTAAATTAGACACCTTTGCGCCACACGCCAAAGTGATCCATATCGATATTGATATTGCGGAAATCAATAAATTACGTAAAGCGCAAGTCGCGTTACGCGGCGATTTGATTGAAGCGGTTAATGCGTTAGCGCAACCGTTGGATATTGACCCTTGGCGTGAAGACGTAAAACGCTTAAAAGCGGATTTGGATTTCCAATATGTTGATAATGCGGGCGACGGCGATATTAATCCGAAAGCGTTACTGAATACTCTTTCTCAACGCAAACCGAAAAATGCGATTATTACCACTGATGTCGGTCAGCATCAAATGTGGTCGGCACAGCACTTACAACATTTCGCACCGGAAAACTTTATCACTTCGGCGGGTTTCGGCTCAATGGGCTTCGGTTTACCGGCGGCAATCGGTGCGGTTAAAGCGCGCCCGCAAGATCCGGTTATTTTAATCACCGGCGACGGCTCGATTATGATGAATATCCAAGAATTCGGTACGATTAAGCGCGGTAATTTACCGGTTAAGATCGTGTTATTGGATAACCAACGTTTAGGTATGGTGCGTCAATGGCAATCGCTGTTCTTCCACGGTCGCCACAGTAATACCATTTTAGACGACAATCCTGATTTTGTAGTGTTGGCTTCCGCTTTCGGCATTAAAGGCGAACGTATTGAAAAAGCGAGCGAAGTTTCGGGCGCATTAGATCGTTTGCTTAATGCGCAAGGCGCTTATCTGCTACACGTTTGTATTCCGGAAGAAGATAACGTATGGCCGCTTGTGCCGCCGGGTGCGTGTAATGCGGATATGCTGGATGATGAAGTCTAAGATCGAGGAGAATAAAAATGCAACGTTATGATTTAACGCTTAAAGCGGAAAAACGTCCCGAAACACTTGAGCGCATTTTACGCGTCGTGCGTCATCGAGGCTTTGAAGTTTTAACACTGAACGCACGGAATAACGGAAACCAATTCGAAATCGCACTAAGCGTACAAAGCGAGCGCGCTATTGAATTATTAACACATCAATTAAGCAAATTAATTGATGTTACCATCATCGAATAATTTATAACAAACATCGGACAAGCGGTTGAATTTTCGCAATTTTTTGCAAATTTATCGAAAAATCGAACCGCTTACCGAATAACGAACCAACACAACATACCCTATTTGGAGAAAGATATGCCTATTTTACGTTCCGCAACCTCAACGCAAGGTCGCAATATGGCAGGCGCACGTGCATTATGGCGTGCAACAGGAATGAAAGAAAACGACTTCGGCAAACCGATTATTGCCGTAGTAAACTCCTTTACCCAATTTGTACCGGGTCACGTCCACTTACGTGATATGGGTAAACTGGTTGCCGAGCAAATTGAAGCGGCCGGCGGTGTCGCAAAAGAATTTAATACGATTGCGGTGGATGACGGTATCGCAATGGGGCACGGCGGTATGCTTTACTCCTTACCAAGCCGTGATTTAATCGCCGACTCGGTAGAATATATGGTCAATGCGCACTGTGCCGATGCGATGGTGTGTATTTCAAACTGTGACAAAATCACCCCGGGAATGTTAATGGCAGCAATGCGTTTAAATATTCCGGCGGTATTTGTGTCAGGCGGTCCGATGGAAGCGGGTAAAACCAAATTATCCGATCAACTTATCAAATTAGACTTAGTTGATGCAATGATGAAAAGTGCCGACAAAACCGTGTGTGACGATGACGTAGATGCGATTGAAAAATCCGCTTGCCCAACTTGCGGTTCATGCTCAGGTATGTTTACCGCCAACTCAATGAACTGCTTAACCGAAGCATTAGGTTTATCTTTACCGGGCAACGGTTCAATGTTAGCCACTCACGCCGACCGTAAAGAATTATTCTTAACTGCCGGTCGTCAAATCGTTGAGCTTTGCAAACGTTATTACGAACAAGACGATGCGAGCGTATTACCGCGTTCAATCGCAACCAAAGCGGCATTTGAAAATGCAATGAGCTTAGATATCGCGATGGGCGGTTCAACCAATACGGTTTTACACTTATTAGCCGCAGCACAAGAAGCGGAAGTCGATTTCACCATGGCGGATATCGACCGCTTATCACGTAAAGTGCCGTGTTTATCGAAAGTTGCACCGAATACCAATAAATACCATATGGAAGACGTACACCGTGCCGGCGGTATTATGGCAATTTTAGGCGAACTTGAACGTGCCGATTTATTACATTCGGATACACGTACTGTATTAGGTATGACGATCGGCGAACAGATTGCTAAATACGACATTACCCTCACGAAAGATGAAGCAGTACATAAATTCTTCCGTGCCGGCCCGGCGGGTATTCGTACCACTAAAGCATTCTCACAAGATTGCCGTTGGGATACGGTAGATGACGACCGTCAAAACGGTTGTATCCGTTCAAAAGAATTTGCTTATAGCCAAGACGGCGGTTTAGCAATGCTAACCGGTAATATCGCTCTGGACGGCTGTATCGTAAAAACTGCCGGTGTAGATGAATCCATCTTAAAATTCACCGGTGATGCGATTGTGTTTGAAAGCCAAGAAGAAGCGGTGGAAGGTATTTTAGGCGGTAAAGTACGTTCCGGCCATGTGGTGATCATTCGTTACGAAGGCCCGAAAGGCGGCCCGGGTATGCAAGAAATGTTGTATCCGACCACTTACTTAAAATCCATCGGTTTAGGTAAAGAATGTGCGCTATTAACTGACGGTCGCTTCTCCGGCGGTACATCCGGCTTATCTATCGGACACTGTTCACCGGAAGCGGCTTCCGGCGGTACAATCGGTTTAGTACGTGACGGCGATAAAATTGCGATCGATATTCCAAACCGTTCAATCCAACTTTTAGTTTCGGATGAAGAATTAGCGGTACGCCGTGCGGAACAAGATGCGAAAGGCTGGAAACCGGCAAATCGCCAACGTGAAGTTTCGATGGCGTTAAAAATGTTCGGTCACTTCGCAACCTCTGCGGACAAAGGTGCGGTGCGTGATAAAACCAAATTGTAAAGGTTATTCATCAAGACTTATAAAATCTATTGATTAAAACTTATAAAAGCGGTCAAATCTCGCTAGAAAATTGCAAAATAATTTGCAAAAATTCGAGCAAATTCGACCGCTTTTTGATCTCCGTTTGAGATCTCTTTATTAGGAATGCAAATGTTTGATTTGTTTTTATCGCTGAACCCGATTTTACAAGCCTTTATCGCCGGTTTGTTTACTTGGGGCTGTACTATTTTCGGTGCGGCTTTTGTCTATTTTTTTAAAACGGTAAACCGCAAATTACTGGACGTGATGATGGGCTTTGCCGCCGGTGTGATGATTGCCGCTTCGTTTTGGTCGTTACTCGCCCCTGCGCTGGAATATGCCGAACCGAGTTACGGTTCGCTTGCGTGGCTACCGGCTGCGGTCGGTTTCCTTGCCGGCGGTTTTTTCTTACGGATGATCGATAAAATCGTTCCGCATTTACATTTAAGCAAACCGCTTACCGATGCGGAAGGGATGCCGAAGTTCAAAAAACATCTGTCTAAAAGTATGCTATTGTTTTTGGCTATCACCATTCATAATATTCCGAAGGGGCTTGCTTTAGGTGTCACGTTCGGCGCTTTAGCTTCGGATGTTGCCGATCATCAGGCGATGCTTACCGCCGCACTCGGCTTAGCCGTCGGGATCGGTTTACAAAATATTCCGGAAGGATCATCGCTTTCTTTACCGATTCGAGGCGAAGGCAAAAGCCGTAAACAAGCGTTTTTATGGGGTGCGATGTCCGCCGTTGTCGAACCTATTGCCGCCGTTATCGGCGCCGCATTCGTACTTTCTATGACGGCAATTCTACCTTATGCGCTCGCTTTTGCCGCCGGTGCGATGATTTTCGTAGTGGTGGAAGAGCTAATTCCCGAATCGCAAAGCGGCGGCAATACCGATATCGCTACCTTGGGCTTAATGGTGGGATTTGTAATTATGATGGTATTGGACGTGGCTTTAGGCTAAGCTACCGAACATAACGCTTCATCTAAAAAGGATTGATATGATTTGGTATAAGGCACTGTTTTCGTTTCAAGGGCGGCTTAACCGCCAAGGCTTTTGGATCGGCTTTGCGATTAACTTTATTTTCTTATTTATCGTTGCAAATTTTTGGTTAAATTCGACCGCTTTCAATCTGATCAGTTTGCTTCCGCTTGCATTATCGCTATACAGTTTATCTGCGGTGATTATTAAACGCCTACACGACCGAAACCGTTCGGGAAAAGCGGTTATTATGGCATTTGTACCGCTTGTGTGCTATGGTGTATCGCTTTCCGCGCAAGACACGATGCAATGGCTATTGGGGATAATGATGCCGATGTTTATCGGTACGATGTTGTTGCTGGAATGGGGTGTATTTAAAGGTAATCCGCAAGCGAACCAGTATGGGGAAAAGGGACTAAGTGTTAAATTCCTAGCGCGCTAGAATCGTACTAGGTTAAATATAATGCCTCTTTGAGGCTGCCGATATGTAACTAATAACAAAAACGCTATAATCTGCTTGAACTTTTATTCCCTTCTGAACCGCCTGAGTGTGTTGCAATTTGTAGAAACATTTTTCTTGAGCCGAGGGCGAATCTAAAATGTTTCGTTAAGCAAATTTCAACTAAGCGAAGAAAAGCGGTAAAGTAGGGTTGCCTTTCTTTGCCTACTTTCTTTGGCAACGCAAAGAAAGTAGGAAAAAATTAAACATCACTCAATATTTATCTATATAAGATTAAAAAAAGAAACTATTAATAATGCTCAAACTAAACTATCACAAAACTCATTTTTTAACTTCCGCACCGGATATCCGTCATTTACCGGAAGACAATGGTGTGGAAATTGCCTTCGCCGGTCGTTCAAATGCAGGTAAATCTACAGCTCTCAATGCATTAACCAACCAAAAAAACTTAGCAAGAACCTCAAAAACACCGGGGCGCACCCAGTTAATTAACTTATTTGAAGTCGAACCGAATTGTAAGTTAGTCGATTTACCGGGATACGGTTATGCCGCGGTACCTGAGCAAATGAAGCTCCAATGGCAAAAAGCGTTAGGCGAATACCTACAAAAACGTGAATGCTTACGCGGTGTGGTAATCCTAATGGACATTCGTCACCCGTTAAAAGATCTCGACCAACAGATGATAGAATGGGCAGTATCCGCACAATTACCGGTGTTATTGCTATTAACCAAAGCGGATAAACTCAGCCAAAGCGCAAGAAGTAAAACGGTAAAAATGGTGCGAGAAGCGATTTTACCGTTCCAAGGCGATATTCAAGTCGAAGCCTATTCCGCTTTAAACAAAGTCGGTATCGATAAACTTTCCGGTAAATTGGATAGCTGGTTTGCCGAGCAATTCCTCAATCAAGGAGCATAATATGTACGATTTAAACGAATTACGCCAAGAAACGGACGAGATCATCGAAAACCTATTAAACGACGGTTCGGATCCGGAAGCTCTTTATATTATCGAACACCACGTGGCACACCGTGATTTTGATAAACTGGAAAAATTAGTAGTGGATGCTTATAAACTCGGCTATGAAATCTCAGAAGCGGAAGAAGTTGAAGAAGAGAATGGCAAAGTGATCTTCGTATGCGATATCGTGAGCGAAGTCAATTTAAATGCCGACATCATTACCGCCCAACAAAAAGAATTACTGCCGCTGATTGAAAAAGTCGGTGCGGAATATGAAGGTTGGGGTACTTATTTTGAAGATCCGAATGCGGAAGATGATGAATATGGTGAAGACGGCGAATTCTTCGATGATCAAGATGAGGATTTTGATTTTGACGAAGAAGAAATTACACGTCACTAATAGCTAAAAAATCCCCCATACGCTCGTGTGGGGGATTATTTTATTGTGCTTAAAGCCCTTTTTTGACCCAATAACGATACGGGGTGTTTTCCGTTTCGCTATTTAGCAATTGATGATCCATAAATTCGCAGAAGCTTGGAATATCTCGCGTAGTGGCAGGATCATCCGCCACAATTAATAATACCTCGCCTTCCGCCATATTACGAATGGTTTTGCGAGTGAGCATTACCGGCTCCGGGCAACGTAGCCCAAGCGTATCTAATGTTTGATCAATTTTTATATCCGTCATATTTTTCTCTTATGTTTTTATCTTATGAAACTATTATTTACACAACATATCAAGCGACTACAGCAAGTCGTTCAAATGATTTTAGAAACTAACTTTCTCAGCGGTTTATGGATTCACTCCGGTACGGCTCGCTATCATTTTTTAGATGATCAAACCGCCCCCTTTAAAATAAACCCACATTTTAACTACTTCTTCCCTTTTCCGACAGCAGAAAATTGCTGGTTATTTTTAGACGGCAAAAATAAACCGACCGTCTATTTCTATGCGCCGAACGATTATTGGCATACGCCACCGACTGCCCCGACAGATGCTTTTTTTGCAGATGAATTTCAATGGATGATTTTGCAAGATAGCCAAGAAATTGCAAAATTTATCCAAAATCCGACCGCTTGCGCCTTTATCGGTGAAGATGAAAACTTGGCAAAATCGCTTGGTTTTAACCAAATCAATCCGCAAAAAGTGCTGAATCAGCTCCATTTCGAACGTTCGATTAAAAGTGAATTTGAAATCAAAGCCATTTACCAAGCACAATTTGCAGCACTAAAAGGTCATCAGGCGGCAAAACAAGCCTTTTTTGAAGGGAAAAGCGAGTTTGAAATTAACCTCGCTTATCTAAAAGCCAGTCAGCAATCCGATTTAAATGTGCCTTATGGCAATATTATTGCCATAAATAAACATTCGGCTATTTTACACTATACCCAGCTTGATTGTGTTCCTAATCCGCAACAACAAAGTTTTCTGATTGACGCCGGTGCAACCGTACACGGTTATGCCTCCGATATTACTCGTACTTATGCGGCTGATCCTAATAGCGAATTTGCAGCAATGATTAAGCAAATGGAACAATACAAATCTCGCATTATTGAGCAACTCACTGTTGGGGTAAACTATCTGAGTTATCATACGCAAATGCAGCAATGGATTGCTGAAATGCTGCACGAATATGATTTTGTTCGCCTTACACCGGAACAAATTTTTGAAGAAGGGATTTCCAGAGCCTTTTGGCCACACGGTTTAGGACATTTGCTTGGACTACAAGTACACGATGTCGCCGGTTTCCAACAAAATCATCGTGGTACTCGCAAATCACCGCCGGAGGTTTATCCAAGTCTGCGCTGTACTCGTGATTTGGCGGAAAATATGGTGCTGACGATCGAACCGGGGTTCTATTTCATTGATATGTTGCTGAATCCGTTGCAAAATAGCCCGCTTGCACGTCATATTAATTGGCAAAAGATCGCTGAATTTAAACAATTCGGCGGCATCCGTACCGAAGACAATATTGTGATGCGTTCACAAGGAGCGGAGAATTTAACCCAAAAAGCGGAAATTGAACTTCAACTTTCTGATCATTAAAGCATTCAAATAAGGAACTGTTATGCCATTTCTTTTTATCTTATTCGGCATTTTTCTGTATATCTACCTCGAGATCTCACTACTGGTCTCAATCGGCTCCCAAATCGGGGTACTACCGCTGATTTTGTTACTGATCGGTATTTCGGTATTAGGCTTATGGTTTGTGAAATTACGTGGGTTATATACCATTTATTCAATTCGTAGTGAATTAAGCCAAGGCAAAATCCCGACCCAAGCGGTTATCGGCTCACTCCTGTTTATTTTAGCAGGCATTTTTTTAATTATTCCTGGTTTTTTAAGCGATATTATTGCGATTTTATTAATGTTGCCGGTAACTCGTCATATTGCCGAACGCTATTTGATGCGTTTCTTTAAAGCAAGAGTACGCTTTAGCCATTTTTCAAGCGGTCAATTTTCACAGCAAGATAACAATACCTTCGATGCCGAATTTGAACGTAAACAAGATCAAGATAAATGGATTAAATAGTGGATAAACATACGCTCGCACTCTTGAAAGTGCATTTTACCGCAATCCTTTTTGGTACATCCGGTATTTTCGGTGCATTAATTGAAAGCCGCCCGGATACACTTGTGCTTGGGCGAGTGATGATTGCGCTTGTTTGTATCTCTTTGTATTTTATATGGAAAAAACAACCGCTTGTAAAACTCACTCGCCAAGCATTCTTTAACCAAGTGCTTTCCGGCGTCTTACTTACCGCCCATTGGGTGACATTTTTCACTGCCGTGCAAGTAGGCGGTATCGCCTTAGCAACCTTAGGCTTCGCCAGCTTTCCTGCTTTTGTCGCATTATTTGAAATGCTCTTTTTTAGAGAAAAACTCAGTTATCGTGAAGGCTTTTTACTTGTGGCGATCACTATCGGCTTAATTTTGGTCACACCGGAATTTACCTTTGACAATCATGCGACATTAGGGCTTTTATGGGGTGTTTTATCCGCTTTGGTCTATGGCGTGTTGGCGGTTGTAAATCGGAAAACTATGAGCAAATTATCCGGTACACAAACGAGCTGGTGGCAATATTTAGTAGCGATGTTGATCCTTTTACCTTTTTCGACGACAAGTTTGCTCAATGCTCCTGCCCTCGATTGGTTTTGGATTTTCTGTATCGGCTTTTTCTGTACCACATTGGCATACACGCTGTTTGTTTCCAGCCTCGATACGATCAACGCCCGTACCGCTTCGATGATTATCTCGCTTGAGCCGGTATATGCGATTGCAATTGCGTGGCTATGTTTTAACGAAGTGCCGACATTAAAAATGTTGATTGGCGGTGCGATTATTCTACTCTCGGTCGCTTGGGCTAACTTAAAGAAATAAATGATGTTTAAAGCTAAATTTAATCAAAAAAACACTCCTCGTTCTGCAACAAACAAACCGCACTTGCAAAATAGAGCAAAAAAACGACCGCTTAAACCACTGCTTTCGTTTGAAGATACTGTAGTCGTGTTGTTTAACAAGCCGTTCGACGTACTGACTCAATTCACGGATGAACAAGGGCGACAAACACTGAAAGATTTTACTCCGATTCCACAGATTTATCCGGTCGGTCGTTTAGATCGTGACAGCGAAGGCTTATTGTTACTGACTAATAATGATGTCCACTAATCCTGAGGTATGGCATACCGAAAAATCAAGGTTGCGTTTAGCACACCACCAAGAAATTGGAATCAATGCCGTACAAATTGCAGGTTCTGATCCGCTTGAGATGGCACAAGCCGCAAAAGTGAATGTGGAATATGGAGCCGATATTATTGATATTAATATGGGCTGCCCCGCTAAAAAGGTAAACAAAAAAATGGCAGGCTCCGCCCTGCTGCGTGAACCTGAATTGGTGGCTGACATATTAAATGCAGTTGTAAATGCTGTTAATGTGCCTGTTACCTTAAAAATCAGAACAGGTTGGGATCCTGAAAACAGAAATTGCCTGACAATCTCTCAAATTGCAGAACAGGCGGGAATTAAAGCCCTGTCTATTCACGGGCGTACCCGCAGTTGCTTATTCAACGGAGAGGCTGAATATGAAAGTATCAAAGCAGTCAAACAGGCTGTTTCGATCCCCATCATAGCCAATGGCGATATTACCTCACCGGAAAAAGCCAAATATGTGTTGGATTACACCAATGCCGATGCGGTAATGATTGGGCGTGGCAGTTTCGGTAACCCTTGGTTATTTCAGGAAATCAATGATTTTTTTGAAACTGGACAATATTCCGGCTTAGCCGATACTGAAAAGTATCAATTGATGTTTAAGCATATTGAAGACCTGCACCAATTTTACGGTGAAGAAAAAGGTTATCGAATTGCCCGCAAACACGTTGGCTGGTATGTAGAAAACTTGCAGCCGGAATCAAATTTTAAACGCACTTTTAATACGTTAAGCTCAACCAAAGAGCAATTAAACGCATTAGAAGATTTTGTTAAATCGATTCGTTAGAATCTTAATAATAAAGTTGGATAGAAAAAAATGTTAGAACAACAACCTACACAAAACCCATTAACAGTAACAATGTTAAATGCACAAGCCCAGCAGGTGAATAAACCGCTACGTGATAATGTAAAAGCTGCATTAAAAAACTATTTATCACAATTAAACGGTGAAGATCCGACAGAATTATACGAGTTAGTATTATCTGAAATCGAACACCCAATGCTAGATATGGTAATGCAATACACCCGTGGCAACCAAACCCGTGCAGCTACAATGCTAGGCATTAACCGTGGCACATTACGCAAAAAATTAAAAAAATACGGTATGGGTTAATCTAACCGACCGTTAAAACACGATTTTAATTCGTATGTAATTAGAGCCAACAAAAAACGCTGAATATACTATTCAGCGTTTTTCTATTTTATTTTACCGTCTAAAACTTCATTTCAAATGCTAAACTGAAATTTCGCCCCGGTGCGGCAAATCGAGTGTAATTGCTACCCCGGTCTTGATTGACTGCATTCACACTAGATTGGCGTACAGACTCCCAAGTGGAATATTTACGATTAGTTACGTTATAAATACCGCCACGTAAAGTATAATTTTTATAGTTGAGATAGCCCGTAATATCATGCGTATACCAAGAATTGGTGAGCTTACCGCCTAAATCAACACGATGTATACCGTGGTGTCGTGTTCCGGAAACCTCCTCTGCTTTTTTAGCTCTAGAGTAAGTAGTTGTAATTCCAATTCCCCATTTTTCTTCGGGATGATCATAGCCAAATCCAAACACATAACGAGCAGGTTGAATCGCATCTAATATCGGATCATTTACACTGGTCAATCTTTGGTCGGTGAGTTTCCGATCTTTTACTTTGACACGGTTGTACGCTACCGAAGAATAAAATCCATCAGGAATTAGTGAGAGAATACCGTGTAGATCGAATTTAGCGATTAAATTCACTCCATTTAAAACCACATCTTGAATATTATGGTAGTTATAGAAACATTCGGATTTCTTATGTGTGAGTTTTTTACAAGCCGTTGCGATCATATTCCGATAATTATTTCGGAAATAGCTCACATCAATATAACCAAATTGCCCTTTAAAACTTACCCCCATTTCATGATTCATTGATTTTTCCGGCTCTAAGCGGTGGTTGCGTTGCTCATTTTGCACATATTCATTATCAATCAAGCCAATATGAGTTCGTTTACCATAAAGTTCGTAGAAAGCCGGTACTCTAAATCCATTGGAAATACGGTATGAAAGTGCAATAAAGTCGCTTGGTTTGAGCGTGATACCACCATTCCAAGACCAATTTCGATAAGTTCGACTAAGTGTCCATAGATCATCAGATTTAAATCGATGTTGATCAAAACGTACCCCTAAGCCAAGATCAACATACTCGCTAGTTATTAAATCACGGAAGCTGACAAAACGGCTATCCCCTTTAATTTTACGAGGTTCGCAGTTTAAAATACCACCCTGTTTATTATCACATAATGATACAGTTTCAATACTACGTGGAAGGCGTCGATAGATATAAGGATCATCTAATCGTCCTCTGCCGCGAATATTGATATAGCCGCCTTTGGTGTATTGGGCATACATATCACCGTGGTTCATTAGAGAATTAAAACGATCAAAGCCAAGGCTAAAATTCATCTTATGAGTCTGTTTAAATATCCCTTGCCCAGCAGTAAATGCTTTATCAAATTCTAAGCGGATCAAGCGGTGTTTTTCTTGATAATTATTGCGTTCAGTTTGATACATAGACCAAGCTTTATCCAAGCTAGGGCGGCAATTTTTATCAACGTTCGGATAATCGCTACAATGCAAGCGGTGCATACGGCTATATAACTCAATATTTTGTTTATCAGCAATAAGTTTAAAACTATCCAGCCAACGATTATTTTCCGGCTTATATTGATAATTGAAACCTAAACGACGTTTATGATGATGTTCATCAAAAAATTTTACATGGCTATAGCGAAGCCCATAAGGAATTGTTCTATCTAATACTAAACCATCTAAAATATTATTACCTTCATAGACCGAATTTAATTTCCATAAATTATCTACCCTAATATTAATATCTTCTTTTGTATAGTAAGCAGGTACTTGCATATCACGCATATCATAACGCTGCTTCGTATCTTCTAAAACCGCACCAAGATAATGAGAGGAGTTAAAATGATAACCTAATTTCACAAAAACAGAATTGCTCTTATAATCCAAAGGATTTGGTGCAATACGCTCTTTACCTGTATATTCTTTAGCAGATAGTTGCTTAGTACGATAAGGAATTTGCTCAAGCTGTTTACGCTCTTCAAGAGTATACTCAGGTGCTTTTCTAAGCGGAAAATTATCACGATTCAGTTTTACATCGGCACGGGGAGTACAATCTAGTGTTGGGCAAACATCTTCTACGATAAAAAATAGCCCTCCTGGAGCATTTTGTGCAGACCCGGGGTAAAGATCATAGCGATTTTCGAAACCAGTTATACGTTGAATATTATGATGTACTTTATTAGCTGCAGAGTGGATTTTTGTCTCCTTACCGTGACGATGGGTCGCAATCACAAGGGCTTCAAATCCGTTGGCTTCTCCCGCAGCGGCAATAGATTGTAAAAAATGGCTATTTTTGCTGGTATAAGCGGTCTTAGTATCTAATCCCCACTGTTGCCCATCTTTAATTACATCCTGAGCATCTTTACTGCGGAAACTAATTGCTCCACCGAGAGCACCAGAGCCATATTCAGCAGAGCTTGCCCCTTTGCTTAATTCAATTGAGCGAATATTCTCATATTCGATTTCATTTATCGCCCCACCATTAGCACTTGAGCCGAGAGTATTATAATGCTGTGCTTGTGGTAGACCATCAACTAACATAGCAACTCGGTTTTTATCTACTCCTCGAATAGCATAACCACTACTAGCCCCTCTACCTTGTTCAACAACCGAAATCCCGGGATCATAGCGAGTTAAATCACGAATCCCAAGAATTTGATTTTTACTCATCTCACTATAATTTTTAACAACTTTTCCTAAGCCGGTTACCTCGTTTTGACGTTCGTGAGCGTAACGACTTTCTGTTACAATAACTTCGTCTAAAACAGCCACATCACTATTTTCTGTCATTTTTTCATTTTCAGTCGCCGCACTATATGAATGGGAAAGTGCAAACAACACCGCTGACGCAATGGTTGAATAGCGAAAATGATGATATTTCATTATCATTAAGTAGGATCTCCTTTATTTAATTTTGCAAATTTTTATAAAAAATAATCCGCTTGCTTAAGTGAAACGAGCGAAGAAATTATGATTATTTTTCTATTTGACGTTTACCGCCAAACATAATACTGACTTTATCTTTATCCGTTTCTGCACTATGTACAACGCCACCTAATTCAGTTGCCTTAGGACCGTAGAATCCCCCTTCAAATTGAGCATTCATATGCACTACCGTACCACCATTCGTACTTTTCGGATCAAGATTAAAACCAGAATCGCCCGTTTTGGCTGTGCCTGCAAAACCATTCCCTTTCAGCTCGCCTTCAAGTGTCAGCATTGGGCGTTCTTCAACACCATCATTAGCAATCAGTTTGCCATTGATTTTTTTATTGGCAAAATCAACATCAAAGAGTGAACGAGTACCACTTTCGCTGTTACTTGGCGATTCAGCCCCTACCGAACCGGATTTGCTATGCATTACTCCATTCCAAGTACCACGATATTGTACTGTCCCTGTTGGTAAATCAGACACAGCTGTCCGTTCACCTACTAAATATTGATGAGCACTATCACTATTGTTTTCTTCGTTATAAGTCCCAAATTTGACATAATCCAAATTATTGCAGCAAACTGAAATTCGGTACGTTTTCCCATCAATAATACGAGTAACCACATCATCAAATTTCATCTCGGCAAAGCTTTTTTTACCTTCTGCAATAAGTGGAATCTGCTTATTGTTAATAATCAAATGTGTCGCATTCCCGAAAGTATCCATCTCAGATTTATTTAAATCTTTAAGTTTAATTTTGAAAGCATCAAAGGTACGTTCACTGTCATTTTTTTTAGCATCTCGTTTGCCAGCAAAAACAACAAATACCGACTTATCATCAGCTAAGAATTTACCGGCAAGTTCTTGAGCCTCCCCACCAAAAAATCCGCCTTCTAGTGTCGTAGAGCTTTTCCCAAAATAAGGATCATCTGGATTTTTTGCGTTTGCTTTACCTGAAAAGCGATTACCTTTAATTTTTGCATCAATATCGTAAATTGGCGTAATTTCTTGATCTTTGCTACGACTAACATATCCATTACGCACCAATGTTCCAGTTAAAGTTTTATTAGCAAAATCAGCCGTAAATTCTCCTGTATGTCCCATTGGTTTTGTAGGGTCATCCACATTAACATCGTGACTATTTTCCGGTGTCGCACCAATATTTATGCCTGCGGAATCAGAAAAATATTTACTATCTCTCCCTTTTCTTGCATCGGTAGTAAAATCCCAATATCCTTTATAAGTAGCTTTTTGAGTAGGCATTGCTTTTGCTGGTTCAGTGCCTAAATAGTAAACATACCCATGTGCACCTGTTCGCAAAATTTCTTTAGGCTTTATTTCAGGTTTTGCACCAGAATGCAGAACATAGCCGGAACGGACAAAATTAAAATCTCTTGTATGTAGTTTGTGCTTACCATCATGAGTATGACTAAATCCGTCATCACTCCTACCGTACGCTTTTACCTCTTCTTCATACGGAATTTTGGTTATATCTCCAGTAATCTCCGTTATATCACCAATAGGAGCGACTTCTTCCCCCCCTTTCGCAAAAGGTTGTAAATTACGACGCGGAATTTTGGCTGAAAAACCAAATCCCGGTTTCAATAGGGCTTCCGCTTCAGTACTATTTACTGTACGTCTTGCATTGCTATTATCATCTTGTAAACTTGGCTTTTTGGGGGTAGTTTGCGTTTGAGATTCAACTTTGGCGGATTGAACATCAAAACTTCCTCCATTTGATGAACAAGCAGCCAGTAGTGCTGCATTAAGCAACACAAAACTACTTTTAAGTTTAAACATGGTGTCTCCTTTTATAAAACAAATAGTAATAATTCTCATTTTATTAATTATATAAACTAATGTAAAGATTTGAACTTTATTATTTCAGGATTATGCTAAACGTTTTTACGGTAAGTTAATGTTTTTAATTAGGGGAGATGAAGGAAGGCATAATTAGCGGTGCAAAAATCCACCAAAAGGTGGATTTTTACTTTAATCACAAGGCAGAATCTTAATTGCTAATCCACCTTTTGAAGTTTCTCGATATTTCGCATTCATATCTTTACCAGTTTCATACATCGTCTCAATCACTTTATCTAAACTAACCACGGCGGATTAAACGTTTTTGCACACCCACTAAAGCCGCATCACCAATTTCAACCCCTAAGTCACCACGAGCAACCATCACAACGTCCGCACCTAAAATGATGTCGTCCATTGCTTCTTCGGTTGCAACGGTTTCGGCACGTTCAACTTTTGCCACGATTTTCGCCTCTAAACCGGCTTCTTTGGCTAATTGACGGGCGTACTCTAAATCTGCACCTGATTGCGGGAAAGATACCGCTAAGTAATCCACACCGATTTTCGCCGCTAATTTAATGTCTTCTTTATCTTTCTCGGTTAATGCAGGGGCTGATAAACCACCGCCTAATTTGTTAATCCCTTTATTGTTTGATAACGGACCGCCAACGGTCACTTCAGTATGAACTTTAACACCTTCAACTTCTAATACTTTAAGTTGTACGTTACCATCATCTAATAACAGAATATCGCCCGGCACTACATCGTTAGGTAGATTTTTATAGTCTAAACCTACCGCATATTGATGTCCTTCGCCACGAGGTAAATCGGCATCTAAGGTAAATTTGTCGCCAATGTTTAAGAAAATTTTGCCGTCTTTAAAAGTCGAAACACGAATTTTAGGACCTTGCAAATCGCCTAAAATCGCCTAAAATCAATCGCCACGTGGCGACCTAATCTTGCAGCAATTTCACGCACTTTATTCGCACGTTCGATGTGATCTTCAGGAATACCGTGAGAGAAGTTCATACGAACCATATTTGCACCGACAGCAATGATTTTTTCCAACGTATTGCCACGATCTGTTGCAGGTCCCATTGTACAAACGATCTTGGTTCTTCTGAGTTTTCTAGACATTATTTGACTCCATAATAAATTTAAAAATTAAGTTAAATCTTTCTAAGCATCTTGATTATGCATTAAACGGGGGTCATTATACGCCTAAATCACACGAGTTTAAATACAACTAAAGGAGAATATAATGAATATTTGGATTATGAGACACGGTGAAGCCGGCTTCAATGCCGCTAGTGATGCTGCTCGAACTTTAACCGAACACGGCAAACAAAGTGCTACTGAGCAAGGCAAATGGCTTGGCGATTATTTAAACAAGCACCAAATCATGCTCGACAAAATTCTAGTTAGCCCTTATCTGCGTGCGAAACAAACCCTTGAACATCTCATTACAGGTATGCAAGCGGTCAATTTTTCCCAAAATTTTGCAACTATTACCGAAGAATGGGAAGAAATTACTCCGAACGGCAATCCTCAGACTATCGAAAATTACTTGGATTTTCTGAAGAGCGAAGGAGCAAAATACATTCTCATCGTTTCACATTTGCCGGTTGTGTATGATTTAGCTCAAATTTTAACGCATCATCAAGCCAATGTAGCCTTCCCAACCGCTACTATTGTCGAAATCAATTGGGCGAAAAATCAGGCTGAGGTCGTACAAATTCAGCACGCCTAACGCTGTTTTTTCTTATGTCAATAAAAATATTTTCATTCTTTTTGCAAATTGTCTAATTTATAGACTTCCAAAATGCTTAAAATACCGTACTTTTTATTTGGATATTATTCTGGTTAAAATTACTTCAAATTTGTTAATAAAAGGTTACAAATGCAAATAGGACAATATGAGATAAAAAACCGTATTTTCCTTGCTCCAATGGAACGGTGAAATTCAGCATCGCTTGGCAAATCCCAAATTTGAAAAGCAGAAAACTTATCTCGCACAGGTGGAAGGTATTCCGCAAGCGACGGATTTAGCTAAGTTAGAGAAAGGTGTTGAACTGAAAGACGGCTTAACTAAACCGGCAAAAGCCAAAGCAACTTCCGCCCCGAATTATGAATGGCAAACCGCCCCAAAAATTCGAGAGCGAAAAAACATTCCAACTAGTTGGATCGAGCTAAAAATTCACGAAGGAAAAAATCGCCAAGTACGCCGAATGACCGCACACATCGGCTTTCCAACCCTACGCTTAATCCGTATCGGTTTAGGGCAATTTCAGCTAGGCGAGTTAAATAGCGGTGAATACCGAGTTTTAGATGAAAAAGAAAAACGCCAATTATTTCAACAAATTGACTTAAAAATTTAATAATTTCGGGAGCAAATATGAAAAGTTATTGGGTATTAGTACATCAATTTGAGATTGCTTTAAAAGATGATGAGATTCCTTTCGGCACCACCGAACAATTAGGTTTAGCCGGCTTTGCTAAATTACAGGTTGGAACATATCAAAACTCACCGGTTTTTCTGGTGCAACTGGATGAACAAGCGGTCGAAAATCTGCAAAATTTTACCATGGTAAATCTACGCTCACAGATTGCTCGTCCGGCGGAATTAGCTCACCTATTACACCGAGCCGTTTCACTTAATCATTTCCTCAATACGCATAAATTCTGCGGTAAATGCGGATCGCACACCGAACTTGCCGATAATGAAATAGCGATTCATTGTCCAAATTGCCAACATCGTAGCTACCCGACCATCAGCCCGTCTATTATCGTGGCGGTACGCCGTGGCCGACAAATTTTACTCGCCAACCACTTACGTCATAAAGGCACGATTTACACCACATTAGCCGGTTTTGTTGAAGCCGGTGAAGCGATCGAAACCACCGTTCAACGTGAAGTATGGGAAGAAAGCGGCTTAAAAATCAAAAATATCCGCTATTTCGGCAGCCAACCGTGGGCATTCCCAAATTCACTGATGTTAGGTTTTTTGGCTGATTACGAAAGCGGTGAAATCACGCTACAAGAGGAAGAAATCTTCGATGCCAAATGGTTCGACTGCGATCAACCGCTTCCGGAACTACCACCGGAAGGCACGATTGCATTAGAGCTAATCAAAGAAACATTGCGGATTTGTCAAGAGGAAGGATAACAATAATTTTATAACGGGCTAATTAAGCCAAAACAAAAACAGGGAGAATTTAATTCTCCCTGTTTTTTAAGATTAGCTAAATAATTTACCTAACACACCTTTCGCAGCTTGTGCTAGTAGGTCGTTAGTATTTAAGTTTTGTAGATCCGGTAATTGACCGTCCAGTGTTAATGTATCAACGATTTTCGGTAAAAACTCCGCTAATAAATCACCCGCATCTTTTTCTTCTACGCCAGCTTCTTGTGCCGCCGCTTGCAAGTTTTCTTGACCGAATACATTTGCGATTTGCTCACCTGATACCGGTGCGTTTTCTTTATCCGCACTGATCCAAGTTTTTAATAGGTCGTCCAAACCGCCTTGTTGTAATTTAGCGATTACGCCTTCAACACCACCTTGAGATTGTAGTAATGCTTGAATTAATTGAAGTGCTGTTGATTGATTGCCGTTACCGCCACTTAAAGCAGATGATGCGATTGAGCCTAAAATGTTTCCTAACATAGGTTTACTCCGAGAAATGTGCCTAAGCACGTTTTTATTTACTGAGTTGCTACTCAGCCTAGATAATTAAGCGGTCCGATTTGCAAAGTTTTTGCAATTTTGACCGCTTGTTTCCGCCGATTCTAAGCCAGAATTCGGCGAACACGTTCCAAATCTTCTTGCGTATCCACTCCTACTTGAGGTGCTTGTTTGGCAAGTTCGATATGAATTTTTTCTCCGTACCATAATGCACGTAATTGTTCTAACGATTCCAACTGCTCTAATTGCGTCGGTTGCCAAGCGACGTATTGTTTTACAAAGCCGGCACGATATGCGTAGATACCAATATGGCGCAAGTAATTTTGGCTTTCGACAAAAGCGTCATCACAGTCTGCGAAATGATCACGGGCAAACGGAATCGGCGCACGAGAGAAATAGAGTGCCATACCGTTTTTATCCGCCAGCGCTTTGACGGCATTCGGATTGAAAAGTTCTTCTTTGGTGGTTAATTTTACCGCTAATGTCGCCATATTCACTTGGCAACGATCTAAATTTTCCGCCACTTGCGAGACGATCACCGGCGGGATCAGCGGCTCATCACCTTGTACATTCACGATAATTTCATTATCGGCAATCTGCATCTTTTCAATCACTTCCGCTAAACGTTCCGTGCCTGAATTATGTTGATCCGAAGTCATACACACTTCCGCGCCAAACGCTTTGGCGGTTGCTTCAATCTCCGGATGATCAGTCGCAATAATCACACGTGTTGCACCGGCTTGTTGCGCCTTTTCCCACACGTGTTGAATCATCGGTTTACCGGCAATATCTAACAACGGTTTACGAGGTAAGCGGCTTGAAGCGTAACGAGCTGGAATAATCACAGTAAAATTCATAACATTTCCTTTATAAAAAACACGGAACATCCGCTTAAATCAACATGGCAAAATTCTTGTGAAATTTAACCGCTTGTTTGAATGAAGCTAATGTTCCGTAAAAATATTTAGGCTTCTAACGCATCTAGGAAGCGTTCTGCGTCTAACGCTGCCATACAGCCTGTACCTGCTGAAGTGATTGCTTGGCGATAGTTATGATCCATAACGTCACCGGCAGCAAATACGCCTGCTACGCTAGTTGCGGTCGCATTTCCTTCTAAGCCCGATTTCACTTTAATGTAACCGTTATCCAATTCAAGCTGACCGTCAAAAATGGCAGTATTCGGTGCGTGACCGATTGCGACAAAGAAACCATCCGCTTTAATTTCTTCTTTGCTCTCGTCTTTGGTTGAAGCTAAACGCACACCGGTTACGCCCATATTATCGCCTAACACTTCTTCGACCGTTCTGTCAGTGTGAAGAATAATTTTGCCTTCTTCCACACGTTTCTGTAAGCGACCTAATAAAATTTTCTCGGCACGGAAGCTGTCACGGCGGTGTACTAAATGTACTTCACTAGCGATATTGGCTAAATATAACGCTTCTTCAACCGCAGTATTACCGCCGCCAACAACCGCAACCGGTTTGTTACGATAGAAGAAACCGTCACAAGTCGCACAAGCCGATACGCCTTTGCCTTTAAAAGCTTCTTCAGAAGGTAAACCTAAATATTTTGCCGATGCACCGGTTGCGATAATTAACGCATCACAGGTGAAGGTATTAATATCGCCTTTTAAAGTAAACGGACGCTTTGATAAATCTACACTATTGATGTGGTCGAAAACGATTTCCGTATTAAATTTTTCAGCGTGTTTCAGCATTTTATCCATTAAACCGGTACCGGTAGTATGCTCATACTCGCCCGGCCAGTTTTCAATTTCATCGGTGGTGGTTAATTGACCGCCTTGTTGCATACCGGTCACTAATACCGGATTTAAATTCGCACGAGCGGCGTAAACGGCTGCGGTATAGCCCGCCGGGCCTGAGCCTAAAATTAAAAGTTTTGCGTGTTTAACTGTCATTGTGTAATCCTTATCAATAAATATCGTTGTTATTTTAGCGTAAATTTAGCTGTAACTCTATTTTCGTTTTCACTCATCTTTTTTTCGATTTTGTGAAGTAACTAACAGAAATTCGCCTCGAATTTTGGTTAAATTGGGACAAATTCTTCTTTTAAAAGGATAAATACCTATGAAAAAACTTATCAATTCAATCGAAACTGTCTTACAGGAACAGTTAGCCGGTTTTGCCAAAGCTCATCCTACCCTTGTTCTTAATACCGAACCGACTTATGTACGCCGAGCTGACGCACCGGTTGCCGGTAAAGTGGCATTGATTTCCGGCGGCGGGAGCGGACACGAACCGATGCACGCCGGTTTTGTTGGTAAGGGAATGTTAGACGGTGCTTGTCCGGGTGCTATTTTTACCTCTCCGACACCGGATCAAATGTTTGAATGCGGTTTAAATGTCGATAGCGGCGAAGGCGTGTTATTACTTATTAAAAATTATACCGGTGACGTTTTAAATTTTGAAACCGCAACCGAACTTCTTGCCGATAGTGGGGTAAAAGTTGCAACCGTATTAATTGATGATGATGTTGCAGTCAAAGACAGTTTATATACTGCCGGTCGCCGTGGCGTTGCCAATACCGTATTATTAGAAAAATTATTGGGTGCAGCGGCAGATAAAGGTTACAACTTATCGCAATTAGCCAAGTTAGGTTATAAGTTGAATAATGCCGGACATTCGATTGGCATTGCGCTTAGCGCTTGTACCGTACCGGCAGCCGGTAAACCGTCTTTCACTTTAGCCGAAAACGAAATGGAATTTGGCGTAGGGATTCACGGCGAACCGGGCATTGAACGCCGTCCATTTGAAAATCTGGATAAAACCGTACGCCAAATGTTTGAAACACTCATTGCACACGGCGATTATGAGCGTACTGTACGCCGTTGGGATAACGACACTCAACAATGGAACGAAGTGTTAGATAAAAAACAAACGTTACAAAAAGGCGATCGTGTGATTGCGTTAGTGAATAACTTAGGTGCGGTACCGCTTTCAGAATTATATGGTGTTTACAATGTGCTTGCCGATTGTTGTGAACAATTCGGTTTAACGATTGAGCGTAATTTGGTCGGTTCATTCTGTACCTCACTCGATATGCAAGGTGTTTCCATTACCTTACTAAAAGTCGATGATGAAACCTTAGCACTTTGGGATGCACCGGTTAATACGCCGGCATTACGTTGGGGAGAATAAGATGGCGATTTCAAAACAACAAATCCTACAATGGCTTGAAAATTGTAATCAGGTGATGACTGAGCAACGAGATTTCCTCACACAGCTGGATACCGAAATCGGTGACGGTGATCACGGCTTAAATATGCAACGAGGTTTTAGTAAGGCGTTAGAAAAAGTTGCTACCGTAAGCGATAAAGATATCGGTACGATCTTAAAAACGGTCGGTATGACGTTACTCTCTCAAGTCGGCGGTGCAAGTGGACCTTTATACGGCACTTTATTTATCAAAGGTTCACAAGTTGCTAACGGTAAAGAACAACTAACTTTTGAAGAACTTGTTAGCGTCTTCAAAGCCGGCGTGGAAGGCATTGTTGCTCGTGGTCGTGCAGAACCGGGTGATAAAACTTTGTGTGACGTTTGGCTTCCGTTGCTTGATGAATTAGCCCAAGCGGATCACTCTCAGCCTGAAGGCGTTCTACTTAATCAAGCGGTCGAAAAAGCCGAAAATTTTGCAAAAGCCACCGTGCCGATGACAGCTAAAAAAGGGCGAGCCAGCTATTTAGGTGAACGTAGCGTTGGTCATGCAGATCCCGGTGCAATATCAAGCTATTATTTAATCAAAGCTTTAGCTGAAGCGGTTAAATAGGAGTAGTGATGGTTAATTTAGTGATTGTTTCGCATAGTAAACAGCTTGGAGAAGGCGTAGCAGAAATCACTCGCCAAATGGCACAAGGTTCGTGCAAAATCGCAGTCGCAGCCGGTATCGATGATCCGGATAATCCGATTGGTACGGATGCAGTAAAAATTATGAATGCAATTGAAGACGTATTCAGCGAAGACGGTGTGGTGATCTTTGTCGATCTCGGTAGTGCGATTTTAAGTGCGGAAACCGCAATTGACTTACTTGAGCCTGAAAAGGCAGAAAAAGTAGTAATTAGCTATGCGCCGTTGGTTGAAGGCGCATTCGCCGCAGCAGTCGCCGCCGCCGGAGGCGATGATTTAGCTTCGGTATTACAAGAAGCAAATGAAGCGGCTGCATTAAAGCAGCAACAAGCGGTCTAATTTTCTGAAAAATTTACCCAATAAAAAATGAGGCGGAGTAACTCTTCCGCCTCATTTTTTGCTTCAAATACGATTAATAGAGCAATGAATAAAGCTGACGTCTAAATTTCGGCACAACAGGATCATTACCCAAAGCGGAAAGAATCGCTAAAAATTGACTTTTCACTTCGCCGTTTGCACTATTTAAATCAGCTTTTAACCAATCAAATAGTAGTGCTAACGCCTCTTCATTTTTATGTGCTTGATGTAACTGATTTGCTAAACGAATCGCAATTTCCGGCGTTTTGCTATTTGCATAATCCGCTTGCAATTGCTGTAGTTCAGGCGATTCGTTCGCTTGTTCTAATAATTCAATCTGCGCTTGCAAACCGTTCCAGCGACTATCACGATCTTGAATCGGAATTTGCTTTAAGATTTCTCGAGCTTCTTCCACTTTCTTCATCACGATAAAGGTTTCCGCATACAGCAAAGCGAAATCACTATTTTTCTTATCGGTCATTTCCCAAGCCGATTTGAGTAACGGTAACGCCTCTTCATAACGCTGATCTTGCAGTAATTCTAAAGCTTGATTGAATTTAAGCTCTTCTTCTTTCGGCAAAATATTAGCTAAACGCACTCGCATTTCTTGCTCGGAAATCGCCCCTTGAATCATATCAACCGGTTGCCCGCCAGCAAAAAGATACATGGTCGGAATCGTTTGAATTCTAAATTGGGCCGCCAATGCTTGCTGTTCGTCACAATTTACCGTAGCTAATAAAAATTGCGCCGGATTTTCATCGGCTAAACGGCGCAATAATGAATCCATTTCCAGTGAAGCCACTTCTCTCATAGAGATAAAATTAAACACGACCGGTACTTGTGCCGCTGCGTTCCACACTTCACTAAAATTACTTTCGGTGACATTAACAAAATAATTCATACGATTCCTCTCATCTAAAAAGTCGGCGAGATTATAACTGATTTTCAGTACGCCGTTTCAATCGGTAAACCGCTTCGTTCCCAGCCGTCAAAGCCGCCTTTCACACTATAGATACGTTCAAAACCTTGCTCGACTAAAAATTGTGCGGTATTGCGACTACTTACACCATGATAACACATGACGATAACCGGTTCTTCATAATCCACTTCATCTAAAAAACGTCCGTAACTTTCGTTGGTTAAATGAAAGGCATCTTGCGGATGACTGTAGGCGTAACGACGTCCATCACGAATATCGACTAAAGTCGCGCCTTCGTTTTCGATTAATTCCCATGCTTGTTGCGGGCTAATTTCAGTAAATGTTTCACTCATAATTCATACTCAATAATAAAAATAGATATACATAAAAATTGGACGACTATACCACAATGCATTTACAAAAATAAACGAGAATACCTATTATTACGAGTTGAATTTTTTGACCTACTCAGTATAATTGCAAACTATTTTCATTATAAATGAACTTTTTTTGCTTATTTTAGACCGTTTCCGAGGATTTTATGGAACAAATGCTTGAACTTTTACAAGGCCATGTTGATTATATTATTTTAGGCTTATTACTATTAATGAGTGTTGTGTTGGTATGGAAAATTATTGAACGCGTACTTTTCTACAAACAATTGGATGTGACCAAATATGACACGCTACAAGATTTGGAAATTGATACCACTCGCAATTTAACCACCATTTCCACTATCGGTGCCAACGCCCCTTATATCGGTTTATTAGGAACCGTATTAGGGATCTTACTTACCTTCTACCATTTAGGTCATTCCGGCGGTGATATTGACGCTGCATCTATTATGGTTCACCTTTCGCTTGCATTAAAAGCAACCGCAGCCGGTATCTTAGTCGCTATTCCGGCAATGATGTTCTATAGCGGTTTTAACCGTAAAGTGGATGAAAGCAAACTTAAATGGCAAGCGATTCAAGCTCGTAAAGCCAATCAATAAGCGGTCAAATTTCACTTATTTTTTGCAACTCAATCAGGTTTCTTATGAAAAAATTTGACGAAATTAATATTATTCCCTTTATCGACATTATGTTGGTATTGCTGGCTATCGTGTTGGTAACCGCTTCATTTATTTCTCAAGGAAAAATTCCGGTTAATATTCCGAAAGCGACCACAACTCAAGCGATGAAAGCGGACGAATTGGCAAAACTTCTGACGATTACCGAAAACAACGAGTTTTATTTCAACGATCAGCCGATTACCAAAGAAGCACTCACGAGCGAGATTGCAACTTGGGATAAAACTCAAAAAGTAACCTTAAAAGTGGACGGTGCGGTAGCCTTTGAAAAATTTGTCGAACTGACTGATGTTCTCTCTGCGAATGAAATTAAGAATGTCGCTATCGTGACCAAAAAAGATACCTCGAAGAAATAGGATACGAGTATGAAGAAAAAACATTCTCGTATCGGTTTAACCGGCTCCATTCTTATTCATACCGCTATTTTCGGCGGTTTAGCCTCTATGGTAACCCATTCTCATTCCGATGATTTACCCCAAGAAGAAACGATGTCTATGGAGTTAGTCGCCGCACTTTTGGAACAACCTCAAGTTGCCGTCGCACAAGAAGAGCCAGTACCGCCGGAGCCGGAAAAAGTCGAAGTCGAGCCGGAACCGGAGCCTGAAGCGGAAGCTATTCCAGAACCTAAACCTCAGCCTAAGCCGAAAGAAAAACCGAAGGAAAAACCTAAGGAAAAACCAAAACCGAAAGAACCGCCAAAGCCTAAAGAAAAAGAAAAACCTAAAAAAGAGAAAGTAAAAGATAAACCGATTAAGGCGTTAGAAAAAGGTCCTGAAGCAAAACAAGGTATTGTCGCCAAAGCGATTCCTAATGCGGTACAAGGCACTCAATTACGTGCAGGTATTCCAAACGGTAAACCGGAAGGTAATCCGAACGGTCTTTCCGCCAACGGTTCACAAAACGGTGCGGTAGGCGGTAGTGGTAGCGGAGCTTCCGGAAGTGAAATCGGTGCGTATAAAGCGGCATTACAACGTGCATTACAACGCCGAGCCAATAACGCTTATCCGACTCGAGAAAAAATGATGCGTAAAACGGGCGTGGTTACTATCGGTTTTACCATATCCTCTTCCGGCGAGTTAATCAATGTCAAAGTGTTAAACAGTTCCGGTAACGGTAATCTTGATAATGCGGCGGTCAAAGCGGCACAAAGCACGAAAGTTTCACCGCCGCCGGCGGGATTCCCGAGTAATGTGACCGTTCCGGTGAAATTCTCAATTGAATAAATCTTGTCAATAAGCTCCCGTAAGGGAGCTTATTTTTACTTAAGCCAAGCGGTCGTTTTTAGCTTACTTTTTGCAAAAAATCGACAAAAGATAACCGCTTGCCTAAAGCGGAGTGCTTAAGTAAAATAAACCGTTTCTATTTTTATTATACAAATTGAGGAAAATATAATGTTTGGAAAAGGCGGCTTAGGCGGTTTAATGAAACAAGCTCAGCAAATGCAAGAGCGTATGCAGAAAATGCAAGAAGAAATCGCACAGCTTGAAGTCACCGGCGAATCCGTTGCGGGTTTAGTTAAAGTAACGATCAATGGCGCACATAATTGCCGTCGTATCGAAATCGATCCGTCATTAATGGAAGACGATAAAGAGATGGTGGAAGATTTAGTCGCCGCCGCATTCAATGATGCCGTTCGCCGTGCGGAAGAAATGCAAAAAGAAAAAATGGCAAGCGTGACCGCCGGTATGCAATTACCACCGGGTATGAAATTCCCATTCTAATTTAGCGATAATGGATAGTTCGCTTTATTGCGGCTATCCATTATTAATTTTCAACTATCCATTCCTATTTATGCAAATTAGCCCTTTACTCGAAAATCTGATGGAAGCCCTACGTGCATTACCCGGCGTCGGTCCGAAATCCGCACAACGTATGGCGTATCATTTATTGCAACGCAATCGTTCCGGCGGTATCAATTTATCCAAAGCCTTAAATGAAGCGATGACGCATATCGGTCATTGCCGTTCTTGCCGTACTTTTACCGAAGAAGACGAATGCAATATTTGTAAAAATCCTCGTCGCCAAATGAGCGGTCAGCTTTGCGTAGTAGAAATGCCGGAAGATATTCAAGCAATTGAGCAAACCGGACAGTTTTCGGGACGCTACTTTGTATTGATGGGGCATCTTTCGCCGCTTGACGGCATCGGCCCGAGAGAAATCGGCTTAGATTTGTTACAAAGTCGTTTAGAAAACGAATCTTTTCACGAAGTTATTCTTGCCACCAATCCGACCATTGAAGGCGATGCAACCGCCAACTACATTGCGGAAATGTGCCGTATTCACAATGTGAAAGTGACTCGGATTGCGCATGGGATTCCGGTCGGCGGTTCATTAGAAATGGTGGACGGTACGACCCTTTCCCACTCTTTTGCCGGCAGACGAGATATTTCGTTATAAGGCGAAAAGGTTATTTGGCTAGCCATAAAAGTCTGATACAATTACTCAGGTATTAATCACTAGAGGTTATCATGGAAACTATCGATACTATTGAAAAAATCAAAAAACAAATCGGCGAAAATCCAATTCTACTTTATATGAAAGGTTCGCCGAAATTCCCTTCATGCGGTTTCTCCGCTCGTGCGGTAGAAGCGGTAATCAACTGCCAAGTGCCGTTCGGTTATGTAGATATTTTAACTAATCCGGATATTCGTGCCGAGTTACCGAAATTCGCAAACTGGCCGACTTTCCCACAATTATGGGTGGAAGGCGAATTAGTCGGCGGTTGCGACATCGTGTTAGAAATGTTCCAAAAAGGCGAATTACAAACCTTATTAAAAGAAGTGGCTGCAAAACACGCTTAATTCTTTTACAAACAGTTAGCCCAAGCAATTCGCTTGGGCTTTTTTTATCGAAAAAATGCCGTTTTGCTCTTACATTCTTATTCGTTTTTGGCTTACAATGTAAAAATTCATTTGTAATACATAACAATAAGGACACAACAACATGGCTTTAAAAGATTTAGACTGGGCCAATTTAGGCTTCTCATATATCAAAACGGATTATCGCTTCATCGCACACTGGAAAGACGGTAAATGGGACGAAGGTCAATTAACCACGGATAACACTCTCCATATTCACGAAGGTTCCACCGCACTTCACTACGGTCAACAATGTTTCGAAGGCTTAAAAGCTTATCGCTGCAAAGACGGTTCTATTAACTTATTCCGCCCTGAAGAGAATGCAAAACGTATGCAAGGTACTGCTCGCCGTTTATTAATGGCGGAAGTACCAACCGAATTATTTGTGCGTGCTTGTAAAGAAGTGGTGAAAGCAAACCAAGATTGGTTAGGCCCGTACGGCTCGGGGGCAACGCTTTACTTACGTCCGTTCTTAATCGGCGTGGGTGATAACATCGGTGTGAAAGCGGCGCCGGAATACATTTTCTCGGTATTCTGCTGTCCGGTCGGTGCGTATTTCAAAGGCGGTTTAGCTCCGTCCAACTTCATCACAACCGACTATGACCGTGCCGCACCGGTTGGAACCGGCGGTGTTAAAGTCGGCGGTAACTATGCGGCAAGTTTGTTACCGCACGAATTAGCCGTACAACAAGGTACGGCAACCCGTAAATTTGCCGATGCGATCTACCTTGATCCGAAAACACACACCAAAATTGAAGAAGTGGGTGCGGCAAACTTCTTTGGTATTACCAAAGATAATAAATTTATTACCCCTGCGTCAGAATCAATCTTACCAAGTATTACCAAATACTCGTTATTACATATTGCTAAAGAACGTTTAGGTATGGAAACAATTGAAGGTGACGTATATATCGATCAATTAGATCAATTCGCTGAAGCCGGCGCTTGCGGTACAGCGGCGGTAATTACACCGGTCGGCGGTATTCAACATAAAGATAACTTCCACGTATTCTATTCGGAAACGGAAGTCGGCCCGGTAACAAAACGCCTATATGCGGAACTTACCGGTATCCAATTCGGTGATGTCGAAGCGCCGGAAGGCTGGATTGTTAAAGTAGAATAAGCCGATTTAAGCTATGCAAGCGGTAAAATTTTGCAATTTTTTTGCAAATTTCTACCGCTTGTTTTCTTTCAAACATAAGGAATATTATGATTCAACGTATTGATGTCAGTAAACGTTTCTCTGAAGTCGCGATTTATAACGGCGTGGCTTATCTTGCAGGCCAAGTGCCGACGGACGATAGCCAAGACGCTTATCAACAAACCAAACAAGTATTGGCGGAAATTGATAAATGCTTAGCTAAAGCCAATACCGATAAAAGTAAGATCTTAATAGCGACCGTCTATCTTGCGAATATGGCTTATTATGATGAAATGAACCGTGCTTGGGACGAATGGGCAGCGGAAAATAATGCGCCGCCACGTGCTGCGGTGGAAGCAAGACTGGCAAATCCGAATTGGAAGGTTGAAATTGTCGTTACTGCAGCCATTTAATAATAAGGCGTAAGTATTTGCTTACGCCCTGTGCTTAGTCTGAAAGGAGGAAAAATGAAAGTATTTCATCGACACGCTCATATTTTCTTTATTGGCGGAGCCGCCGACCTTGAATCCTATTACTTTGTCGGGCCACTGCACAATATTACGATTGCACAAAAAAAATTAGCCCGCCAAGTCAAAAAATACTTAGCACATCATGCTAATATTCATTTCCATTCTCTAAGTTATAATCGTGTTTATTATTTAAGCGATATCGAGTTAAACGTCTTAGTCAAAATCCAGCCGCAAGATCTGATTTACATTATCGGACACAGTTTAGGCGGCTGGAATGCCACGCATTTAGCGCGAATTCTAAAAGATAAAGGCTACCGAGTTCGTATTCTTGCAACACTTGATCCGGTTGGGGAAGGTACGCTGGTTTGGATGGGGTCAAATATTTTTAAAAATCCGGAACCGAAGCCGCTTGCCGATTTTTGGATAAATATTCAAGCGGAAAATGACGATTTGGATCTCTCTGATATTGTGGCGCAAATAGGTCGGCAATGGCTCCTTAGCGATGAGCCTGACATCAACGAAAAGTTATATATTCACCATTCGGACGCTCAACGTATGCTAAGACACAAATTGCATACCGGAAAATCGATTGTGGACTATATCATCGAAAATATTAAACAACTTTTATAACCGTTACCGATTCTTGCTTTACCATTGTCCGTTAATTATTTTAGAATATAAATTAAATTCTATAATAAGGACAAAAAATGAAAATTACCGAACAATTCCCCGATACTATCACTAAATTATTACGTAATATTTTAAGCGTATTACTTATCATTCTCGCCGTCGTATTAATTATTGCTCTGGTTAAAGTGACTTACGGGCTATGCGTGATGATTCTAACCAGCGGAACAACCGTTCCCTACGCTTTAGCCGAACAAATTGTGATGTTCTTCCTCTATTTCGGTTTTCTCGGCTTAATCTCTCAATACTTTAAGAGCGGCTATCACTTCCCGCTGCGTTACTTCATTTACGCCGGTATTACCGCTATGTTACGTCTGATTATTGTCGATCACGAAAGTGCAACGAATACGATTCTATTCGCCGGTGCAATCTTACTGATGGTTATCGCTCTCTGCTTAGTGCTTTATTCGGATAAACTCAGAAATATCTAACCGCTTTCAACTAAACTAGAAAATCTATTGCTTATAAATAAAAAACCACGAAATACAATGATCACATAAGATAATTTCCGAGTAATCCGTGTGTTCCGTGGTTAATATTTATCTTTCTGGCTAAACTAGTCCACCATAAAACAAGCGATTTTTGTGCCGTTTTCGTAGCTTTTTAGTTGCGGCTGTTCCGCTTTGCATTTTTCGGTTGCCAAACGACAACGAGCGTGGAACGCACAACCTTTCGGCGGATTTAACGGGCTGGGTAATTCGCCGGTTAATTTAATCCGCTCACGACGTTGTTCCGGATTTAAACGGGGTGTCGCCGAAAGTAATGCTTGGGTGTACGGGTGACGAGGATTGCCGAAAATCGCTTTAGTTTCGCCTTGCTCTACCACTCGCCCTAAGTACATCACCATCACTTCATCGGCAATATGCTCAACCACCGATAAATCATGCGAAATGAAAACATAAGACAACCCCATATCGTCTTGCAGATCCATCATCAAATTAAGCACCTGTGCCCTCACCGATACGTCCAATGCCGAAACCGGCTCATCCGCCACCACCACATCAGGGTTGAGCATTAAGCCACGAGCAATCGCAATACGCTGGCGTTGTCCTCCAGAAAACATATGCGGATAGCGGTCATAAAACTCAGGTTTTAAACCGACTTTGCCCATCATTTCCAATACTTTCGCTTTACGCTCTGCTGCCAATAAATCAGTATTAATTAATAACGGTTCTTCTAAAATGCTGCCCACTTTTTTACGTGGATTCAGCGAACTATAAGGGTTTTGGAACACAATCTGAATTTTTTTACGGCGTAATGCGGCGGTTTCTTTATCATTGATTAAGAAATTCTGCCCTTTATAAAACAACTCACCTTCAGTTGGATTTTCAATCATCGTGAGCATTCGCCCCAAGGTTGATTTACCACAACCGGACTCTCCAACCACTGCCAATGTTTTGCCTCGTTCCAATTGGAATGACACACCGTCTACCGCTTTAACCGTTTTCGGTTTAGCAAACAAACCTTGCTTAACCGGATAATATTTTTTCAAATTTTTCGCATCAAGAAGCGGTGCGTTTTGTTCATTTTTTTGCAAATCAGTCATTTCGCTTCTCCGTTATTGTTGGGTAGTTGGCACGCCATTTTCATTTAATGGAAAATGGCATTTTACTTGGCGACCGTTTAAAACTCGTAATTCAGGCTCGCTGGCACGACATTTATCCGTTGCATACGGGCAACGAGGATTCAGCAAACAGCCTTGCGGTCGGTCATATTTGCCGGGAACCACACCGGGCAGCGATTGCAAACGAGATTTACCTTCGGCAAATTCAGGCAACGCTTTAAGTAAGGCTTGCGTATAGGGGTGAAGCGGTGCTTTAAAGATTAATTCCGCTTTGCCCTCTTCTACCACTTGCCCTGCATACATCACGATAATGCGATGTGCCGATTCCGCAACCAATGCTAAATCGTGGGTAATCAGAATCAACGCCATATTTTCTTTACGTTGTAATTCCAACAATAAATCAATAATTTGAGCTTGAATCGTTACGTCTAATGCGGTAGTCGGTTCATCCGCAATTAATAATTTCGGATTACACGCAATCGCCATTGCGATCATCACACGCTGGCTCATACCGCCCGAAAGCTGATGCGGATACACCTCTAAACGAGATTGCGGATCTGGAATCCCCACCATAGTTAATAATTCAATCGCACGTTCACGGCGAGTCGCTTTTGAGCCGCCTTGATGCACCTTCAACGCTTCCATAATTTGGAACCCGACCGTATAACTTGGGTTAAGACTGGTCATCGCATCTTGGAAAATCATCGACACGTCCGCACCGACAATTTTTTGCTTTTCTTTCGGTTTTAACGCTAATAAATTATTGCCGTTAAACTCAAGCGAGTTTGCCGTCACACGACCGGGGAAGTCAATTAAGCCCATAATCGCTAACGAGCTAACCGACTTACCCGATCCGGATTCACCGACAATGCCTAACACTTCGCCTTCGTTTATCGTATAACTAATACGATCTACCGCTTTGAAGGGCGCTTTCTCATCACCGAAATGGACAGAAAGCTGATCTACCGTTAATAAAGCCATCTTGCTCTCCTTATTGTTTCAGTTTCGGATCGAGCGCATCACGTAAGCCGTCACCCATTAAGTTAAACGCTAATACAAGCGATAAAATCGCAAGCCCCGGAATGGTTACCAACCAGTTCGCCGATTGCATAAAGCCACGAGATTCCGCCAACATTGTACCTAATTCCGGTGTCGGCGGCTGCGCACCTATTCCTAAGAAGCCAAGTGCGGCAAGTTCTAAAATCGCATTGGAAATCCCCATCGTCATTTGTACGATTAACGGTGCCAGACAGTTCGGTAAAATCACAATAAACATTAAACGTAATACACCGGCACCGGCAACCCGGCTCGCGACTACATAATCACGATTTTTTTCGCTCATCACCGAAGCACGAGTTAAACGCACATAGCTTGGAATCGAAACAATCGCAATCGCAATCGCCGCATTAATCAAAGAAGGGCCTAAAATCGTAACCACACCAATGGTGAGAAGTAGGCTCGGAATTGCCAACATAATATCGACAAAACGCATAATCACGATATCAATCACGCCGCCGTAATAACCGGCAAGTAAGCCTAAAATCACGCCGAATACGCATGATAAGACAACAATCACTAAACCGATAAACACAGATAAGCGTGCACCGTAAATAATACGAGAAAGAATATCACGCCCAATATCATCGGTTCCTAGCAGATAAGCGGAATTACCGCCCTCCATCCACGCCGGAGGCAGTAATAAGGCACTACGGTTTTACTCAATCGGGTCAAAAGGTGCGACCCAACCTGCAAATACTGCAGCAAAAAAGACAAAAGCAATAAAGGCAAGCCCGATAACCGCACCACGATTTTGGCAAAAGTAATACCAAAACTCTTGTAAGGGTGTCTTCGGAGCCGGTGCCGAAAGGGTTGTTGAAGACATTATGTATCTCACTCCATTCAAATCATTTTGCAAAATTTTGCGTAAATTTAACCGCTTGTAAAAGCCGGAAAATAAACTTAGTTATGGCGAATTCTTGGGTTAACAACACCATAAATTAAATCAACGGTTAAGTTCACTAAAATAATAATCGTCGCAATAATTAGTACTGAACCTTGTAAAACCGGATAGTCACGAGCATTAATCGCATCGATAATCCATTTACCAATACCCGGCCACGAGAAAATATTTTCTGTAAGTACCGCCCCAGAAAGTAACTGCCCCACAATCAGTCCCACTACAGTAACCACCGGAATCAAGGCATTACGTAACGCATGGACAATCACAATGCGAGTGGTATTCAAACCTTTCGCTTTTGCGGTACGAATATAATCTTCGCCTAACACTTCCAGCATTGAAGAACGAGTCATACGAGTTACCACCGCCAACGGAATAGTACCTAACACGATCGAAGGTAAAATTAGCGATTTAATTGCGGCAATAAATGCTCCCGGCTCATCTGAAACCCAAGTGTCATACAACATAAAGCCGGTTTCCGCTTCAATCCAATATTCGGAAGGTAAACGTCCGGAAGCCGGTAAGCCTAACGGTGTGGAAAAATAGAGAATTAAGATTAAGCCCCACCAGAAAATCGGCATCGAATAACCGGTTAAAGATAAAGTGGTTACTGTATGTGAAATCCACGAATCTTTCTTCACCGCAGCAATTACACCAAGGAAAATCCCAAATATCAGCGACCATAACAACGCAAAGAAGGCTAATTCAACCGTTGCCGGAAACAGTGTGAAAAACTCTTTTAACACCGGTTCATTATTACGGAATGAATTGCCGAGATCGCCCTGAAAGATTCCCTTAATATAATTAAAATATTGTTCAGGTAAGGGTAAATCTAAGCCGAGCTGAGCCATCATCTGAGCGTGAACTGCCGGATCTAGACCTCGTTCCCCCATCCGAATTTCAATCGGATCGCCCGGAATTAAATGCACTAAGGCAAAAGTAATTAACGTTATCGCCAAAAAGGTTGGGATAACCATCAAAAGACGTTTAAGAATAAATGAAAACATTAGGTATACTCGTTATTTGAACCACGGAAAATATGAAAAACACGGCATTAAGCGGTAAAATTCAGCGAATTTTTTACAAATAGCCGATAACTCTCTGCCGTGCTTTTCAATGGTTAATAAGAGAACTTATTTTGCCTCTAAATCAACACCGTAGAAATTATGTAAGCTAAATGGGCTGATCACATAACCTTTTACTTCCTTACGAACCGGGAAATAAGTGGTTGAGTGAGCAATGGTTACCCATGGTGCTTGTTCTTTGAAAAGTACTTGCGCTTGTTTATAAAGCTCGGTACGTTTTGCTTTATCAGTTGTTTGAACCGCATCGGTCATTAACTTATCAAAATCTTTATGACAGAATTTTGCATAGTTAGAACCTTGTTTTACTGCCGCACAACTTAATAAAGTATTCAGGAAATTATCCGGATCACCGTTATCGCCGTTCCAGCCCATCATACCGGTGGTATGTTCGCCATCACGCATACGATTGAGATACTCACCCCATTCGTAACTCACAATTTTGGCATTCACACCCACTTTTTTCCAATCTTCTTGGATAAGCTCCGCCATACGGCGTGCATTCGGGTTATACGGACGAGAAACCGGCATTGCCCACACTTCGGTATCAAAACCTTTTTCCAATCCGGCTTCTTTTAACAAGGCTTTGGCTTTTTCCGGATCATAGTCATAATCCTTCACTTCATCGTTATAACTCCACATTGTCGGTGGAATCGGATTTTTCGCTTTTTCGCCGGAACCTTGATAAACAGACTGAATAATCGCATCTTTATTAATCGCATAGTTTAACGCTTGACGCACTTTCACATCATCAAACGGTTTTTTCTGCGTATTGAAATGTAAATAGCCGATATTTAAACCCGGTTTGGTCATTAAATTGATATTCGGATCTTTTTTCAATGCCTCCAGATCAGCCGGATTCGGGTAAGGTGCTGCATGACATTCACCTTTTTGTAATTTCGCCATACGCACCGATGCATCCGGCGTAATCGCAAAAACTAAACGGTCAATCGCCGGTTTACCTTCCCAATATTGATCAAAGCCTTTGTAACGAATCTGAGAATCTTTTTGGTAATCAACAAATTGGAATGGGCCTGTACCGACCGGATTTTGATCTAATTTTTCAGGCGTACCCGCTTTTAATAATTTATCCGCATATTCCGCAGAGAAAATCGAAGCAAAGTCCATTGCAATATTCGCTAAGAATGGTGCATTCGGTACTTTTAGATTAATTTTAACCGTATAATCATCCACTTTCTCAACATTTTGAATAATGTTGCCCATATCCATACCGATAAAATATTCATAGTTACCACCGGATACCTTATGGAAAGGGTGATTCGGATCTAATTGACGATTGAATGAGAACACTACATCGTCCGCATTAAAATCACGGCTTGGTTTAAAATCTTTAGTTGAATGGAATTTCACCCCTTTACGTAAATAAAAGGTATAACTTTTACCGTCTTCTGACACATCCCATTTTTCCGCTAAAGAAGGCACAACTGAAGTTTCTCCCTTAGCGAAATCTACTAAGCGGTTAAAAATCGTTTGGCTGGTCGCATCAAGCGTACCACCATCTGTTGCGAATTGAGGATTTAAGTAAGTAGGTGAGGCTTCTAAACAATAAACGAATGTTTTAGGTGCCGCAAAGGCCGAACTCGAGGCGGCAATTGCCAATGGCAATAAAGAGAGTTTGGTGAGTTTTTTCATCGAATGCTCCAATGTTGTGTTTGTTTTTTATTTTTATGAATTAATCGAATATACAAGTTTTTCGATGAAGTTCAATACTTTTTCAGTAAAAAGCGGTCTAAATTCAACGAAAATTTGCAAATTTCCGCAAAATTTAGACCGCTTATCACATTTACTACAATCTATTAATTATTTCCTAACTCCACTCGATAGAAGTTATGCGATAAGAAAGGACTAACCGTATAGCCTGTTACTTCTTTACGCATCGGGAAATAAGTTGTTGAATGTGCAATCGGCAACCAAGGCGCTTGCTGTTTAAAAATTACTTGAGCCTGTTTATAAAGTGCTTCTCGCTTTACCTTATCTGGCTCTTGCGCTGCTTGCGTAACTAAATCATTGTAAGATTTATCACAGAAATGTGCATAATTTGAGCCTTGTTTGACCGCATTACAACTTAATAAAGTATTTAAGAAATTATCCGGATCACCGTTATCGCCAGTCCAGCCCATCATACCGGTTGAATGTTCGCCTTGTTCCATTCGCTTGAGGTATTCTCCCCATTCAAAACTAACAATTTTGGCATTCACCCCGATTTGCTTCCAATCCTCTTGAACCATTTCAGCCATACGACGTGCATTCGGATTATACGGGCGAGAAACTGGCATTGCCCATAATTCCGTTTCAAAACCGTTTTCCAAGCCAGCTTCTTTTAATAATGCTTTCGCTTTCTCCGGATTATATTCATAATCCTGAACCTCATCGTTATAGCCCCAAATTGTCGGTGGCATCGGATTTTTAGCAATAGAACCAGTACCTTGGTACACCGATTCTAAAATCGCCTGTTTGTTTACCGCATAATTTAGAGCTTGACGAACTTTTTGATTATCCAACGGCTTCTTATCTAAATTAAAGGTAATATAGCCGATATTCAGCCCTGATTTTTCCAATACCTGTAAATTAGTATCTGCTTTCATCTGAGCAATATCCGCTGGATTCGGATAAGGCATTGCCTGACATTCATTTTTCTGCAATTTGGCATAACGAACCGTAGCATCCGGCGTAACGCTAAAGACTAAGCGGTCTAATTTTGCTCTACCCTGCCAATAATCATCAAATGCTTTAAAACGCACATAAGCATCTTTCTGTAAACCGGCAAACTCAAACGGCCCGGTACCAATCGGTGCGGTATCCACTTTCTCCGGCGTACCGGCTTTTAACATTTGGTCGGCATATTCCGAAGAGGAAATCGAGGCAAAATCCATCGCAAGATTAGCTAAAAACGGCGAATTCGGCACTTTTAAGTGGAATTTGACTACATAAGTATCCACTTTTTCGACTTTTTCTATGATATTAGGCATATCCATACCTAAGAAAAACTCATAGTTTCCACCTGAAACATTATGGAAATAATTATATTTATTTAATTGGCGATTAAAGACAAACAACACATCATCAGCATTGAAATGACGAGAAGGAGTAAATTCTTTATTCTTATGAAACTTAACCCCTTTACGTAAATAAAAGGTATAGGTTTTACCATCCACAGAAATATCCCATTTTTCAGCTAATGAAGGAACCAGATTCGTCGTCCCTGGTTCAAAGTCAACCAAACGGTTATATAACGCTTGCGCCAGATCTAAAGTCGCCCCGTCTGTACCGATTTGTGGATTTAAAAAAGTAGGCGAAGATTCAATACAATAAGTAAATGTTTTAGGTGCAGCGAGTGCCGAATTAGAGAAAAGTAACAACGTAAACGCTGATAAAGAGAAAAATTTTTGCATGAAATACCCTGATGTTGTGCTATAAATTATTTTTTGAATAATTTACATATTATCAGCCCTATTTCATATTGCAACGTTCAATCGTAAGGTAATTATAAAAAACGCTAAAACCTTCTATATTCTTATCCGAGATAAATTTTTTAATATTTCCCGAACAAGCGGTCAAATTCCCTTGTTGTTTTACAAATACCCTAGTTGGGGCTGTTTGAATCAGCGAAAAGGAAAAAAGAAAGGAGAAGCTGAATAAAGATAAAAGTGAGGTTGAGACTGAGCTTGAGGATGAGAATAAGGCTGAGGATAAAACAACACTATTGTCTGTTGTAAAAAAGCCAAAACCCCGTAGTTATCGCCAACCACAGGGTTTCTTGCTTCGTTTTCGCTTTCGCGCTAAATTCAATCCGGCGATGCCCTACTCTCACATGGGGAAACCCCACACTACCATCGGCGTTACTGCGTTTTACTTCTGAGTTCGGAATGGATTCAGGTAGAGCCACAGCACTCTGGTCGCCAGAATATTCTGTTGATGTCTTTTGTCTTCTTTGTCTTTGTTCTTTCTTCTTAAATTCGAAACAAGCTGCTACTGAGTGTAGCGCTCAAAAACACTTGAGCGTTGTATAGTTAAGCCTCTCGGGCAATTAGTATGTGTTAGCTCAACGTATCACTACGCTTACACACCACACCTATCTACGTCGTAGTCTCCAACAACCCTTACAGTCTTATAGACTGGGAGAACTCATCTTGAGGCAAGTTTCGTGCTTAGATGCTTTCAGCACTTATCTCTTCCGCATGTAGCTACCCAGCAGTGCCTCTGGCGAGACAACTGGCACACCAGTGATGCGTCCACTCCGGTCCTCTCGTACTAGGAGCAGCCCCTCTCAATTCTCCAACGCCCACGGCAGATAGGGACCGAACTGTCTCACGACGTTCTAAACCCAGCTCGCGTACCACTTTAAATGGCGAACAGCCATACCCTTGGGACCTACTTCAGCCCCAGGATGTGATGAGCCGACATCGAGGTGCCAAACACCGCCGTCGATATGAACTCTTGGGCGGTATCAGCCTGTTATCCCCGGAGTACCTTTTATCCGTTGAGCGATGGCCCTTCCATTCAGAACCACCGGATCACTATGACCTGCTTTCGCACCTGCTCGACTTGTCCGTCTCGCAGTTAAGCTTGCTTATACCATTGCACTAACCTCACGATGTCCGACCGTGATTAGCAAACCTTCGTGCTCCTCCGTTACGCTTTGGGAGGAGACCGCCCCAGTCAAACTACCCACCAGACACTGTCCGAGTACCCGTTCCGGATACTTCGTTAGAACATCAAACGTTAAAGGGTGGTATTTCAAGGACGCCTCCAACAACACTGGCGTGTCATCTTCAAAGGCTCCCACCTATCCTACACATCAAAATTCAATGTTCAGTGTCAAGCTATAGTAAAGGTTCACGGGGTCTTTCCGTCTAGCCGCGGGTACACCGCATCTTCACGGCGATTTCAATTTCACTGAGTCTCGGGTGGAGACAGCCTGGCCATCATTATGCCATTCGTGCAGGTCGGAACTTACCCGACAAGGAATTTCGCTACCTTAGGACCGTTATAGTTACGGCCGCCGTTTACTGGGGCTTCGATCAGGAGCTTCTCTTGCGATAACACCATCAATTAACCTTCCAGCACCGGGCAGGCATCACACCCTATACGTCCACTTTCGTGTTTGCAGAGTGCTGTGTTTTTAATAAACAGTTGCAGCCAGCTGGTATCTTCGACCGGTTCAACCTTCGTGAGTAAATCACTACAATCTACGCCGGCGCACCTTCTCCCGAAGTTACGGTGCTATTTTGCCTAGTTCCTTCACCCGAGTTCTCTCAAGCGCCTGAGTATTCTCTACCTGACCACCTGTGTCGGTTTATAGTACGGTTTAGTATAACCTGAAGCTTAGTGGCTTTTCCTGGAAGCGTGGTATCGGTTACTTCAGTTCCGTAGAACCTCGTCATCACTTCTCGGTGTTGAATGGTGTTCCGGATTTGCCTAAAACACCCACCTACCGGCTTAAACGCACATCCAACAGTGCGATAACCTAACCTTCTCCGTCCCCACATCGCAGTTATACCAAGTACGGGAATATTAACCCGTTTCCCATCGACTACGCTTTTCAGCCTCGCCTTAGGGGCCGACTCACCCTGCCCCGATTAACGTTGGACAGGAACCCTTGGTCTTCCGGCGAACGAGTTTTTCACTCGTTTTATCGTTACTTATGTCAGCATTCGCACTTCTGATACGTCCAGCAAACCTCTCGATTCACCTTCATCCGCTTACAGAACGCTCCCCTACCCAACAATGTTTCCATTGATGCCGCAGCTTCGGTGACTAGTTTTAGCCCCGTTACATCTTCCGCGCAGGCCGACTCGACTAGTGAGCTATTACGCTTTCTTTAAATGATGGCTGCTTCTAAGCCAACATCCTAGCTGTCTAAGCCTTCCCACTTCGTTTCCCACTTAACTAGTACTTTGGGACCTTAGCTGGCGGTCTGGGTTGTTTCCCTCTCCACGACGGACGTTAGCACCCGCCGTGTGTCTCCTGAGTATCACTCTTCGGTATTCGCAGTTTGCATCGGGTTGGTAATCCGGGATGGACCCCTAGCCGAAACAGTGCTCTACCCCCGAAGGTGTCCGCTCAAGGCTCTACCTAAATAGATTTCGGGGAGAACCAGCTATCTCCCGGTTTGATTGGC